>WFTS01000068.1 GCA_015485385.1 Kordiimonadales bacterium | reverse complement strand
TGCTAACACTATTGTAACCAACAACAGTTTGCAGGATTTTGGCTTTGATGAAAATTTGGGTATTTCAAACTCTTCTGGGCTTCCTATTGATGAAACGGACCCAATATTTACACTTTCAGATGTAGACTTCAGGAGGCAAAGCGCGAGGGCTGGCTTCACGTTGCGCCAAATGCGTACCAAGATGAGTTTAACTGCGAATTATGAACGCCGCACATTTGATGATGGCACAGGAACTGCAACCTCAATAGGACTTTCTTATACCTTTGATCGGCAAATCACGAAAAGATCATCGATTAAGGGTAGAACAAGCTATCGCCGTAGTAGATTTGAGGGCGAAACTAGGGTAGATAATTATATTACAGCAAGTCTTGACTGGACCACGACTTTATCGCGATACTTCAAGGCTGCAATCGGATTTAACCATTCAGAGCGTCAATCAAGCGCACAAGGTTCTGATTTGGAAGAAAATGCGCTAACGGTCTATTTACGAGGGACTTTTTGAACCGCTATGTATGAGAGCTTTTACAATCTACAAGGTCGTCCGTTTCAGTTAACTCCTGATCCAAGGTTTTATTATAGCTCTCGCACGCATAAAAAGGCGATGGCTTACCTTACTTATGGGCTCAACCAAGGTGAGGGTTTTATCATTGTCACTGGTGATATCGGCACTGGTAAAACCACTTTGGTTCGGCACTTATTTGATACTTTAGACCGTAATGAATTTATCGCCGCGATGATCGTATCTACGCAGTTAAGTGCGGAAGACCTTCTACGAAGCGTTGTGGCCGCATTTGGCTTGGATGCCCAGGCTGAAGATAAGGGTCAATTGTTATCGCGCCTAGAGCAACATCTGCGCGAGCAGTTTAAAATGGGACGCCGTGCCCTGCTGGTTGTCGATGAGGCACAAAATTTATCCAATGCGGCCTTGGAAGAAATGCGGATGTTGTCCAACTTCCAAGAAGGCGACAAAGCTCTGATTCAAAGCTTTTTAGTGGGGCAGCCCGAATTCCGCGAGCGTATTTTTGTAGCGCCCGAACTTGAGCAACTGCGCCAGCGTGTAATAGCGACACACCATCTTGAGCCTATGGAACGTGAAGAGCTGGCATTTTATATCGAACACCGTCTTAAGCTTGTTGGCTGGGACAATGATCCATGCTTCACTGCTGAGGCGGTAGAGGCCATTTATGAACATAGTGCTGGAGTGCCGCGCCGGTTAAACACGCTTTGTTCCCGTGTTTTGCTTTATGGATCATTGGAAGAAATTCACACGATTGATGAAGAAGTTATCAATGCGGTTGTTGCTGATATGTCAAGCGATACGCGCCCTGTCGTTTCAACCAGTTCTGCAAGGCCGATGGCCCAACACGCTACGTCAGCTAATGATGCAAGCATTCCTTTGGAAACAAAGGCTCCCAATGACGAAATGGAAGGCCGCCTTGGTAAGCTTGAGGATATGATGAAATCGCAGGATGAGACACTTCAAAAATTGACCAGCATCATGGCACAGCTGGCAGCGGGTGGATCAAAAGGCGATGACGGCTGATTTCTTTGTAAAGCAGAAGTTTCACACCGCTGATATATCGTTAATGAGGGACCAAAATAAATTTGCCTTCACTGTAGATGTTGAAGAGTGGTTTCAAGTAGGTGCATTTGAAACCACCTTTGATAAATCTAACTGGTCAGGTTTAGAAAGCCGTGTTGAAACACAAACATCTGCTGTTTTAGATTTATTACATCGGCTTGAAATTAAAGGAACCTTCTTTGCGTTAGGCTCCGTTGCTGAACGTTACCCCAATATTATACAGGCAATCTCTGCGGCAGGACATGAAATTGCCTGTCACGGTATGGATCATGGGCGGATATTCACCATGAGCCGGCCTGAATTTCGAGCTGATATTCGCCGCGCTAAGGATTTACTGGAGAGCGCTACTAATTGCAGTGTTATTGGATACCGTGCGCCTAGTTTTTCTCTTACACCGGATGTTTGGTGGGCTTATGAAGAACTGGCAGATGCTGGCTTCAAATACTCTTCAAGCCTTTATCCTGTTAAAACAGATCATTACGGCGCTAGATCAGCGCCTCGGAGGCCATTTTATCCAATCCCAGATAATGGTTTCGTGGAAATTCCTATGACAGTTTGTGATTTTCCGTTGTTGAGGATGCCTGCATCGGGTGGGGGGTATTTTAGGTTGCTTCCCTATTTTCTGTCGGAGTATATGATCGCGCGCGGAGCGAGGCAAGCACAGTCACCAGCTATTTTATATATGCACCCATGGGAGATGGACCTTGGTCAGCCGCATGTGAAAAATGCGCCATTATTATCTCGGTTCCGTCATTATACGGGACAAAAGGCTCTGCCAAAAAAGCTGCATAAAATATCACGTGCATTTGCTTGGGGGTGCATGAAAGATATTTTTGCTACAATCATCCAACCCAATAGATCGGCCAAATAATGGCAGTGACCGTTCGGCATATGAAACCTTCAGATGCAGTTGCATGGGATCATTATGTATTGGCGCATCCAAAAGGTACATTTTGTCACCGTGCTGGTTGGCGCAGCGTTATAGAAAACGGTAGCAAGCAAAAGAGCTATTTCCTGCTCGCTGAAGAGGATGATACTGGAAACATTGTTGGCATATTGCCACTAGCACACAGGAAAAGCCTTTTATTTGGAAGTGCGTTGGTTTCGACGTTGTTTGCGGTATACGGAGGACCTCTGGCCGACACTGATGACATCAAGATGGCTTTAGATGATTTTGCGTGGCAACAAGCAACATTATTGGGCGCAGCCTCTCTGGAATACCGAACCGAGGATGTTAGCCAAGCTAGGTCTGTGAATTGGCAGACGGAAGCCGCAACGTCCGCGACCTTTCGCAAATCACTGAAAAATACGCCTGAGGACATTCTGTTAGATATTCCGCGCAAGCAACGTGCTGTAGTACGGAAGAGCTTGAAACATGATCTTACGTGTTCTTGGGAAAAGAATTTAGACGGTTTTTACAAATTATATGCGGAAAGTGTTCGCAACCTTGGAACGCCGGTATTTCCCAAGGGGCTTTTTTCACAGTTTATGGCCGAATTCGGTGATGATGTGGACATTCAAGTAATTTACACCCCTGAGGGCGCTGCCGTTGCAAGCTTGATGAGCTTTTATCACGGGGATTGGGTGTTACCATATTATGCGGGCGGAAATTTGAGCGCGCGCAAATATGGTGCACATGATTTTATGTACTATCAATTGATGCTACGCGCGGCAGAACGGGGTAAAACAGGCTTTGACTTTGGCCGCAGTAAAATTGGCACCGGGCCCTATAAGTTTAAGAAAAATTGGGGCTTTGAGCCTAAAATTTTAGCATATCAGAGCCGATTGGCAGACGGTGCCGTTAAAAGCAACCTGAACCCTAATAGTGCTAAATATCGGTTGATGACTAATCTGTGGAAGAAACTGCCTTTACCAATTGCCAATATGATTGGCCCTCATCTTGCCCGGCACCTAGGGTAACAATATGGCAAATATTCTTTTTCTATCTCACCGCATCCCATATCCGCCAAATAAAGGCGATAAAATTAGGTCTTGGAATTTTCTTTCCCGCTTGTCTGATGACCATACCGTGCATCTTGGTTTTTATGTCGATAATCCGAATGATTTACAGTATGTGCCCAAACTGAAAGACCAATTTGTAAGTGTTTGCTATAAGCAGGTTAATCCTTTGGTCCAAAAAGTTCGTAGCCTTCTCGGACTGTTAAACGGCAAGTCTTTAACCGAATGTGCCTATCCCCCTAGAAAGCTAAAAAAATACTGTAATGATTTGATTTCAAACCAACAAATCGATCTAGTTTTTTTATTTTCTGCCGCCACAGCCCCGTTGATAGAGGCGCGTTCAGACGTTCGTGTTGTCGCAGATCTTGTTGATGTAGACTCTCAAAAGTGGGGCTCTTACGCAAAAGCTGCGAGGTGGCCTTTGTCGTGGCTATATAAGCGTGAGGCAAGAAAACTTGCTGCGTTTGAGACACATGTGGCCACGCGTGCCTTTAAAACAATATTTGTAAGCAATGACGAAGCTTGCTTGTTTCAAACTTTAAATCCTGCCCTCAAGGATAAAATTATTGGAATAGCAAACGGCGTTGATACTGACTTTTTCGATCCGAAGAAATATTCTTTCAAGTCTCGAGGGCAGAAAATTATATTCACTGGGGCGATGGATTACCACCCCAACATTGAGGCTGCAGAATGGTTTTGCAATAATGTTTGGCCACATGTTTTATTGAAAAATCCCGGTGCAGAATTTTTGATTGCCGGGGGGCCTATAACATCGCGGTCAAGAAAACTGGCCTTGCAAACGGGTGTTTGTGTGTTGGGGTATGTGGAAGATATGGCCGCTACTATTTCGGGTGCGCAAATTGTTGTTGCACCGTTACAAACTGCGCGCGGTATTCAAAATAAAGTTCTTGAAGCCATGTCCATGGCGAAACCTGTGGTGGCTACACAGCTGGCGAATGAAGGCATTAATGCTCAGGCTAACATACATATATGTATCGCTGATACTGGCCCGCAATTTTGTGACGCCATATGTAATTTATTAGAAGACCATACCATTGGCGAGAGGCTTGGCAAAAGTGCCAGATCCTATGTAAAACAGAATTTTTCGTGGGAGAGATCATACGCCCAGTTAAATGCCCTTCTTTCAGAGAGCCGGGATGACAGCTAGGAACCAGACATATTTACATTTTCTTTTCTGCGCAGTTGGAATTGTTTCCTTACTTGTGATCTGGTCCGGAACTGTTCGCCATTTAGCAGAAATAGTATGGACTGTTGACAGCTATTCCCATGGATGGATGGTACCTCTTATATCGGCAGGGTTAATATGGTCTCGACGGGACAACTTAAACCTGTCAGCCCTAAAATACTCACCCGCAGGGGTTTTTCTGGTTATTGCCGCCTCTGTTTTGTGGCTTTTAGCTGCTGCTGCAGAGGTGCGCCTTGGAGAACATATTGCTTTGGTTCTAGGTATACAGGGTATTGTGGTTGTTACGCTAGGGTGGCGATTTTACCGTAGTATTTTATTTCCAATGTTATTTTTGTTTCTAACTATTCCAATAGGGGAAAATCTAATCCCCGTTATGCAAACATATACTGCCGAGATTGTAATCTTCTTACTTTCAATGTTTGGTGTCCCCGTTTCTGCTGAGGGCGTTTTGATAACGATCCCAAGTGGAGTGTTTGAAGTTGCTCGTGCGTGTGCGGGCGTGAAATTCTTTTTCACTAGCGTGGTATTGGGTGTTTTGCTCGCGCACCTTGTTTATCGCAGCTGGGCGCGACGAATAATTATTGTCATAGTCTCGGCTCTGCTGCCAATCATTGCCAATGCAATACGAGTTCTTGGTATCTTACTGGTCGCGGAACAGACAGATGCCTCTTTTGCAAAGGGTATTGACCATATTGTTTATGGTTGGGGGTTTTTGTCCTTTATTCTTATTGTTTTAATCTTGGTTGCTTACCAATTTTCTGATGCTGTAGATGAGGAAACCAAAGACCGGACCGAACAGAGTAAGGCGGATAACTTTAAGGGCAATTTCTCTGGCGCCACTATTTTTGTGCTCATTCTGACAGTTTTCTTCCCCGGACTGGCCTTAGCCTTGGCGCCAGTTGAGACCCCCGTGGGGGCTTCTTTCACCACTGCACAGGAACCACTATGTGAAAACTGTGATATCCGCGCTATTGATTACCAAAATATAGGGCAGGGCCCTCAATGGCACGGCGCAGACAATCAGTTTACATATAAATACCGTTCTGGCGGCGATACAATTTTAATGTCAGCGGCGCTATACTGTCCGCAACGAGGTGAGCGACGCCTTATTCAAACTGGAAATATGCCAGGAGGGTCTGGCTGGGATCTCTTGCCAGGAATAGGGTCAAAAGTTATCGAACAGTCTGGCTGGAAGCTGAAGAGGGAAGTCTATTGGAAAAACAATCAACGCCGCGTGGTCTATGTGGGGTATTTTCTAAATGGAAAAGCTTTGGTTTCTGAAACATGGGTGAAGATTGAAAGCGCTGTCGAGCGTCTTGTTTATGGGGCATCTGCGGGTGCTGTTTTTGCCTTGTCTATGCCCGAAACTAGTGGATTTGCTCGATCACCTGATAAATTAGAAAAATTCTTATCGACATTTCCGCTGGATAGGGTCTTATGGTCAGAATTGCAAGGTTCAGATAGGGGGCATAATTTGTGTGTGGAATAACGGGCATTATGGTTCCTGCCGGCACAGAGCTGGATCAAGGCTTGCTGCGCGCAATGACGAATGAAATTGGTCACCGTGGACCAGATGGTGATGGATTTTATTTTGGCCAAACTGTGGCTCTGGGGCACCGGCGATTAAGCATCATTGATATCGAAGGCGGTTCGCAGCCTATGTACTGTGCGGACCGACAAGTGGTGCTAAGCTTTAATGGTGAAATTTATAATTTCCGCCACTTAAGGCGGGAACTCGAAGCTTTGGGGCGTCAATTTCGAACGCAATCCGACACTGAAGTTTTGCTTGAGGCTTATTTGGAATGGGGGCAGGCATGTGTCACACGGTTACGCGGAATGTTTGCATTTGCGATATGGGACAACCGCAGCCAAGAGCTATTTCTTGCGCGAGATAGATTGGGAATCAAGCCCCTTTATTATTGTTTGTTGCCTGATGGGACATTTTTATTCGCCTCTGAATTAAAGGCAATCCTGAAGCACAAACGTGTCATGCGAAAATTGCGTGTGGACGCCCTCGAAGATTTCCTGACACTTGGGTATGTGCCTGATCCAAAATCTATTGTTGCCGGAGTAAGTAAGCTCTCACCTGCTTGCATACTGGTGAAGCGTCAGGGTTCGCCTGATTTATCTGAAACAAACTATTGGGAGCCAGACCTAGAGCAGCGCGACGCGAATGCATATGCAGATCAAACCGAACTTGTTGAACGCCTTGAAGATGCCGTTCATATGCGGATGATTGCGGATGTGCCGCTGGGGGCATTTCTTTCTGGCGGCGTTGATAGTAGTGCGGTCGTTGCTTTAATGAGTAAAAACAGTAATGCCCCAGTGGAAACATGCGCAATCGGCTCAGAAGATCCTGAATTTGACGAGAGCGGCTATGCACAATTGGCTGCAGATCATTTTGGCACACGGCACAGGTTAAGGTTAGCGTCTGCCAACGACGGTTTTTTATTGGACCGTATGGCTACAGTATTTGATGAGCCTTTTTCTGATTTATCAGCTCTACCAACTTACCGTGTATGTGGTTTAGCGAGAGAAAAAGTGAAAGTGTGTTTATCTGGTGATGGCGGAGACGAGCTGTTTGCTGGCTATCGTCGTCACCGGTTTCATATGCTTGAAGAACATCTTAGGGGGGTGCTGCCTCTCGGAATTCGCCGCCCTATATTCAAGCCGCTTGCTGCTTTGTACCCTAAGCTGGATCGAGCTCCGCAATTTTTAAGAGCAAAATCTACATTCGAGGCCCTTGGGCGTTCGTCAGCAGAAGCATATTGCCATACTGTTAGCAAAACGCCTGACCGAGATCGGTACCGGCTGCATACTTCCAAAATGAAGAAAGCACTATCTGGATATCACCCACATGAACGCTTTAAGGAATTAGGTGATAAAGTAAAAGGGGTCGATGCACTGTCGATGGTGCAATATATAGACCTGAAGACATATTTACCCGGGGACATACTAACCAAAGTTGATCGCACTAGTATGGCACATTCATTGGAAGTGAGAGTGCCTATCTTGGATCATAAATTTGTTGAGTACGCCATGCGGTTGCCACATGAAACCCGTATTGTTGAAGGACAAGGAAAGGCTGTTTTCAAAAATGCACTTCGCGGTATTTTGCCAGATGATATACTCTACAGACCTAAGCGTGGCTTTGATGTTCCCATCGGAAATTGGTTGCGAAACGAACTAGTGCCGGAATTGAATAAGCTAGAGAAAAGTGAGGCACTTCTTGATACTGGGTTGATTTCACGCAGCGGAATTCGAAGCTTGGTAGATGAACATATACGGGAAGCTAGAGATCATCATACGACATTATGGTCGTTATTGTGTCTAGAGCGATCCCTTGGCAATTTAGGGCTCTCACTGTAATGCACCACTGAGTGTTAAAATGATACTAGACCAAGGGTAGCTAACGCTGCTAGTATGTAAGGGACAATATGGTATGCGGACGGCGCAGTTTTAGGTGAAAATTCACTATGACGGATAAAAACAAAAAAACTGATTTGTTTCTTGAGCAGAGACGAGATCTTTTAAAACTGGGTGCCGCAGGCATGCCAATGGTGCTTACTTTGCGGGCGAGTGCGCAAGAAGCAGTGATTTCTCAGTTGCGCTGTACCATTACAATCCCGAGCAAATTTAAAATTTTGGTTGATGATACTGGTGCGGCTTGGGTTGGCAGCGGTAAATTACGCACGGATAAGAAAACTGGAAATTTAAAAGATAAGGATGTTAAAAATTTCAAGCATGATGCATCCTATATTTTTCCTCATGACAGTGTGTCAGCCTCATATCGCCCGGATGCATGCGAGTATGAAACATGTGATGAAAGTGGTGGTTCTGGGGACCATGACGATCTATTATCCCACTTAACGGATGAAAATGGCACTTATGCCATGAATGATTATCTTGCCGGCAGCGGTGAAGATGATGGGCATGATCATTCTTGCGATGACGATGGCCATGCACAAGATTCTCACGGGCATAGTATTATTACGAATGCTCCGTGCGGCTATGCAGTTTACGAATATAGCCGAAGCCAAATCATTTCTCCCGGTGATTATGTAACGCAGGGTGGCGATTGGAATTTATCCGGTGATGACGGCCTCTATCTTGAGCTTTCTCTTAAATATATTGATGAAAACGGGGTTAACGGGCATTGGCCCGGCGTGTCTTGTGTGATTTCCATTTTGAATTACATGGGTCATTAATCTCCGTATAGTCTGAACTATCTCTCAGTTCGGCCAATATAATGGCCACTAGGATGTTTGCATGTCTGCTGGCCCTTATTCAGAACAAACCACCTGGACCGCCGACATTAGCAAAATGCTATTGCAACCATCTGAATCCGTTACTATTGCCTTCCATAAGATTTCTGGGGACACTCATATTTTGAATTTTCTCTCTGCCGCTACTCTTAAAATATTAGCCAAAGGGGATGAAAATTTTGCAACGGCATTTCCAAAAATATTAGATGAAATTCAAATGACTGAACATGACTGCCCTGCGTCTTTGGTCAAAAGAACAATTCTTGAATTGGACGAACTTGGCTTGGTAATCCCCGTCGAGACAAAAGCATGAAAAATGAGTTTCAGCGGTTAGGCGATTACCATAGGGAAGATATAGACGTTGCTTTAAGGTCTGGGTCTCTTGAGATGGAGCTCGGGCCTTTCAGTATGCGGCTAGAAGGCCGTGAGGCAGATATTGTTGATTTCCTATTTGATGCTTACCGGGATGCGCCTGTACGCCTTAAATTGGGTGATGTAACGGATGTTGCCATTAACGTCCGGCCCCCGAATATCATCCGTAAATATATTCGTAGACAAGTGATCGCTGATCCAGGCTTTATAGTGCCGGCTGTTCCTTTGCCGCCGTATTTGTCTCCACTTGCTTTTGAAATGGGGCTTAATTTAGCGATCGCACTGAAATGTTGTCGTTTCACAACGTTTCACTCAGCTGTGGTAGGCAATGAGAGAGGTGCAATTTTAATCAGTGCTCACTCGGGTGGAGGTAAAAGCACACTTGCATCCGCATTAATGGTTGAAGGCTATCGGCTTTTTTCAGATGAATTTGGTTTGCTTGATATGGAAACCGGCATGTTGCATCCATACCCAAGACCAGTGTCGTTAAAAGAGAAATCAATCGATATAGTTCGAGAGTTTACAGGGGAAAAATGGCTAACAAAAACATTTGGTGGCACGCCAAAAGGGGATATTGCCTACCGCCGGGTGCGTCCGAGCGACATTCAGCTTTCCAAAACTCCTATGGCTGCGAAATTGATCTTATTCCCCGTTTTTCAAGAGGATACTCCCCCCTCGGTTCGGGAACTGTCCAAATCAGAAACGATTATGAAATTAATACCAAGCTCAACCAATTATCACCTTTTGGGGACTGCTTCTTTTGAGGCATTGATAAAGATGGTTGCCGGGGCACAGACGTTTGAAATCACATACGGAAATACACAGGATAGTCTAGAAATAACTCGTGATTTAGCCGCAAAGGCGGGGCTATGATTAGGGATTGGCTAAAAACCATCATTGGCCAAGCGCCCATGCCCGAAAATATTGCCGAGCGAGCAAAAATGATTGAATTTGCCGATACGCACCATGTTTTGGGACAAATGGCTGTTACTTGGGAAGGTAAAACTGAAGGAAAACTAAAGGAAGTATTGGAAAATGGATTGTTGCGAACCGGGTTTGATCACCGGATGCTTCGGTTTGAGAAAGATAGGATAACTAGGGCGCTATTAGGGTCTGGCATTGCACCTATTTTGCTAAAGGGCGGCGCATATGTCGCTGTGGGCTCAAAGGCGGCTAAAGGCCGCCGTGTTTCCGATATTGATATAATGGTCAGTGAAGAACAGCTAGATCAAACTGAAGGCTTATTAAGAGCTGCGGGCTGGGAGTTTGATGAAACCACAAATAATGATTATGACATCGCATATTACCGAAAATATATGCACGAGCTTCCGCCGCTGCGGCACAATAAACGCCAAACAGTCGTGGATGTACATCACCATTTGCTACCAAGAACCTCTAGGATCAAGCTGCAATCTAACCTTATGCTGGATGCGGCCATGCCACTGGCTGGTGGGAAGCTGAAAGTTTTAGCGCCAGTGGACCGGTTCATTCATTCAGCAGTTCATAGCTTTGCAGACGGTTCTTTTGATACTCCCGCACGCACGCTCGTTGAATTATATTATCTCCTTCGTGATCTATCCACGGAGGAACAAAAAAACATAAATATTCGGGCCGCAGACGTTGGAGCAACGCAACCCGTTGCTACCGCGCTATGGATATTAGCGGACGTTTTAGATGACACGGTGGCTGATACCTTACTAAAAGCCTCTAACGCAAAGCCTTCAGGGCTGATCGTACGCTATGCTTTGAAGCAGAAATTAATGCATATTAATAAGGCGTATAGTGCAAAAACAATCTTATTGATAAGAAGTCATTATTTAAGAATGCCGTGGCATTTACTTCTTGCACATTTGTTGCGCAAGGCCATTAGGAATGTGCGTACTTTACTAAAGAGAGCAGATCAGGAAGACAGCTGATAATATGGTCTGGCTCTAGGCTTTCTATAGGCACATCCGAATATCCAAAATCAACTGCAATAACAGGCATATTTGCCGCCTTTGCAGCATGGATGTCGGGAAGGCTATCACCAATCATTATCGTACTGCCGACACAATCTAGCATGGAGCTGGTTGCCGTAAGGTGTCGCCCATCCGGCTTCTTATAAGCAAAACTATCACCGCCAGTTACCACTTCGAAAAAAGGAGCTATGCCAATTTTATCTAAAAGCCGAACCGCCATCGCATGTGGTTTATTGGTGCAGACAGCCATCTGGAAGCCCATAGCGCTCAGGCTTTCAAGAGTTTTTTTGCCTCCACTGAAAATTTCCGAGTGATCACAAATATGATCTCTATAATAGCTCAAGAATGTCAGATGCAGCGCTTCCATATCCAAACCGGCCGTTCCTCCAGTTTCTTCAAGGCCCAGTTCTATCAAGCGCCGAGCGCCATAGCCGGTCATTTGGTGGACATGATCTAAAGAGACAGGAGGGCGACCAACAGAGCGCAGCGTAAAATTGGTGGCAGCATGCAAGTCTGGCGCAGTATCGACCAGCGTACCATCAAGATCAAATAGGATTTTTTGGGCTGAGAATTGAGGCTTCATAAATTAGTCACAGTTGAAATGGTTGATTTTCAGTGAAGAACGGCTGAGGCTATAGGCAAGAAAAGCTAGAAGGCAAGTTTTATCGCGATCTGCTATAGAAAAGGCGTTATATTATCTAGCCGTTGAATATGCTTGATTCCTGCATAATCTTCTATATTAAGCCCTAATGAAATTACGTTTGCTTTACATATTTTGAAACAAACGAACAAAGATACCAAAATTGAGGTTAAGTGATGAGTGAATGGCATCCAGATAGTTGGAAAAAACGCCCTGTAATACAGGTGCCGGAATATCCTGATCAAAAAGCACTTCGGGACGTTGAAGAAGAACTATCTAGCTATCCCCCTCTAGTATTTGCTGGAGAGGCCCGCAACCTTAAAGCCCAATTGGCTGAAGCCGCTGAAGGCAGGGCGTTCCTATTGCAGGGCGGGGACTGTGCCGAAAGCTTCCGGGAATTTCATCCAAATAACATCCGTGATACTTTTCGCGTATTGCTTCAAATGGCTGTTGTCCTGACATTCGCGGCAAGTTGCCCGGTCGTGAAAGTTGGCCGGCTTGCTGGCCAGTTTGCCAAGCCACGCTCAAGCGGCATGGAAACCATTGACGGTGTTGAGTTACCAAGCTACCGGGGCGACATCATTAACGGTATGAGTTTTGACGCCGAAGCCCGGATCCCTGATCCAAAGCGTATGCTTCGTGCTTACAGCCAATCCGCAGCAACTTTGAACCTACTTCGGGCATTTGCGCAAGGCGGCTATGCTAATCTTGTTTCTGTGCATGAATGGAACCTCGATTTTGTAGAAAAAAGCGGTGCAGGCGCAAAATATAAAGATGTAGCTGACCGTATTGGTGAGGCCCTGTCTTTCATGAGGGCATGCGGCTTGAACCCAGGCGATGTGCGCCAGTTACAAGGCACTGACTTCTACACATCCCATGAGGCACTGCTTTTGGGCTATGAGCAGGCACTAACGCGTGTCGATTCGACCACAGGGGAATGGTATGATACCTCTGCCCATATGCTTTGGGTCGGGGACCGCACACGCCAAACTGATGGCGCACATATTGAATTCTTGCGGGGCATTGGTAATCCATTAGCATCAAAGGTTGGGCCCACAACAGACCCAGATGATTTGATCCGTCTAATCGACATTTTAAACCCTGAAAATGAACCCGGTCGCTTGACACTTATTAGTCGGTTTGGCGCTGATAAGGTTGAAGATTATCTTCCAAAGCTTCTACGGCGGGTTAAAGAAGAGGGTCGCAAAGTCGTTTGGTCATGTGACCCAATGCACGGCAATACGGTGAAAGCCACTGGCGGCCTGAAAACACGCCCATTCGACCGTGTTTTGAAGGAAGTTAAGCAGGTCTTCGCCTGTCACAACGCCGAAGGGACTTATGCTGGTGGTATTCACTTAGAGTTAACAGGGCAAGATGTTACAGAATGTACCGGCGGCGCGATTGCCGTAACTGAAGATAATCTATCTTCCCGGTATCACACACACTGTGACCCTCGTCTAAACGCCAGCCAATCCATTGAGTTGGCATTTCTTGTCGCTGAAAGCATTAAAGAAGAGCGCGAGCAATTATCCAAAGCTTCAGCTGCTTAAACGCATTGCCATAAGCGGTGTGGAAGGGCGGCAGTTATGCCGCTCTTTTTGTTTCTATGATTGCACTTGTTCGCTGACATATAGCAGGGTAAAAGTCAGGCATGAAAAACCAACTTTCCATTTATATCGCACAACTTAATCCAACGGTTGGTGCTATCAAAGGCAACTGCGAGAAGATAGCAGCGGCTTATGCGGCCGCTTTGACGGACGGTGCTGATCTCGTGCTTACTCCTGAGCTTTCTATCACGGGATACCCCCTTGAAGATTTGGTTCTGAAACCGTTTTTTGTACGTCAGGCACGGTTGGCTGCAGAGGCCTTAGCTGACGTTACCGAGGGCGAGGGTAAGCCAGCGCTTCTTGTTGGCTGCCCATGGCTTAATGGTGACATATTATACAATGCGGTATTGTTGTTGGAAGACGGAACCGTAAAAGAGATACGTTACAAGCATGAACTGCCAAACTATGGCGTTTTCGATGAAAAGCGGGTCTTCAAAGGCGGCGAGTTACCTAAGCCTATTGCGTTTCGTGGATATTCGCTTGGAGTCATGATTTGCGAGGATATGTGGTATCCACGTGTCACTGCAGCCTTAAAGCAAGGCGGAGCAGATATTTTGCTTGTGCCAACCTGTAGCCCATTTGAGCTTGAAAAGCATGGTGAGCGCCAGATGCAGGCAAAAGCGCGTGTTGCGGAATCTGGCCTTCCTTTGATTTTTTGCAATCAGATTTGTGGGCAGGATGAGTTGGTATTTGACGGTGCAAGTTATGTAATCGCTGCTGACGGCAGTGTGCCTGTACAAATGCCCAGTTGGACTGAAGATGGCCAGCTTACGTGTTGGCAGCGCTCCTCAGTTGCTTTGGTGTGTCAAACTGAAGTTTGCTCCTCATTACCGGACCGTATGACAACCATGTATCAGGCGATGATGCTTGGCCTGCGAGATTATATCCATAAGAACGGATTCCCCGGTGTGATTCTTGGCATGTCAGGTGGCATTGATAGTGCCTTATCGGCGGCTGTGGCAGTAGATGCCCTAGGTGCGGATAAGGTTCACTGCATAATGATGCCGTCACGCTATACTACAGACGAAAGTGTTATAGACGCGCAAGCATGCTCAAAAGCGCTTGGAGCGCGATATGACACGATAGCGATCAAAGAGGGTGTGGAGGCATTTGATAAAATGCTTGAACCTATATTTGAAGGCACCCAGATTGACACAACAGAGGAAAACATTCAGTCGCGCCTGCGTGGGTTGGTTTTGATGTCACTATCAAACAAGTTCGGGAAAATGGTTCTGACCACAGGAAATAAATCAGAAATATCAGTAGGTTATGCTACTCTCTACGGCGACATGTGCGGCGGTTATAATGTCTTGAAGGACATCTATAAGCTTGATGTTTTTGCTTTATCGGCATGGCGCAATTCGCATGTTCCTGCTGGTGGTCAAGGGCCATCCGGTGTCGTGATCCCCAAGAATATCATTTCCAAACCGCCAACAGCCGAGTTAAGAGACAATCAAAAAGACGAAGACAATTTGCCTCCTTACGACGTGCTGGATGATATGCTTAAATGTTTGGTAGATGAAGATATGTCAGCGTCAGAGGTTGTTGCACGAGGGCATGAAGCATCAGAGGTTGCGCGCATTGAGCACCTATTGTACATCGCCGAATATAAAAGACGCCAAGCTCCGCCGGGGGTGAAAATCACCCGAAAGAATTTTGGTAAAGATCGCCGCTACCCGATAACAAACGGGTTTAGAAGCGCCCGTTTTGATAAATAATAATTAAGGGCAGTTGCCCTTTAGGAAAAACCTATGACAGTAAAAGTCCGTTTTGCCCCATCTCCCACAGGCCATCTCCATGTTGGGAATATTCGTGCGGCCCTCGTAAACTGGCTGTTTGCACGCCAACAAGGCGGTGTTTTTGTACTGCGGATTGATGATACGGATATTGCACGCTCTACTGCGGAGTATGAAGATGCAATCCGCGCTGATCTAACTTGGCTTGGCCTGAATTGGGATGAAACGTTTCGCCAAAGTGACCGCTTCGAGCGTTACCAAGAAGTGGTTGAAAAGCTTAAAGCTGAAGGTCGCTTATACCCATGTTATGAAACGTCTGAAGAATTAGATATTAAGCGCAAAGTTCAGATGGGCAGGGGGAAGCCTCCTGTGTATGACAGGGCAGCGCTGGATTTAACCTCAGAACAGATAGCAGATTATAAGGCTCAAGGCCGTTCGCCACATTGGCGCTTCAAGCTTGATGTTCCTGCCCGTATTTCTTGGACAGACCTGATACGAGGGGATGTCTCTATTGATCTAGCATCGGTTTCTGATCCTATTTTAATTAGAGGTGATGGAAGCTTTTTATACACACTGCCAAGTGTGGTTGATGATGCTGATTTTGGTATTACCCACATTGTTCGCGGCGAAGACCATGTGACAAATTCGGCTGTTCAGGTGCAATTGTTTGAGGCTCTTGGTGCCAAGGCCCCGGAAATGGCTCATTTTGCACTTCTGACAGGCAAAGGCGGTGAAGGGCTTTCCAAGCGACACGGTGCCATGTCTATCGGGGAATACCGTGATGAAGCAGGGCTTGAAGCTATGTCAATCGTCTCGCTTTTGGCGCGCGTTGGCACTAGCGAACCGATTGAGGCATTTTCGAGCATAGGTGCATTGGTTACTGGATTTGATTTTTCTAAATTTAGTCGAGGCACGGCAAAATTAGATGTTGCAGATTTAGAGATTCTAAATGCCAAAATCTTGCACATGACTGACTATGCTTCCATTAAAGACCGGCTGGAAGGGGTAGATGAGGCTTTTTGGAACGCTGTTCGTCCAAACCTTAAAAAGCTTTCTGATATAGCGGATTGGCAAAGAATGGTCTCTGGCCCAGTGATCCCCATCATTGAGGACGCTGAGCATATGGCGAAAGCCGCGAGTTTATTACCAGCAGGCACCCTAACTGAAGACAGTTGGAAACAATGGACCGATTTAATAAAAGCTGAAACCGGCGTGAAGGGCAAAGGCTTATTTATGCCGCTTCGCCTTGCGCTTACAGGGCAAAGCCAAGGGCCGGACATGGCCTCTTTGGTACCTTTGATTGGGCGCGATAAGATACTCTCGCGTTTAAAGGGTCAAACCGGGTGAACGAGCTATTTATCTATAATACTGAGGCCCGAAAAAAAGAGCGGTTCATTCCAATTGATCCGAAAAACGTACGCATGTATGTGTGCGGAGTAACCGTTTACGGCAACGCACATATTGGTAACGCGCGACCCTACACGGCCTTTGATATATTGTTCCGCTTGCTGCGTCATAGGTACGGTGAAGATCATGTGACTTATGCACGGAATATCACGGATATTGATGATAAAATTATGCAGCGCGCCACAGATGAAGGCGTTGGCATCAAGGCCATCAGTCGCCGTTACGCGAAGATTTTTCAGGCTGATATAGCTGAGCTTGGATCCTTAGTTCCAACTCTTGAGCCCAAAGCAACTGATCATTTGCCTGAGATGATTAAGATGATGCGCACGCTCATTGAAAAAGGCCATGCTTATGAGGCTGAAGGCCATGTGATGTTCGATGTGACATCAATGAGTAATTATGGTCGGCTTTCGCGCCATAGCCGTGATGAATTGGTTGCGGGCGCGCGTGTGGATGTGGCTCCTTATAAGCGCGATGCAGCAGACTTTGTGCTTTGGAAGCCATCATCCAAAGATCAGGTTGGATGGGGTAGCCCATGGGGACGCGGTCGTCCGGGCTGGCATCTTGAATGTTCGTGCATGATTGAAAAACATTTGGGTGTAGAAATTGATATCCACGCGGGCGGCCAAGATTTAATTTTCCCGCACCACGAAAATGAAATAGCACAGTCTGAATGTGCTCATGGACATAATTTTGTTCGCTACTGGATGCATAACGGTTATCTAACCGTTGACGGTGTGAAAATGTCGAAATCTCTAGGGAATTTCCACACGATCCGCGAGGTGTTAGATCAACATGGGGGGGAGGCAACGCGGTTATCGCTTTTGACAGCCCACTATAGGCAACCCGTTGATTTTTCACATGATAATGCTACAGAACAAAAACGCAGGCTTGACCGGTGGTATAGACTTACTGACGGCATTGAAGCCTCTGATACAGTGCCTGAAACTGTCATTGATGCGCTTTCGGATGATTTGAACACTCCTATGGCTATCGCTGCCCTAGATGCACTTGCAAGCCCCAAAACAGCCGCCGACTTGAAAGCTGGCGCTAATTTTATGGGATTTTTGATGCAGTCGAATGAAAGCTGGTTTCGCGGGGAGGTTCCCGAAGGAGTTTCAACTGAGGCCATCGAAGCCATGATACAAGCCCGAAACCAAGCAAGGCTTAATAAAGATTTTGCAGAATCAGACCGTATTCGGGATTCTCTTTTAGAGCAGGGCATTGTCTTAGAAGATAGCGCTGATGGAACTATTTGGCGCAGGGCGGATTAAAATGGCTCAGCCTGCTATTATTTTAATTCGTCCTCAGTTGGGAGAGAATATCGGCAAAGCCGCGCGTGCTATGCTGAACTTCGGACTAACCGACTTGCGCCTTGTTGCTCCGCGTGATGGATGGCCAAATCCAGATGCAGGCCCAACAGCAGCTGGTGCTGGTGTGGTGCTTGATAAAGCGCGTATTTTCTCCACCGTTGAAGAGGCTATTGCAGATTGCACGCATGTTTATGCCACGACTGTTCGAAATCGGGACATGCCAAAGCCTGTCGCCACACCACACGAGGTGGCGCTTCAAATGCATGGGCTAATCGCAGCTGGAGAGCGCCCAGCGGTTATGTTTGGTCCAGAACGATCAGGAATGACCAATGATGATATTGCCCTAGCGGATACCGTTCTAACTGTTCCAATCAATCCTGATTACGGAAGCTTAAATCTCGCACAGGCTGTTATTTTGGTTTCGTATGAATATTTCCAAAGCAAAAATGAGACACCAGCGTATCAGCCAGCACACGATGATGGCCTTTCGTCGAAAAAAGAACTGGTTGATTTGATGGAGCATTTAGAATCTGTTTTAGATAGCAAAGGCTTTTTTCGCAGTCCGGGACGCAGAGACCCGCAGCGACGGACACTCAGGAATCTGTTGCAAAATGCTGAACTTTCATCTCAAGAAGTTATGACCCTGCGCGGCGTGGTTAAATCCCTTGGCCGCAACGGTGCGGATTAAACCTTCTTTTTGCCACAAAGCACGATAAACTTAGGACTCGCTAAAATATATTTTTCCGAGGATGTATGCCAATGCTATCAGGATTATTGTTTGCCGTTGCCTTGATGTTTCAAGGTGTGGATGCAACAGGAACTGCCATTGCTCGCCCTATCGGCGAGGTGTATTTAGAACCTACCACGGGTAGCTACTTCCAAATCTTTGAATTTTATGGTCGCCCACCCCACACGTGGCGTCACGCTAAACTTATGGTGAAAGGCTATCTTGTTGAAGGTAGGGAAGGGCGATTAGCTGAGGTTAAGTCGCAGTCTGTACATTATTTTCTTTTGACAAAATTCCCTCTTTTACGAAAAGAAAAAATGTGGATTGGTCTTAGGGCGACTTGTAATGAAAAAGCAGAGATAGAATGGTTGGACGGAACTAAAATTGGGGAGCAACCGTTTCGCGCATGGAATGACGGTACTGAGCGCACTATTTCAAGAACGTGTCGTGCCAACAAAAATAGTGGGAAAGTCCTTCCTATTTACTATTACCCGCACGAGCTAGGAATTCGCTGGGAAGCTGGTTCTGCTAATCAAAATCTGTCCTATATGATCGTGGAATTTCCTATCCCACAAGAAGGCACGGGCCCCTCAGGAGAGACAGATACTCTGCCCGGAAATTAAAAGTGTGCGAGGCACTTAGTCTATTGAAATAAACTGGCTGCACGCACCTAAAGAATGACCTTATGTGATATATTGATGACCGATCATCAAAAAGACGGATATAACTATAAGTGAATTCAAAAAACAGGAGCATTAGTATGACAGAAATAGATCTCGGCCCTTTAAACCAGCTAATAGGAATTTGGGGCGGAAAAAAAGGGACCGACGTTTCTCCTGAAGTGGTGGGCGAAGAATCAACGGATTATTATGAAACCTTAACCATAGAGTATGTTGGGGATGTCACAAATGCTGAAAACCAGACACTTTTGTCGGTACGCTATCATCAGGAAGTTCATGATCTAGCCAATGATGATGTGATCCATGATCAGGTCGGATATTGGTATTTTGATCCCGAAACAGATGTTATATGCCAATCCCTGACAATACCGCGTGCAGTTGCTCTATTGGCTGGCGGCACTGTCGAAACTGATGGTAGCCGTAGCGTGTTCTCTGTTTCGTCAAAAGAAGGCGATAAAGATTGGGGCATCGTGCAGCAACCCTTCATGCGGGACAATGCACGCACCACAGCTTTCACCCACAAGATGACTGTTGACGGAAACGGTCTTCACTACGAGCAAACAATTATGCTTGAGATTTACGGGCGGACTTTTGCGCACACCGACGAAAACAGCTTAACTCGGGCCTAGTTTTAAGTGTCCAAAAGCTCAGCGATCTCTTGGGCAAAATAGGTTAGAACCCCGTCCGCACCGGCGCGCTTGAACGATAGCATAGCTTCCATCACAACACTGTGGCGGTCTAGCCAGCCGTTCTGCGCCGCTGCGACCAACATGGCATATTCCCCCGATACTTGGTAGGCAAAGGTGGGGACCTGAAACTTGTCTTTGACTTCGCGAATAATGTCTAGATAGGGCATTCCGGGCTTAATCATTACACTGTCTGCGCCCTCTGATATATCAAGAGCGACTTCTCGCAAGGCCTCAGCGCGGTTCGCGGGGTCCATCTGGTAGGTCTTTTTATCTCCGGATAAAACGCCAGTGCTGCCGACAGCATCGCGAAAGGGTCCGTAAAATCCTGAGGCATACTTAGCGCTATAAGCCATGATTTGCACACCGGTGTGGCCTGCTTTGTCCAATTCAGTTCGGATAGCCCCAACTCGGCCGTCCATCATGTCTGACGGGGCGATAATATCTGCACCTGCATTCGCTTGCACCACGGCTTGCTGCACCAAAACTCCGATGGTTTCGTCGTTTAATATTTGGCCTTCTTGAACCAAACCATCTTGTCCGTGGCTGGTATATGGATCAAGTGCAACATCAGCAAGCAAACCAATATCGGGTACAGCGTCCTTGATTGCGCGCATGGCGGTGTTGATCAAATTGTCTTTATTGAGAGCCTCATCTCCAAAATCAGAACGCAAATCCGCAGGGGTGCTCGGAAATAGTGCAAGGCACGGAATTCCAATAGTTGCCGCATGTTTCGCAGCCTGAACAGCTAAATCTATACTTAGGCGGTCCACGCCGGGCATAGACAAAACGGGATCACGTTCATTTGTGCCCTCCCGGATGAAAATCGGCCAAATTAGATCACCGGTAGATACGCTGTTTTCGCTAACCATACGCCGTGACCAAACTGTTGAGCGGGGACGACGGAGCCTTGTTGCCGGGAAGCCAGTAGACATAAATTACCTCACAAAATATTTTGATCAATCTATCTTTAATTCATAGGCATGTCATCTTTGTTTCTAGTTTGCTGGACCAACTAGGGTGTCATCGAGAGAAAAGTTCAAATTTTGTTAGAATTTTAGCTTTAACATTGCGTTAGGACTTGTCGCACACAGTGAACCAGCACGATTCGACGAAAAATCGAATCAAATGAAACAATATCTGTGAATAGGCAGATAAAGATAGTCAGGTAAATGTATCATGAGCGGTTATGATTTTAATGATCCGGGATTTCTTTTCCTGGATATTCTTTCCTTAGTAGAACGTCTTCACAGGCGGCTGCTGGATGTTCTTAAAAACCATCTGGAACATGTTGGTAGGAATGACCTCAATCCGGTGCAAGCCTTGCTGATATACAATATCGGCGAGAATGAAATGACTGCCGGGGAATTGAAGACACGCGGGTATTATCAGGGGTCCAATGTATCCTATAACCTCAAGAAACTTGTTGAAATGGGGTATCTTCGTCATGAGCGGTCTGATTTTGATCGGCGCGCTGTTCGCATTTCGTTAACCGATAAGGGTTATGAAATAAGAGAACTTATGGATGGCTTGTATAAAAAGCACCTTGATGAATTGATGCAAGACGACCTGATCAACCATGAGAACTTGAAAGACTTGCGGAAAAACCTGCGTAATTTGGAACGCTTCTGGGCGGATAAAATACACTTTGGCTTATAAACTGAAAATTTCTCCATGAATTTGGTGCATTTTTTCCACAAAAATAGCCCAAGTGCGACAATTTCGACAGTAGACGAAGCACTGTCCATTGCGTTATGTAGTCCGCGCATGTAAATTCGGCAAAACATCAGCTGATGGAAAACGCAATGGACTATGAAAAAATCTTTGCTGACGCGATAGACGCCATCCGAGAAGAAGGGCGATACCGGGTGTTTGCCGATATCTCTCGTGAACGGGGAAATTTCCCGCGCGCCTTACGGCACGACGCAGGGGATAACGCCCGCGCTATTACGGTCTGGTGTTCGAATGATTATCTAGGGATGGGACAGCACAGCGATGTACTGTCTGCTATGCACACTGCCCTTGATGAAACTGGCGCTGGCGCTGGCGGAACCCGTAACATTGCTGGTACGAACCATTATCATGTCCTTCTTGAGGCCGAACTTTCTGATCTGCATCAGAAAGAAGCCGCTTTGCTGTTTACGTCTGGCTATATTTCCAATGAAGCCACACTTTCTACCGTGGCGAAGCTTTTACCGAACTGTGAAGTTTTTTCGGACGCCTTAAATCATGCGTCTATGATTCAAGGTATTCGCCATAGTGGTGCCAAAAAACATATTTTCCGGCACAATGACGTGGCACATTTAGAAGAGCTGCTTAAAGCTTCAGGCCCCGGTACATCAAAAATCATTGCATTCGAGTCTGTTTATTCAATGGACGGTGATATTGCTCCGATCAAAGAAATTTGTGATTTAGCCGATAAATACGGGGCTATGACATATCTAGATGAAGTACATGCTGTTGGTATGTATGGACCTCGTGGCGGCGGAGTTGCCGAAAGAGAAGGCTTGCTGGACCGCTTAACCATTGTTGAAGGTACACTTGGTAAGGCCTTTGGCGTGATGGGCGGCTATATTGCATCCTCAAAAGCTTTAATAGATGTTGTGCGCAGTTATGCCTCTGGATTTATATTCACAACAGCCCTTAGCCCAGTTCTTGCCGCCGGTGCGCTTGCTAGTATTCGTCACCTAAAAGCCAGCAATGTCGAGCGTGAGTTGCAGCAGATGCGTGCAGCGGAGCTTAAAAAGCGTATGGCCACGGCAGATTTGCCAGTGATGGAGTCTGTCAGTCATATTGTCCCGTTGTTCATTGGGGATCCTGTGCTTTGTAAGAAAGTCTCAGATTTATTACTTAATGAATACGGCATTTATGTTCAGCCTATCAATTATCCAACCGTGCCGCGTGGGACCGAACGCCTTCGCTTTACGCCAGGGCCATTACATGACGATGCGGCAATGGATGCTTTAATGGATGCCTTAACAGAGGTCTGGTTACGACTTGGCCTAACAAGAGCAGTTGCTATATAATTTTACGATGTCTAAGCCAGATAGAATTATAATTGAGTTTGTTAAAGTTGGCCATCTTGTCAAAGTAAATGCTATTTGCGAGCGCACAGGCCGTGAAGTGAGCATGGTTGGCGACCCGCGTGTAAGCAAGGCCGAGTTAGAGCGGTTAGCCGCGAAAAAACTACGCTATGTTATGGAAAAAGAGGCTGCTGCCAAGCATCAAGGTGGTCGGCGGGGCATTACTATCTAGGCTTGCGCTTAAACTGTAAGATCAGCACTGATACTTACGCGCAATATGATGACCACGTTCCATGAGATCAAGCCCTAGCGCTTTTTTCCCAAACCAATTTCCTTGGCAAATGCAGACCTTTTGGCTGCATAACTTGGTGCTACCATAGGATAATCTGCCGGCAATCCCCATTTGGCCCGATACTCTTCAGGTGTCATATTGAAATGTGACCGCAAGTATCTTTTCAGCATCTTTAACTTTTTACCGTCTTCTAAGCAGATAATATATTCGTCGGTATAAGATTTTTTAATAGGAACCGCAGGTTTAACCATAGAAGGAAGGTCTTGGCCTTTATCTAAATAGCTTAACGTACTGTAGACAGTTTTAATTACATCAGGAAGTTCCGAAGAAGTAACTGAATTATTACTAACGTAAGCTGTAACTATATCAGTGGCTAAACCGAGCATCTCATTCGTAGAAGTCAAGTCGATCGAATTGTCTGACATGAATTTATTCGCCCAATTGTTTGATTAGGTTTCCACCTTTATTGCAGCATTTATAGAATAAACACAACATGAAATGGAAAAAGTTACCTAATTAATGCATTAACCATTTGTTAAGAATTACAATAATCAAGTAAAACGTGAATTCTTTACATGCCAGCTTTAAATACGGCTAGATATCGCAAGCTTCTCTTGGGTTGTGACTGCATCTATGATATCCAGCGCCTTATAGTCTAAAATACAGTGGTTGTTTTAAACGACTGTTCTATTGGAGAAGGCGCCGTGAGCCAGAATATAATTGCACTAGCAAGCGATCACGCTGGGTATGAACTGAAAAACGCGATCAGAGATAAACTGAAGTCTGAAGGTCATGCGATCTTAGATTTAGGAACAAACGGGCCAGAATCAGTAGATTATCCTGATTATGGCGCCCTCATGGGGAAGGCAATAGCCAATAAAGACGCTACATTTGGCATTATTGTGTGTGGTTCTGGGATTGGAATATCAATAGCGGCAAATCGCAATCCGGCTGTGCGCGCTGCATTAGTGCAAAGTGGTTTAGCCGCAAGATTGGCCCGTCAGCATAATGACGCCAATGTGTTGGCTTTAGGGGCACGTCTGATTGGAATCGAAACAGCCTTCGACTGTGTTGACAGTTTTTTAAAAGCGCCCTTTGAAGGCGGTCGCCATCAGCGGCGAATAGACAAAATGAGCTAAGCAGGGATAAGCCCCTGCCTGTTTTAATTATATCGCAGAGATACGAAGTAACACTTAGTTTTAGGGATGTTTTCCATGACCAATTTTATTCAGGATGGTTTTTTCACAGCTGACATCGCGCAGTCTGACCCAGATGTTAGTGCCTCTTTAAAGGGTGAACTGCACCGTCAGCAAAATCAAATCGAACTCATTGCTTCAGAAAATATAGTTAGCAAGGCCGTTATGGAAGCGCAGGGCTCGGTTCTTACCAATAAATACGCGGAGGGATACCCAGGACGCCGCTATTACCAAGGTTGCCATTATGTTGATCAAGCTGAAAGCCTCGCTATAGACCGCGCAAAAAGTTTGTTTAATGCAGAGTTCGTTAATGTGCAGCCCCATTCCGGCGCGCAGGCTAACGGGGCGGTCATGCTCGCTCTTGCAAAGCCGGGTGACACAATTTTGGGCATGTCTCTGGATGCTGGGGGGCACTTAACGCACGGGGCTGCTCCCGCGCTTTCCGGAAAATGGTTCAATGCCGTTCAGTATGGGGTTCGCCGCGCCGATGCCTTGATAGATTATGACGAGGTAGCAGCCTTAGCTCTTGAACACAGACCAACGATCATTATTGCAGGCGGTTCGGCTTATCCGCGTGAGATTGATTTCAAACGCTTCCGTGAGATTGCCGATAGTGTCGATGCTATTTTGATGGTGGACATGGCGCACTTCGCGGGCCTTGTTGCTGGTGGGGCGCATCCAAATCCGTTAGATCACGCGGATATCGTGACGACAACAACACATAAAACCCTGCGCGGTCCACGCGGCGGCATGATTTTGACCAATGATCCAGCGATTGCCAAAAAAATAAACTCGGCGGTTTTTCCCGGTCTTCAAGGGGGGCCTTTGATGCATGTGATCGCCGCCAAGGCTGTCGCATTTGGTGAAGCCCTGCGACCTGAGTTCAAGGCGTATGCAGCGCAAGTGGTTGCGAATGCGGTAGCCCTTGCTGCACGGTTAAAGGAAAATGGCTTTGATATTGTTTCTGGTGGCACTGACACGCATGTGGTGCTGGTAGATCTACGCCCCAAAGGTCTAACCGGTAAAGCAGCGGATGAGGCGCTTGAGCGCGCACTGATGACCTGTAACAAAAACGGCGTGCCGTTTGACCCTGAAAAGCCCTTTATAACATCTGGTATTCGGCTTGGTACACCAGCAGGAACTACGCGCGGGTTTGGGACCAATGAATTTATCCAAATTGCTGATATGATTACCGATGTGCTTGACGCCTTGGCAGCAAATCCCGATGATAATGAAAAAGCAGAAGCAGCGGCCCGAGAAAAAGTAGCCGCACTTTGTACACGTTTCCCAATTTATGGGTAAAGGTTAGGGGCATATGCAGGGCGCTATTTTAAAAACGCTCTGCGGTTTCAGATAGGGGAGTAGGGGGCGTTATGCGTTGTCCGTTTTGCCAAAACGAAGATACACAAGTAAAAGATAGTCGTCCAACTGATGATAAATCTTCCATTCGGCGTCGTCGTTACTGCCCCGCGTGTGGGGCGCGCTTTACCACCTTTGAGCGCGTACAGCTTCGTGAGCTGACAGTTCTCAAGAAAACAGGCCGGCGTGTTTTGTTTGATCGCAGCAAACTTGAGCGTTCGCTTGATATTGCGCTAAGGAAACGTCCGGTTGAGCCTGACCGTGTTGAACGCATGATCAATGGTATTGTCCGGCGCTTAGAATCAATGGGCGAAAGTGATGTGGATTCTGAGCAGATAGGCAAATTGGTGATGGAGGGTTTAGAGAGCCTAGATCAAGTTGCCTATGTGCGCTATGCATCGGTCTACCGGAATTTCCGTGAGGCCTCAGACTTTGAAAAATTTCTTGGTAAAATGTCGGGCCAAGAAGAGGACTATGAAGACTAATCAAAGGATTTAGCGTGTTGCCTGAACACGAAAAATGGATGAAAGCCGCGCTTTCTTTGGCGCGGCGCGGCCTTGGCAATGTGGCACCTAACCCTGCGGTTGGGTGCCTTCTTGTTAAGGACGGTATTGTTGTTGGGCTGGGCTGGACACAGCCCGGTGGCCGTCCCCATGCTGAAACTGAAGCCTTGAAGATGGCGGGCCAAGCTGCACGAGGCGCTACGGCCTATGTTACGCTTGAACCTTGTGCGCATCACGGCAAAACCCCTCCCTGCGCTGAAGCGCTGGTTCATGCGGGTGTCAGTGAGGTTGTTGTCGCTGTTCAGGATCCTGATGAACGTGTGAACTCTAAAGGTATCAAGCTGTTGGAAACGGCGGATATTAAAGTTACAAAACATATTTTAAAGGACGAAGCCCGTAAGTTGAATGCGGGATTTTTCTCCGCCGTTCAGAAGGGAAGGCCATTTTTTGCTTTAAAGTCTGCGGCGACTATTGACGGAAAAATAGCAACTGAAAATGGTGAGAGCAAATGGATTACAGGGCCACAAGCTAGGCAGTTTGGGCATTTACTCCGGGCAAAACATGATGCGATTGTGGTTGGGGTCAATACCGTCATTGCCGATGACCCGCTTCTGGACTGCCGACTTGCAGGCCTCGAAGAGAGATCACCAATTCCGATAATATTGGACAGTCATTTGCGGACGCCGCAGACTTGCAAGTTGCTGGGTCAAGATAAAATTCATAACCCTTTGATTATTTGTGGCAAATATAACCAGGGCAATGATGCTGCGAAAAGCTTATCAGAGGCCGGGGCGAACTTGCTTTATGTATCTGATACCCGTGATATGCAATTGGTCTCTAAAGCTATATTAAATCAAGGGATTAACCGTGTTTTGGTTGAGGGTGGCGCTCAGGTTTTAGCCGCATTTTTGACGGCAGGTATGTGTGATGAATTGCTTTCTTTTCAGGCCAGTAAAATAATCGGATGCGAAGGATTGAACGCGATCGGCTCTATAGGACTTGTCGATCTTGATGATGCGCCCCATCTTAGGCTAGAAACTATCCGCAAATTCGGCTCGGATTTGCTTGCAACCTATGTGAATGCGGAGTAATTCAAGCGCATGTTTACAGGAATTGTCACTGATGTGGGCGCTGTGCGCTCGATAGAAGGCGACGGAGATATCCGTATAGCCATAGACACTATCTATGATACCTCAACCATTGAAATTGGGGCATCAATAGCGTGCGCTGGTGTCTGCTTGACCGTTGTAGACAAGGGCCAGCAATGGTTTAGCGCCGATGTGTCCCGCGAAAGCCTGAGCGTAACCAACATCAGTGGATGGTCTGTAGGAAGCTTGGTGAACCTTGAGCGTGCACTGAAAGTTGGTGAAGAACTGGGCGGTCACATCGTAACAGGCCATGTTGACTGTGTAGGCCGTGTGACACGCCTTGATGCGATTGATGATAGTATTTTGCTTGAAATCCTTGTCCCAACTGACTTTGGCCACTTTGTGGTTCAAAAGGGTAGTGTGACTCTCGACGGTGTCTCACTGACTGTTAACAAAGTTGCTGATTCTGATGCAGGCACGACCATCTCGCTTAACTTAATTCCCCACACTCAGGAGGTCACAAGTTTTCGTGCCAGCAAGCTTGGTGATACCGTGAATGTGGAATTCGATATATTAGCGCGTTATGTTTCGCGCCTTCAGGAAAAAGGCTAAGCCCTGTGCCTCATACATTTCTATCTCCTATCGAAGATGTCATTGAAGATGCGCGTTCTGGCCGCATGTTTATTCTTGTGGATGACGAAGACCGCGAAAACGAAGGGGATCTGATTATCCCGGCTGAAATGGCCACGCCTGATGTTGTGAACTTTATGGCACGACATGGGCGCGGTCTTATTTGCTTGCCGCTTACTCAAAAAAGAGTGGAGCAGTTGGGCCTTGATTTAATGAGTACGAACAATCAAAGCCGTCACCAAACAGCGTTCACCACGTCTATTGAGGCCCGTGAAGGGGTAACCACCGGCATATCAGCCGCTGATAGGGCCAAAACCATCGAAGTCGCCATTGACCCGAAGACGACAGCCGCTGACATTGCGACCCCCGGCCATGTATTTCCGCTGATAGCACAGGACGGTGGTGTTTTGGTGCGTGCGGGCCACACAGAGGCTGCCGTTGATATTTCGCGACTGGCTGGGCTTAATCCGTCAGCCGTCATCTGTGAAATAATGAACGAGGACGGCACAATGGCGCGCCTGCCTGACTTGGTGGATTTTGCTAAAGAGCACGCGCTAAATGTTGCCACAATTCGAGATTTAATCGCCTACCGGTTGGTAAATGATATCCTTGTTGACCGCATTTCCGACACCAGTTTCCGGCGCAAAAGTGGCAAAGATTGGCGTGTTGCCGTTTATACCTCAACGGGCGACCGCCGCGAAACCGTGGCGCTGGCGCTTGGGGATATAAATGAAGAAGATCCGATTCATGTCCGGATGCATTCTTTAAATCCATTTGAGGACCTGCTGGAAATGGACCATCCTCGAAGCGGCCAATTATCGCGTGCAATGAAAGCGATAGAAGATGAAGGCAAAGGGGTGGTTGTTTTATTCCCAGGGCTAACGGCAATGCGCCCATCCCAAATTGTTAAAGGCGGGCAGGGGGCCAAGGGCCCAGGGGCCTTGCGAGAATATGGAATTGGGGCTCAAATTTTAAGAGATCTGGGTGTTAGGCACATGGTGCTTTATTCTAATACCCCAAGCCATATTGTAGGGCTTGAAGGCTATGGTTTGGATATTGTAGAACAACGCGAAATTCCTCTGAAGTAGCAACAGCACCAACTGAACATAGGAGAAGCCTTTAACGTCTGGCTTCTGATTACGGATTAAGGATATTCCAAATGCCAAACCCGCACCTTCTAATCATAGAAGCGCGTTTTTATGCCGATCTTGCAGATGAGCAGGCTCTAGGAGCGATAGAAGCCATTGAGGCGGCTGGAGGCACATGGGAGCGCGTATCAGTACCCGGCGCCCTAGAGATACCTGCTGCTGTTAAATTTGCTCACAAAGGGACGTATAAAGAGTTTGACGGCTATGTCGCCCTAGGGTGTGTGATCCGAGGAGAGACATCTCACTATGATACAGTTTGCAACGAAAGCGCACGCGGCCTTCAAGAATTATCAATAAAGTATGATATGGCGATCGGTAATGGAATTTTGACAGTTGAAGATTATGATCAGGCTTGGGCGCGGGCAAAACGAGACGATAAAAATAAAGGTGGCGGTGCAGCGGAAGCAGCGCTCGCTATGATTGGTTTAAAATCAAAGTTTGGATTGGCATAATGGCCCAACATAATAATAAAACGAAAATGGGCGGGCCTCGTAGCGCCTCACGCTTGGCAGCGGTGCAGGCTTTGTACCAATTGGCCGCAAGTGAAGAGCCTCGGGTAAAAGAGGCAATCGAAGAATTCCAAAAATACAGATTGGGTGCCGAGGTTGATGGTGACCAGTTTGTTGATGCGGATGAAGCCCTGTTTGCGGACATAACAGAAGGGGGCTGGCAGCGCCGTGAAGAATGGGACGCATTGATTAGCCCGTGCCTTACCAAAGACTGGGCACTTGACCGGATCGAACCACTTGTTCATGCTATCTTCCGGGCTGGAAGTTACGAGCTTGTTGCGCGTCCAGATGTTCCAACTGCCGTGATTATCAACGAATATCTTGATGTAGCCCATGCTTTTTATGACCGCAGTGAGGCATCCTTTGTGAACGGTGTCTTGGATAAATTGGCGCGAACTACTCGGCAATAGACAGGACCACATATATGGCCGCGCCGTCTGAAATAGGCACATGCGTTACTGACGAATTTGACCTGATTTCCCAATATTTTGCCCCGCTTGCAGGGGACGCTGGCTTAGGGTTGTTAGATGATGCGGCCTGTTTCACTGTAGCCGACGGTTTTGATTTAATCGTAAGCGCCGATATGCTTGTTGAGGGTGTTCATTTTGCACACACTGACAATGCGGAGGACATTGGCTTTAAAGCGGTCTCGGTTAATGTTTCTGATTTGGCGGCTAAGGGGGCTTTACCAAAATACTATTTGCTCACACTTGCCTTGCCGCCCAATGTCAAACCAAGTTGGTTACAGCAATTGGCATCGGGCCTTGCAAAGGCACAGGCAACATACGGCATAGAGCTGATAGGCGGCGATACTACAAAAACCAGCGGGCCTGTGGTTGTCAGCATTACAGCGCACGGCTTGGTTACAGCGAACCGGATGATCAAGCGATCGGGCGCGCAAGCTGGCGATGATCTTTATGTTTCGGGCACTATCGGGGATGCAGCACTAGGCGTAAAAGCAACTCAGGGTGAGATAAAGCCTCACACGGACCTCTTGAATAGGTTAAATCGCCCACAGGCCCGGCATATAGTGGGGCAGCGCTTGGTAGGCCTTGCAACCTCGGCAGCAGATGTCTCCGACGGACTGTTGGCCGATATTGGGCATATATGCAAGGCATCAGGAAAAGCTGCCCGCCTTTACGAAAAGCAGATACCACTTTCCAAGATAGTTCTGGAAAATATCAAAGAAAATGCGAGCTTGTGGCCAGCGATATGGTCAGGGGGTGATGATTATGAAATTATTTTCACCGCCCCAAAAAAAAGTGAAGGTAAAATCATTGATGTCGCAAAAGAAACTGGTGTGGCCTTGACTAAAATTGGCCATATATCGGATGGGGCTGGCGTCGAACTGGTTGATATGTCAGGGAAATTAAGGCAAGTTACATCTATGGGATATCAACATTTTTAAAACAGAGGGGCGGTTTTATGTCTGAAGATACAGTTGAAGCAGAAGGTGGTTCCGGCAAAGTATTTTTGGTATTGGGTGTATTGATCGGTGCAGGCCTTGGTGCCGGGGGCGGATATTATTATTTCGGCAGCTCTGCAGATCATGAGACTGAAAGTCAAACAGCCATAGAAAAAAAAGCCCCTATAGAAGAAACAATTGCGATCCCATTTGATCGGCTTGCTGTCCCTATTTATACAAAGCGCGGCAATAAGAGGCGCTATGTTGGGAATTATTTTATTGAATTGAAGGTTAATGTTGTTGGCGCTGATAATCAGATCGCCGTTAAACGCTCTATGGCAGAATTGCAGCATGCTTTCATTTCTGCAATCACAAAAGCCAATCTTATGCGCGAAGACGCGCCCACTGAATTGGATGTCGATAAAGCTGCAAAAATATTAAAAGCTAAAGCGGACGCTGTTATCGGCGCTGGAACAATAAAATCGGTGACTGTTTTTAAGTCCATGCGCATTTCCAACTAACAATAGCGATCCAGTCACGACTTTTTTTGCTTCTATTTATCAATTTTATAGAATTCTTTCACTGCCGCACTTGCCAGCCCCTTAATTGCTACCTACTGTGCTTTCAGCCATCCCGCATAGTGGGTTGGTTTATTAATAATGGGGCCGGGCGGTATGTAGGGGAGTATCGCCGCCTGTGGGCGACCAGCTTGTTTATGGCTGTGGGTCCTGTGCCTTTTGTTTTGTTTCTTTAGGGGGAGATCATCCCATGACGGTATTAATGGCGGCCATGCTTTGCGGCTTGGCAGCAGTAGTATACGGCGTACTTACACGCCGCTCGATTTTGGCTGCAAGCGCAGGCAACGAGAAAATGCAAGAAATAGCACTTGCTATTCAAGAAGGTGCTCAGGCCTATTTGAACAGGCAATATAAAACAATTGCTGTTGTTGGCGTAGTTGTTGTCGCAGTGATCTTTATGACCATTGGCCAACTGTCCGCTATTGGCTTTATCATTGGTGCAGTGCTGTCGGGCGTTGCGGGTTATATTGGCATGCTGATCTCAGTAAAAGCCAACGTACGCACAACCCAAGCTGCTAGTGAAAGCTTGCAGAGCGGCTTAACGCTTGCTTTTAAAGCTGGGGCTGTAACAGGCATGTTGGTGGCAGGTCTTGCCTTGATCGGCATCGCAGGGTTTTATTACCTCTTAACTGTTACAATGGGAATGGATGCTACAAGCCGTCCTGTTATCAATAGCCTTGTAGCCCTTGGCTTTGGTGCATCGCTTATCTCAATCTTTGCACGCCTTGGTGGCGGTATCTTTACCAAAGGTGCGGATGTTGGTGCTGATTTGGTTGGCAAAGTTGAAGCAGGAATCCCTGAGGATGACCCACGCAACCCTGCTGTAATCGCTGATAATGTTGGCGATAACGTGGGTGACTGTGCAGGTATGGCTGCTGATTTGTTTGAAACATATGTGGTGACAGTTGGCGCCACTATGATTATCGCGGCGCTCTATATGTCATCGGGTGCAACGGATATTATGCAGCTTCCCCTTATTATGGGCGGCGTTTGTATCCTGACTTCAATCTTGGGTACCTTCTTTGTCAAACTTGGTGCTAGCAACTCTATCATGGGCGCTTTGTATAAAGGCTTTATCGTAACGGCTGTTACATCGGCTGGCGCTATGTATTATGCCATGGACTGGGCGCTTGGCGGTATGGACAAAGTGTTCACTGCTGGCGACGTTACATTTACCGGCATGACACTGTTTTACTGTAGCCTTGTTGGTCTAGTTGTCACTGGCCTGATTATTTGGGTAACTGAATATTATACAGGCACTGAGTTCCGTCCGGTTAAATCAATCGCGAAAGCGTCTGAAACGGGTCACGGCACCAACGTGATACAAGGTTTGGCGATTTCAATGGAATCAACAGCAATTCCAACAATCATCATTGTTACAGGCATTATCATAGCGTACAGCCTAGCGGGCGTGTTGGGCCTTGGTTTTGCTGCAACGGCCATGTTGGCTCTTGCTGGTATGGTTGTCGCACTTGATGCATATGGCCCTGTTACCGATAACGCTGGCGGCATTGCTGAGATGGCTGGTCTTGATGAAGATGTGCGGAACCGCACAGACGCGCTTGACGCTGTTGGTAATACAACTAAGGCAGTAACCAAAGGCTATGCCATTGGATCCGCTGGTTTGGCGGCTTTGGTGTTGTTCGGGGCTTATACCGCTGATCTCAAGGAATATTTCGCTGACGTGACTGTCGATTTTGGGCTTTCAAACCCTTATGTGATCGTTGGTCTTTTCCTCGGTGCAATGCTTCCCTATCTGTTTGGTGCGATGGGCATGACAGCCGTTGGCCGTGCAGGCGGTGAAGTGGTTGAGGAAGTCCGGGCCCAGTTCCGTGACAATCCAGGTATTATGGAAGGCACCAGTAAGCCTGACTATGCTCGGTCTGTTGATCTACTGACTAAAACAGCGATCAAAGAAATGATTATGCCAAGCTTGCTGCCTATTGTAGCGCCAATCGCGGTTTATTTCGTGATTAATGCTGTAGCAGGGCAAGCGGCTGCCTTCTCGGCTCTTGGCGCTCTGTTGGTTGGTGTAATCGTGGGCGGTTTATTCTTAGCTATTTCCATGACTGCCGGTGGCGGTGCTTGGGATAATGCCAAGAAATACATCGAAGACGGCAATCACGGCGGTAAGGGTTCAGACGCTCACCACGCGGCGGTTACCGGTGATACAGTTGGCGACCCGTATAAAGATACGGCTGGCCCTGCGATCAACCCGATGATCAAGATCACTAACATTGTGGCTCTGTTGCTCTTGGCAACGCTGGCACACTAAAATAGATACTATGAAACACAAAAGCCCCGGTTATGCCGGGGCTTTTTTTATGCGTTCAATCAAATATTCGATTTGCAGATTACTGTCGCAAATAATACCAAAAGTGCCTAGCCGTTGGGGCCTTGACCACTGCCTGATCCAACAGGTGCCTGACCAGAGAAACGGCCAACATTGCCAAAAATTTGTTGAAACAAGCTTAGCTTACGACCTTTTGTCGGAGTTTTATCCGCAACAGGCGTAATGGCCTTCATGTCGGATAAATCATAATTATCCACATTTTCCACAACGCCTTGCTCGTTAAAGCGCACAGCCATAACCCGGTGGAACTTTGGATCTGGCCAAAAAACGGGCCGCACGCGAACAATCGTGGTGATATAATACCATGTGCCATCGTCAAAAGTTGCCGTAAGCGTTGGTGTACCAAGTGTTGAATGGACCGACTGGCGATTATCTACACCCGGTAAAATCGCATCTGCCAACTCGTTATCGAAGATATAGCCCCTGACAGCGCGGCCGTTTCCACAGGCAGACACCGTAAGGCTGGTCGCGATAATAAGCGCGGCAGCGATATGTTTGCGGTTTGATTTAAGGCCGCGTTCCATCATAAATTTTAATCCTGTACCATGGCACCAAATTAAAGTGCCAAACACTAACTGTCGCTTTAATAGCGGTCCCCATTGCGCGGCGCAAGGCTCCATGTTAGAGCGTGCCTCAGATTATCCGCCATAAGCGTTGATTATGCGCCCAATATTGGCGAAAAAAAGGTTGATCTTATGTTTGCTCGCTTCTTTCAGGCTAAGGCTGAGAAAAAGAATGCTTTCCTTATATATCGTGCCTTAGTGACACAAGCACGCAGCGAGACCTTCTATACCAAATTGGGTGTTAAGGATGATATCAAGGGCCGCTTTGATATGATTTTGCTGCATTTGTTTCTTGTGGATCACCGGCTTGAGCAAGAAGGCCAAGATTATGTGCGGCTAAGGCGCTATATTCAAGAAACAATGGTGACAGATATGGACCGCTCATTCCGTGAACTTGGTGTTGGCGACATGAGTGTGGGCAAAGAAATGAAGAAGGTGGGCGCAGCTTGGCTTGGTCGGCGTGCAGCCTATGCTCAAGCCTGCGAAGAAGGTGAAAGCTTCCTAAAAGCAATCAAGACCAATATATATCAAAATGAAGACCATGATGGAATATCAGGCCTGAATGACTATGTAGAAAGGGCGCAAAGCCTTTTACAAGCCAGTACACTGACTGCACCAAACACAGTCGCGTTATCATTTCCTGCCGTTTGAAAGACAAAAGCATGACACAAAAGTCGAGTTTAAAGTATACCCTGCGGGTTGAAGATATTGAATCTGAACCCCGCAAGCTATCGCTTGAAGCCAACGAATCAGATCGTGAAGCCTTGGTCGAGCGCTTTGCTTTGGTTGCTCTTGATCGTTTGACTGCTGATTTGTCTATTCAACATAAAGGCAAAGATAACGGCATTTTGATCAAAGGGAAAATACAGGCAAATTTGGTGCAGCGCTGTATTGTTAGCTTGGCTGACGTGCCGGAAGATGTTGAGGCCTCTTTTGAATTATTGTTGGTTGATCCAGACATGGCCGCCCGCATGGATGAAGAGGAAAGCTATTTGGACCCCGAGGCACCGGAATATGACGCCTTGGAGGGAGATATCATTGATGTGGGTGACATAGTAGCCCAGACGCTCTCTATCACGATGGAGCCCTACCCAAGGGCGGAAGACGCGGTCGCCAAAGCCCCTAAAAACCCTAACATTTCTATCAATGAACCTGAATTGGGAAAACCAAATCCGTTTTCAGTGCTATCAAAACTTTCGGACAAATCTTGAAGAACACTTCAAAATCGCTATGGTGGCCAGTAACTTGGGCACAGGCTAAACACTAACGATGCGTTCTCCATTCTTGGAATGTGGGACCGTACAGTAGAATTGGAAACTTTGGGTGGCAAAAAGAATTACCATCGCAGTTGATGCAATGGGTGGCGACAAAGCACCAGATATGGTGATCCACGGCATTGCAATTGCTCGTAGCCTTTTCCCTACGACACGGTTCATGGTGTTTGGAGATAAAGCCCAAGTACGGCCCCTTATTGATCAGTATCCTGAATTGAAATCAGCAAGTGAAATCATTCACACCGAGGATGTAGTTTCGTCGCAAATGAAACCGTCCCAAGCCCTTAGGAAAAGCCGCAAGTCCTCAATGGGTTTGGCTATACAAGCGGTGAAAGATGAAGTTGCAGATGTTGCGATTTCTGCCGGTAACACAGGGGCGTTGATGGCGCTCTCCAAATTTATGCTGCGTACAATGCCCGGTATTGACCGCCCGGCTTTGATCGCCCCAATGCCAACATTACGCGGTGAAAGTGTGATGCTTGATCTGGGTGCAAACGTTGAATGTGACAGCAATAATCTGGTTCAGTTTGCAATAATGGGGGCTGCTTATGTGCGCACCGTTCTGGGGCAAAGTCGTCCTTCTGTTGCGCTGCTGAATGTTGGCACAGAAGACCTGAAAGGCAAAGATAGCATAAAAGCTGCCGCTGACGTTCTGAAAGAAAGCCGGCACCTACCGATGCATTTTGTCGGCTTTGTGGAAGGCAACGATATCGCGTCTGGCGAAGTGGATGTGGTTGTCACAGACGGATTTACTGGAAATGTGGCACTGAAAACAGCCGAAGGCACAGCGCGTTTGGTCACAGATCTTTTGGGCCGGGCCTTTAAATCGTCATTAATGACAAAGCTTGGGTATTTATTAGCCAGGCCAGGCCTGGGCTCTTTAAAAGACCATCTTGACCCCAACAACCATAATGGTGGTGTGTTTTTGGGCTTGAATGGTTTGGTTATGAAAAGCCATGGCGGCTCAAACGCTCAGGGATTTTCCTCAGCCGTAGCATCCGCTATTGATATGGCGCAAAATGACCTGATTCGTCTTATTGGTGATGATTTACACGAAATCACAACCGAAGATGCACCGAGCGTTAACACTTAAAGCCGCTATGCTGGTGCTCAAAGATGGCGCACTAGTTGAACATTTTGTTTTAAGCCGTTGCAAACCTTAACATATTACGCAGACCACATTGACAGAAAGCCTTGTTTTCGGTAATTTTCATCTGATAATAAGCATTCTCCTGCAAAACTTCCAAATAGGGGGCCATCATGGGCACTACATTAACCAGAGCAGACTTAACCGAATCCGTTTATGAAGAAGTTGGTCTTTCGCGCAATGAAAGTGCGGATTTGGTCGAACGTGTTCTTGATGAAATTTCCAACAGTCTTGTTGACGGCGAAAATGTAAAAATTTCATCCTTTGGCAGTTTTTTGGTACGCCAGAAGAACGGCCGGATGGGCCGCAACCCTAAAACAGGTGAAGAAGTTCCTATCGAGCCGCGTCGTGTCCTTGTTTTTCGCCCAAGTCAGGTGATGAAAGACGAGATCAACACATAGACGGGGGCAGCTTGGTGGATCATTCTACGCGCTCAGCCTCTCATCGAGGCGGCAAAGGCCGTGAGGCTTTCAGAACAATTTCAGAAGTGGCAGAAGCTTTAGATCTTCCTCAGCATGTTCTGCGTTTTTGGGAAAGTAAGTTCACTCAGATCAAACCATTAAAACGCGGCGGAAATCGCAGATATTATCGCCCGGATGATGTTGCCCTTTTAACGGCGATTAAAAAGTTATTGCATTCGGACGGCTACACCATTCGAGGCGTGCAAAAACTATTTAAGGCGCAAGGGCTAAAAGCCACTATGGCACTAGCCTTGGATGAGGATGGTGCTGCAGCATTGGCCGCAAACATGACTGCCGTCGGTGCATCAGCGGATATTCCTGATGAAGCTATAGAC
>WFTS01000067.1 GCA_015485385.1 Kordiimonadales bacterium | reverse complement strand
TTCTGTAGGCATTAGCGGGCTGATAATTTTCGCGCTTGCTGGCAATTTAATTTACATGAACCTCAGGCCTTCAGACCCAATCTTACCCGGCTGGGAAGAATTTGACGCGGCCCGATTTGAAACTTTGATGGCGCGCGATGAACCTGTACTAGGGGAAATTTACGCCCCCTGGTGCCCAACGTGCCTCTTACAACACCGCGCACTGGAAACCTTACACGAAGAAGGCCGGGGGCCAAAAATTCGCGCGGTTCGAGTTGATTTTGACCGCGATGTCGCTTTCCGCGAAAAACATGGCTTTCGCGCCACCGGTATGATGGTGATTTTCAAGAACGGCAAACAAGTGCGGCGGGCTGCCGGGCTGATCACCGCTGACAAAATCGAAGCATTTTTGGCCCAAAGCACAACTGCTGACGGTAGCTAAAACGCGCTATACATCAATGCATTGCTCCTATTCGGTGCTTCACACTTTATCCTGACAGCTTTTAGCGCACATTAGGGTATGCTAACCCTTCTTTTGACACAGACAATTCCGGAGCAAAACAATGATCGGCTATACAACAGTAGGTTCAAATGACATCCCCAAAGCCAGCGCCTTCTATGACAGTGTGCTAGCAGAAATGGGCGCCAAGCGCACAATGGAATTTGGCAATTTCATCGTATGGGGCAAGGCGCCTGATCAACCGGGCTTTTCTATAACAACCCCATTTGATGGGAATGAAGCAACCATTGGGAACGGCGTCATGATTGCCTTATCCGCTGGTGACCGCGAGACCGTTGACAAAGTTTATAAGGCTGCAATAGCGGCGGGCGGCACCTGTGAAGGCGAACCCGGCTTGCGCGGCGACGAAAGCATGGGCTTTTACGCAGGCTATTTCCGCGACTTGGACGGCAATAAAATCAATGCCTTTTGCATCGGCGCAGCCTGATTTTATGGGTGCAGCCCGCGCGCTTGCCGACCCCTCTCAGAAACGCAAAGGTCGGGCAACAAACCCGGCCTTTTGCCTTTAAATTTTCGTATAAATCTAAGCCTAGAGAAAGCCTATATGGTCAGCCTATCCAGCCTGTTTTGCCGCCATCTCTATCAGCATCGCTTTCATCAGTTCATGGACTTTGTTCACGGCTTTCAGCGGCCTAATCATCACTTTGAAATCACATATTTTACCGTCAGCAGCAAAGGTTATCATATCAATGCCGTTAATCTCCACGCCGTCAATGGTTGTTTTAAACTCAAGAACGGCACCAGTTTCAGAGATATATTCACCAGTATAGCGAAAGCTATCATTCCCCAGAACCTGAACCGCCGCTGAAAGATACATGAAAGTCAGTGCTTTTCCTTCTTGCGGGCGGTGTACGACCGGAGAATGAAACACCACATTATCCGCGATCAAATCGCTGAGTTTCTGACCATCATGATGTTCAACTAAATCATACCAAGCCTTTAAACCTGTCTTGCTCATATCTACCTCGCGAACACCCAAAAGGAACACAGACCTAACAGTCTCTACCCTTTAAGAATTGGATCAATTATTCCTGAGTTCAAACTCTCAGCGAAATTTATTATTCCGGGGGAAACCCATTGGCGGCAGGCGGCCTGCATTGCCGCGCTTGCCTGTCCAAGGTGCTAGGTCGGTTTCTGTACGCCAGCGGTCACCGCTGCCGCCCATCGGCCATGTAAGGCCCTCTTCTTTATAAAAGATCAACACATCCGATAAAGCACCGCCCTTATAGCGCTGAAGCGTGACACCCTGACCGCGGTTCATGGTCGGTAGTTCGTCAAGACCAAAGACCAGTAGTTTTCGGTTCTCACCGATCACCGCAACGCTGTCACCGTCAACCGTAAAGCAGTGAGTTGCCACGGCGTCACCCGGTAGATTGAGTATCTGTTTGCCGCCCTTTTTCATCGCAACGCCGTTATCGGCCTCAATAGTGAAGCCCTTACCAATTGATGACGCCACAAACAACTTGCTGCCCGGTACATATGGTAGCAAAGCAATCACTTCATCGTTTGTATCCATATCCACCATCAAGCGCACAGGCTCGCCATTGCCGCGCCCACCGGGTAGATTATTGCCGCCCAATGTAAACAGCTTTCCGTTGGTGGCGAACAGGAAGATTTTATCGGTTGTATAAGCATGGAAACGGAACTTTTCTTCGTCGCCTTCTTTATATTTCAGCGCTTCTTCAGGTTTGCTGTGTCCTTTAAGAGCCCGTATCCACCCACGTTTCGAGCAAACAACAGTGATCGGTTCTTTTTCGATCATGGCCTCAATAGGCACCACCTCAGAAATCGGCGCTTCCCCAAATTTTGTGCGGCGTTTGCCCAGCTCTGTCGCTTGACCAAACTGCTTCTTAATCAGCACCAATTTATCACCAACTGCGATCCACTGTTTCGCCGGAGACGCAATAAGAGCCATTAGCGCTGAACGTTCCCCTTCTAACTTGGAGTGCTCAGTACGGATCTCAACTTCTTCAAGCTTTCTAAGCGCCCGCAACCGCATGTTTAAGATGGCTTCAGCCTGCATTTCAGTCAGCTTAAAACTATTCATCAAACAGGGTTTAACATCGTCTTCTTCGCGGATAATGCGGATCACTTCATCTAAGTTTAGATAGGCTATCAAATAGCCCGACAGGATCTCAAGCCGATGTTCAATTTTGGCAAGGCGGAAACGGCTGCGGCGCAGCAACACCTCTATCTGATGGTCCAGAAAGCTATCAAGAACGGCCTTCAAGGATAGAACCCGCGGGCGTTTATCCGTGGCAATTACGTTCATATTCAACGAAAACCGTGTTTCCAATTCGGTCAGCTTGAACAAACTCTCCATCAGAATTTTTTCATCTACCATCCGATTTTTCGGTTCTAAGACAATACGAATATCTTCAGCAGATTCGTCGCGCACATCCGCAAGAATCGGGAGTTTTTTCTCCATTATCAAATCAGCGATCTTCTCAATCAGCTTTGATTTTTGGACTTGAAACGGAATTTCGGTGATGACGATATTATACAGCCCGCGCGGCAGCTCTTCCTTTTCCCATTTGGCGCGCACACGCATTGAACCGCGCCCCGTTTCATATGAGTGGATGATGCTTTCGCGTGATTCGACAATCTGTCCACCTGTCGGGAAATCAGGCCCCTGCACATGCTTAAGCAAGTCCCGTGTGGTGACCTCAGCACCTGGCTTGCGGCGCGCTTCGATCAGCATTTGCATGGCGTCAACCAATTCGCCTACATTATGGGGCGGAATATTGGTCGCCATACCCACGGCAATGCCTGTTGATCCGTTGGCAAGCAAGTTGGGAAATGCGCCGGGGAAAACCAGCGGTTCTTCTTCCTCACCATCATAGGTGGGACGAAGATCAACGGTATCCTCCTCTAGCCCCTCCATCAAAGCAGCAGCCACTTCGGTGAGGCGCGCTTCGGTATAACGCATGGCGGCAGCATTATCGCCGTCAATATTACCAAAGTTTCCCTGACCATCCACTAAGGGATAACGCACAGAAAATTCCTGCGCCAAACGCACCATCGCGTCATAAACTGATTGATCCCCGTGCGGGTGATATTTACCGATCACATCACCAACAACGCGCGCACACTTTTTGTAGCCGGTCTTGGGATCCAGCTTCAAAAGCCGCATTGCATATAATAAGCGCCTATGGACGGGCTTTAGCCCATCGCGAACATCGGGCAATGACCGCGACATAATTGTAGACAAAGCGTAGGCTAAATAGCGTTCACTTAGGGCCGCACCAAAGGGGGCCTCGACGATGTTATTATCAAATTCAGACTGTATTGACATGCTCGGGACTATAACAAGATGATTGAAGATGGCTACAAGATGTTGTGGTTATCCACAATTTCTTTAGCGCATAGGGCTAATAGTTTCCATTTTAGCTTTGGAGAGCGATGAAAACAAGCGTTCCCGCGCCGCAGGTTGGCCCTTGGCCCGCACCGCCCATATAGTGCGCTCTAAAAAATAGCCGGTCAGCATGAGCGCGTCGAGAACATCTGAAAGGGTTGGCGCCTCACCCTTGTTTCTTAAAAATCCCGGCAGGATCAATAGTTTCTCCTTATAAGGCGCACCGGCTTCAGCACAAACGGCCCGGCCTGATTTAGGAGAGACATAGACCAGATTATCTACGGTTCCTGTTGCCGCGCATTCGGATAAATCCATGCCGTAGCCAAGCGCCGCTAGAATACCGAGTTCCAATCGCGCCAAAGCTGCCGCCCAGGTCGCTACCCCACCAGTGTCTTGTTCCAAAAGATCAAGTACGACAATCAGGCCTTCATAGACATCTTGGTGCGGCTCACGCTCCGCCATTGTCGAGGCCACGACCGACGTAACGGCGGCAAGCGCTGACAATCGGGCGCCATCCCCAAGCATCAAACCCAAAGGGCTGTGAATAAGCTCTACTGTAAAACGGCCAAGGTTGGCTTCAAGCCGAGATCGCCATGTTAGCTGCAAGCGGTTTCCTGCTTGCAAATTCGCTTTATTCTTGCGTGAAAGGCCGCCCTTGATAAACCCACGGGCGCGGCCATGGCTGTGGGTCATCACCTCAAGAAGCGCATCCGCCTCACCGTGACGCGCGGCAGAAAGAACAATCCCTTCATCCTGCCACTCCATACCACCTCCTAATGCCTCAATTCCATTGGATCAATCTACGAAGTCGAGGCCCATATCTTGATACATGGTTTTATCTTCGGCCCAGCGTTCAGTGGTGCGTACATGGAGGAATAAATGCACACGGTGCCCAAACTCTTCTTCCATATCCTCACGCGCCATTTGTCCTAGCTTTTTCAGCATACTACCGCCCTTGCCTATCACCATGCCTTTTTGGCTTTCGCGTTGTACATGAATCACCTGCTCGATGCGAACAGAGCCGTCCGGGCGCTCATCCCATTTTTCTGTCTCGACAGTAATATGATAGGGCAATTCGTCATGCAGCCGCAGGTAAACCTTCTCTCGGGTGATTTCAGAGGCCAGTAGCCGCAACGTCACATCGGCTATTTGCTCTTCCGGGTACATCCACGGGCCTTCAGGCGCAAGATTAGCCAAATGCTTTTTCAAGTCAGAGACCCCGTCCCCTTTGAGGGCGGAAATCAGAAAAGTATCTGTAAAATCAAAGGCATCATTAAGGTCTTTAACAAATGCAAGCAAACTATCACGGCGCATACCGTCAATTTTATTGATAACCAAAATTGCATCGCGCTTGGCTTCTTTAAGGCCTTTTATAATGCGCTCAACATCATCGGTGATACCTTTTTGGGCATCCACAAGCAGCAGGGTGATTTCTGCGTCCTGTGACCCTTTCCACGCGGCTGAGACCATCGCACGGTCAAGCCGGCGTTTGGGTTCGAAGATACCGGGTGTATCAATGAAAACCAGTTGAGCATTGGCTTGCATTCCGATGCCTGTGATGCGCGTGCGTGTTGTTTGCACTTTATGTGTCACAATCGCTACTTTTGCACCCACCATCGCGTTCAGCAAGGTTGATTTACCCGCGTTTGGCGCGCCAATAAGCGCAACAAAGCCGCAGCGAGTATTTCCAGAATCTGTATCAGCCATTTTTGTCTCCTCGCTCAAGTGGCCTCAGCCATAAGCGTTGCATATAATTTTTTTGCTGCTGACTGTTCGGCCAACCTTTTTGCGGTACCCTCAGCAGTGGCAGAGCCTTTGCCTTCGACACTAACTTCGATCGTAAAGACCGGGCTGTGATCAAGTCCTGATCGTTCAACCACTGCATATTTTGGAAGAGGCAACGACCGTCCCTGACACCATTCTTGCAGCAGTGTCTTACTATCACGCACGGCATCAACACTATCGCGCGCCAAAGGAACCCAGTGCTTTCTGATAAAAGCATCAACCACAGCATAGCCGCCGTCTAAATACATGGCACCGATCACAGCTTCGCAAACATCTGCCTGCACAGCTTCTTTATCGCGAGTGCCTTCAGCTTCTGCTCCGGGGGTTAGTTTTATCGCCGATACGATCCCAAGCTTACACGCCATTTCGGCTAAGGTTTCCTTACGGACAAGGGCCGTATAGCGCCGGTTCAAACGTCCCTCCGCCTCAGACGGATAGGCTTCAAGCAACCATGTGGCAATAGAAAGCCCCAGCACTCTATCGCCCAAGAACTCAAGCCGCTGATAATTATAGCCACCTGACAATGAAGGATGTGTAAGCGCCTCGTCCAGCAAACTGGGTTTTTCAAACTGATAGCCAACAAGTTTGGTCAAAAGAGCCATAGTCGTCCTTATGCTGCGCGCGCTCGGTCCATCAGACGGCGCATCTCATGGATGGATGCCTCCAGCCCATGGAAAATCGCTTCCCCGACCAAAAAATGCCCGATATTCAGCTCTTTTAATTCAGGAATAGCAGCGATTGCGCCAACTGTCTCATAACTTAGACCATGCCCTGCGTGCATTTCCAAGCCATGTTTATAACCGTATTTTACAGCGCTCCGTATGCGGTTCAGTTCATCCTTGCGGGCTTCGCCAGTCAAATCACAATATGCGCCGGTATGAATTTCTGCCACAGGAGCGCCCAGTGACACGGCGGCATCCAACTGTTCAATATCTGCATCAATAAACAAGCTTACTCGAATACCGGCTTGGTTCAGTTCAGACACAAAAAACTTTAAACGGTTGTGCATTCCCGCAGCATCTAATCCGCCTTCAGTTGTTAATTCTTCACGTTTTTCTGGCACCAAACAGCAGGCATGAGGTTTATGCCGGAGGGCAATGTCCAACATTTCTTCGGTTGCGGCCATCTCAAAGTTTAGCGGAACCGTCAGCACATCAGACAATGTTGCAATATCATCATCCGAGATATGACGGCGGTCTTCGCGCAAATGCGCCGTGATACCATCAGCCCCCGCACGAACGGCAAGGCCTGCAGCCCGCACTGGGTCAGGATGGCCAATACCACGCGCATTACGGATCGTCGCAACATGGTCAATGTTCACACCCAAGCGGAGCTTATCATTTTTCACATGCTGTCCTTTCCGTTTGTTTCTCTCTCAGCCATGCGTTGGTGGCGGCGGCGTATCCGGCTTTCCCGGTAGCCAGAGATCAAGCTTCGAAATGCGACATATACGACCAACCATACAAGGAAGCCTATCGGTAAACTACCGACGAGGAAAGGCGGTAATACAGAAGCAAAATAGCTGCTCGGATCAGTCCAGACAGTATCCAAGCTTAAAAGCGGCATCATCGCAGAGCCATCATGCCCCAACAAAAAGCTACCCACCTGCCCTGTAAGCGCAAAGATAAAAGGGAATGTCCAAGGGTTTCCGACGATCGTCCCGAAGGCCGCCGCAAGCATGTTACCGCGCACCAGCCACGCCAGCGCAAAGGCCAGCAGAAAATGCAAACCTAAAAAGGGCGTGAACGAAACCGCAGCCCCGCATGCAATGCCCGCTGCAATACTGTGTGTGCTGCCCGGCATACGGCCAACCCGGTGAAATAAATACGTCCACGCGCGTTTCAAACCAGAGCGCGGCCACAGCCATCCCCCGATTTGTCGCCACAAAGGCAAATTATTTCGACGCCGAAACAGCATATCCTCGATAAATCCCTACGCTTTCATGCCGCGGCTACCCGGTTTAACGGCTGGAATTGCCTTTAAAGAACCCGGTAGATCTTCGCTTTGGTATGTGGGTGCATCAATGGTTGCCAAGGCTGTGATCGGCGCACCCACTTCCGCCCTGCCCCCTGAACGATTGATCAAGCAACCAGCGGCCACAACATCACCGCCCCAAGCCGTAATGGTTTTGATACATTCTCGCGACGACAACCCTGTGGTGATAATGTCTTCCATCATCAAAATTTTCGCACCAGAGGGGATTTCAAAACCGCGCCGCAGGGCAAACTCTCCGTCCACTCGTTCGGTAAAAATGCCGGGCACCCCCAGTTGGCGCGCAACTTCATAACCAACAATCACACCGCCCATTGCAGGGCTGACCACCAAGTCAACCTGCACACCAGTTTCCTTGAGTTTCTCAGCAAAAGCCGCACATAATTTAGCCGCCCGTTTAGGATCCATCAGAACCTTGGCACACTGCAAATATACCGGGCTATGCAAGCCTGAAGACAACAGAAAATGACCTTCAAGCAGTGCGCCGGTCGCGCGAAATTCATTGAGAACAGCGTCTTGATCCATCATTATTCCTTATAGTAACCAACTTGCTGATTTTGTAGGCAATAATTCCTGTAGCGCGGATACTGCCGGATAAGGCTCGCGTCAAGCGAATTGCGCCCAAATGCGCGCATTATCCCTGCACTCTGTCAGCGCGGCCAATAACCCGGCTAACCCGCAGAGCACGCGTGACATCACTAAGGTGTTTCGCATCGCGCACTTCAACATCAATTAACATGACATAAAATTCAGGATCACGCTCTGGAATTTCAAGGTTAGAAATATTGCCGCCAGCCTTTGAAACGGTTGCAGCAATCGCTGCCAGTGCCCCTCGTTCATTGATCACATCCAAGCGCAAACGCCCAGTATAAAAGGCCTCGTCTTCTTCATCTTTGGTCCACCGCAGATCCAACCATAGGTCCGGATGATCATCAAAGGATGAAAGTTGAGTACAATCAATTGTGTGGATTTCTGCGCCGCGACCGGGAATGCGAATACCAACAATGCGGTCCCCGCGAACCGGATGGCAACATTCAGAAAAATGAACCGCCGATCCACGTTTAATCCCTGAAATCGGAATAACGCCGTCCGATACATCTTCCCAATCGCTATGGATAGCAGGCAACCCCTCTGAGCGAGCATCTTCCGTAAAGCCGGGAAAAGCGGCCCTCAGAATTTCTTCTTCTCGTAGCGTGCCCTGCCCGACCAAAGCATAAAGCATGTCGCTGTCTGATAAATTTAAAACAGTCGCAGCTTCTTCGATCACTTGTGACGAAAAATCAAGGCCATTGCGGCGACAGGCTTTTTCAATCAAGGTCTGCCCAAGGCTGCTATATTCACTATACTGCTGATGTTTCACGTGCCGCCGGATCGCAGACCGTGCCTTACCAGTAATTACAAAATTTTCCCAGCGAAGCGATGGCGTCTGGCCCTCTGAGGTTAATATCTGTACCTGATCCCCATTTTCAAGTTGATGTCTTAAAGGCACCATGCGGCCGTTCACTTTGGCACCAACACAGTGATCACCAACTTCAGTATGAACGGCATAAGCAAAATCAATCGGTGTTGACCCGCGCGGCAAGGAAACCAGCTCTCCTTTGGGTGTAAAACAAAATACCTTGTCCTGAAACATGGCCAGTTTGGTATGCTCAAGAAATTCTTCTGGATCTTGAGTGTGTTCTAATATTTCCAGCAGTTCTCGCACCCAAAGATACTGTGATCCCTCTGCGTTTGCAGCCTTTTGCTTATATTGCCAGTGCGCCGCCACCCCAAGTTCTGCCTCTTGGTGCATATCAAAGGTGCGTATTTGTATTTCTACACGGCTTTTGTTGGGACCAATCACAGTTGTGTGGATCGACCGATAAAAATTAGCTTTTGGTGTTGAAATATAATCTTTAAAGCGTCCGGGTATCATCGAGTGGGTTTGATGAACAACACCAAGTGCCCGGTAACAGGTTTCAATATCTTCAACCTTGATACGAAAGGCCATCACATCAGAAAGCTGCTCAAAGGGTAAATTCTGCGCTTCCATTTTGCGCCAAATAGAATATGGCCGCTTGATACGCCCGCTAACTTTGGCCTTAATCCCGTTATCTTTCATTAGCTTAGAAAAAGCCGCAACCATTTCCTTTTCAAGGTCAGGGCTTTCCGCCACCAAGAACTCAAGTCGGGCTTTAATAGATTGAAGCGCCTCTGGTTCTAGGTTTTCAAACGCCAAATGCTCAAGTTCATCTTTTAGCTCATTCATGCCGATACGCTCAGCAAGAGGGGCATATATTTCAAGGGTTTCAAGGGCAATCCGGCGGCGCTTTTCAGGACGTTTGATAAACCCAAGCGTCCGCATATTATGGCAGCGGTCTGCCAACTTCACCAAAAGCACACGAATATCATTGGACATAGCCAGCAGGAATTTTCTGAAATTCTCAGCTTGGCGTATACTTTCAGTTTGCAACTCGATCTTCGACAGCTTGGTAACCCCGTCAACCAATTCAGCCACCTTATCACCGAACAATTCTCGGATCTCATCGACGGTTGCAACGGTATCTTCCACGACATCATGCAACAGAGCCGTTGCGATCGTGTCTCCGTCTAATTTCAAATCTGTTAGAATGGCCGCGACTTCCAAAGGATGCAGAAAGTACGGATCTCCTGATGCCCGCTTTTGTGTTCCATGAGCACGCATGGCAAAAACATAGGCGCGGTTAAGCAAAGCCTCATCGACATTTTCGTCGTAGGATTTTACCTTTTCAACCAATTCGAACTGACGGATCACGCTGGTGCCTCACGATGGAAAATATTGTTGCGACAGAGATACCCTTTCCTAAAGGGAATTTCAGCCCATTTCTTATCTGTAGGCTCACTTATGTGAAAAAACACCTAAGTTCCTACCCAGATTTATGAAATGATGCCAAAATTGGAGCCAAAACATGACAGACAGCACTTATCTTGATGGTTTTCTAAAAGGCCATGTGGCCTTCATAACCGGAGGCGGAAGCGGCATTAATTTAGGTATCGCTAAAAACATGGCAGCAGCAGGAGCCAAAATTGCGATCTGCGGGCGCACATTCAGCAAACTAGAGGCCGCCGCGGATGAAATTCGTGCTTTCGGCGTTGACGTTTTCCCTGTGGCCGCTGATGTACGCGATTTAGAAGCCATGGAAAAAGCCTTTTTAGAGACAGAGGCTGCCCTCGGCAGTGTTAGCATTGCTGTTGCAGGAGCAGCAGGCAACTTCATGTGTGAAGTGAAAGACATGACCTATAACGGCTTTAAAACTGTCATTGACATTGACTTAATGGGGTCATTTAACACCGCAAAAGCCGCCTATGATCAGCTGAAGAAAACCAAAGGATCGCTGCTTTTCATCTCGGCAGGACAAAGCTTGGATGCACACTCCCATCAGGCTCATGTCTGCGCCGCTAAAGCGGGTGTCGATAAACTCATGCAAACTTTAGCGATAGAATGGGGGCCGGGTGGCATCCGCTGCAACAGCATCATCCCCGGGCCTATCGACGGTACAGAAGGCATGAAACGGCTTACAACACCTGAAACATTGCCAATGTTGATCAATGCTGTTCCTGCGAGGCGGCTCGGCACCGTTGATGATATAGGCCGTGCAGCGGTTTTTCTGTCATCGCCTTTTGCTAGCTATATTTCGGGGGCGGTTCTTCCGGTGGACGGCGGTTTAACGCTTGGCGGTTCGGGCATGTTTAATTTTGCTGCGCAACAGTTTAATGCTGGAAAAAAATCCAAATAGGTACACATGGGTGTAACAAGGGTAATTTTACTATGCAGTCCATGAAGGCGGCTTACATCACCCGGTACGGGCGCACAGAAGTGCTAAACGTTGGCAAGCAGCCAGTGCCTGCCCCTAAAGAGGACCAGGTTCTTATCAAGGTAAAAGCCGCATCGATAAACCCGCGCGACTGGCTTTTGATGCGCGGAATTTACCCCTTTAAAAAGCTTGCAGAACCTTTTCCTATCATCCTTGGCAGCGATATGTCGGGCACGATCATATCCGTGGGGAAAAATGTAACTGAGCTTATGGTCGGTGATGATGTTTTTGGTATGCAGCCCATAAAGGGGAAATTTGGCGCATTCGCTGAATTTGCCGCGATCCAAAGCAGTGCTGTAGCCTTAAAGCCCAAAGAGATTGATCACTCAAGCGCTGCCGCGATGCCGTGTGCAGGCATGACATCGTTGCAAACCCTGCGGGATTTAGTGTCGCTTAAAAAGGGCGAAACAATCCTGATAAATGGGGCTTCTGGCGGCGTTGGCAGCTATGCGGTACAGATCGCACGGGCATATGGTGCCTACGTTGTTGCCGTATGCAGTGCAGAAAATGCGAATTTATGCCGTTCACTTGGGGCCGACAAAACCATTGATTACCGCAGTGAAAATTTTGAACAACACCAAAATCAATATGATGTCGTCTATGATGTGATCGGCCGCTCTAGCCCTGCCAAAGCACGCTGCGCCCTTAAAAAAGGAGGGCGTTATGTATCAACCGTACCGTCTCCGATGATCATGATTCAGTCGATTTTCAGCAAAATCACCAGCAAATTTGGTCTTTTCAAAGGACAGACAGCGCATTTGATTCTAGTGAAACCAAAAGGCGCCGACCTCGCGGTGATGGCCTCAATGATGCAAGCCGGTTCGCTTCAGAGTATTATAGATTCTACATTTGCACTTGAGGATGCCCCTCAAGCCTTTGAAAAAAGTCAAAGCTGGCGCTCGAAAGGCAAAATAATCCTAAAGATTTCTGACTAAGCGGCCCTATACCGCCTATAGGCTGAAACATAAAAAACCCGGCCTATGAGCCGGGCTTTCATTCATATCTCAAGATAAGAAACGCGCCATCAAACTTAGCGGTCGCCGGGCGCAGCCGCGTCTTCTTCCATGCCAGCCATCAGGATAGACATATCAACATCTTCGCTATCATCTGATTCTACAACTTGGCGAAGTCCGCCAATGACAGATTCGATCAACTCGCCAGCATTCACTTTTTCTTCAGCGATTTCACGCAGACTAACCACTGCGTTTTTATCATTATCGCGTTCAACCTCAAGCGGCGCGCCAGCGGAAATTTGGCGGGAACGCTGAGCTGTAGCAAGTACAAGCTCAAAGCGGTTGGTTACTTTATCAACGCAGTCCTCAACGGTAACGCGAGCCATTCAAATTCTCCAAAATCATTGTGTAGCTGGGCCCAGCATAAATATTGGCCCAATTCGCCGTACAAGCGCACGCTTATACAAGTGTGTTTGCGCCCTGTAAAGCAGGGAATCGCTACTGATTACCAGAAAATTTCACAACAGACTGTGCCTGTGCCAAAATGTCTGGTGCTTCGGCAATATCTGAGATGGTTTTCCCAAGATAAGGATGTTTCCATTCGGGCGCAATTTCGCAAAGCGGCACCAAGACAAATGCCCGCCTATGCAGCCTTGGGTGCGGGACGACAGGCTCATTAAGGTACGCAGCTGGATCTTTATTATACGCGACGTCGCACCAGCTCTCTCGGTTGGGCAGGAGGCTGTCCCCATACGCCAACAGATCAATATCGCATGTGCGGGCGCTCCACCGGTCACCGGCATGGCGGCCTAACTTTTTTTCAGTGGCTTGAAACAAGTGTAAAAGCGCATCCGGAGAAAGCCTGGTTTCAGCTTTTAACGCGCAATTTATAAAATCAGGCTGATCAGACGCAGGAATAGGCGTGCTTTGATACAGGGAGGAAATTTCTATATTGGTCAGTCCGCTGTCACCAAGGATATCACACGCGGCTTGAAGCGTTGTAGCGGGTGAGCCTACTGACGACGATAAATTCCCCCCCAATCCCACTAAAATACACTGCGTATTCGTCATCCAATATCCCGATCAGCTTATAAAATATAATCAAAAATAGCCGTGATTTACCAATATTTAACCCCGATCATGAAGGCTGTGAATATTGTTTTGTACGTTTAATCCATTCACCGCAGTAGATTTCCATCCAATTCTGCACCCTTGGAATAGGTTATGATCATTTACCCTCAAGAACGCATCGCACTTTTTATAGACGGTGCCAATCTTTATGCCACAGCGCGTGCTCTCGATATGGAAATCGACTATAAAGCTGTGCGCGCCTATTTTGCCAACCAAGGCCGCTTGATCCGCGCGTTTTACTATACTGCCATCCTTGAGGATCAGGAATATTCGCCCCTTAGACCCTTGATCGACTGGTTAGATTACAACGGTTTTACTTTAGTTACCAAACCCGTGAAAGAGTTCACCGATGCGCAAGGCCAACGGAAAATTAAAGGCAACATGGATATAGAGATCGCAGTTGATATGCTGAATATCTCAGACAATCTTGATCATGTTATCCTGTTTTCTGGAGATGGGGACTTCCGCCGCCTTTTAGAAGCCATACAGCGCAGGGGAACGCGCGTTACTGTTATCAGTTCAAACAGCACGCGACCCTCCATGATTGCTGATGAACTCCGTCGTCAAGCGGATCAATTTGTTGATCTGAAAGACCTAAAAGATCTAATTGGTCGTCCTAGCAACCAACACTCGAATAGTGATGGGCCTAGCGATTCTGGCTTTGAGGCTCAATTTCAAGATAAGTAATCCCTCTTGACCCCGGAAAAATAAACCGTCAGCTTGCGGCAATGCCTTTTTTGACTTGCGACAGTGTTTTTTAAAGTGAGCAGCCGTGCCCGATAACCACCCATCAGAACCCGACCGTGAGTGCGCTTTATGTCCGCGTCTAAAGACTTTCCGTGAGGAAAATAAAGCCGCCTACCCTGACTTTTTTAATGGTGCGGTCCAAAGTTTTGGTCCTGAAACTGCTCCATTTCTGGTGATTGGTCTAGCGCCGGGCCTTAAAGGAGCCAACAAAACCGGCAGGCCGTTTACAGGTGACTTTTCGGGCGAACTCTTATTCAAAAGCTTGTTTCAGATGGGGTGGACCAATGACAGAAACCAAAACAAAGCGGGCGACGGATTTCGGCTAAATGCGTGCCGGGTTACCAATGCGGTTTGTTGCGTACCACCCCAAAACAAACCCACTGCCGCCGAAGTTAATGCGTGCCGCCCTTTTCTGCTGGCCCGCTTTACAGCCATGAAAAACTTGCGTATTATCATGGCCTTAGGGCGGATCGCTCATGATACGACGATACGCACATTTGGCCTACGCTTGGCAGATTATAAATTTTCTCACGGGGCAAAACACCGCCTCCCAAATGGGCTAACGCTGGTGGATAGCTATCATGTGTCGCGCTATAATGTGAATACAAAGGTTCTGACTGAAGACATGTTTATGGCGGCCTTGAAAACCGTCAAGACGGAGCTTGAGACATGATATTAGAGGCCGCCCATTTAACCGTGTCCCCAAACAAAACTTCAGCGTTTGAAGCTGCGATGAATGAGGCTAAAACCATTATCGCATCCATGCCTGGTTTCATATCAATGGCGGTTCGACCCTGCTGCGAGGCGGAAAATCAATATCTATTGGAAGTCAGGTGGCAAACCCTTGAAGACCATACGGAAGGCTTTAGAGGCTCCCCACAGTATCAACAGTGGAGAGCCCTTTTGCACCAATTTTACGAGCCATTCCCCGATGTATTCCATTATAGGGAACCAATAATAAGCGCGTAACGAACTGAAAACAAAAGCTTTTAGGCCAAACTTAGAAAGTAACTTTCACACCACTTGTCCATGTCCGCGGTTTTCCCGGGCGCAAACCGATGGGATTACGCGCGACCGAATAAGCCTTGTCAAATAGATTATCAATACTTGCAAATAAGGCGACAGCATCACTTAGCTGATAATGTGCAGACAAATCCACAACAACGCGTGCATCAACTCGTTCGCCAGCAGGAATATTCCCGCTTCCGGCGACCACTCGCGATGCAGAGACATAATTCGCCTGCACAATAGTGCTAAAAGTGTCGTTAGAGATACCGCCACTGACGGTTAATTGATGGGCCGAAAGATATGGGAAAGCATCGCCATCCGTGACATTACCCCAAAAACTATCTTGAAAATCGCTTTGAAACTTAGCATCCGTATAAGTGTAGTTCACATAAAAGGGCATTTCCCAGTCAAGCCCAAGCTCTGCCGTATAGCCCGCAACCAATTCAAGGCCTAATATTCGCGCTTTTCCGCCATTAAACTGGTCTCCTATCTCACCATTACACCCAACCGACGCCGTGCAAGTCCCCAGAATGTTGGAATAATCACTGAAAAATACCATGCTTTCAAGGTAAGCGCCTTTATTATCATAGATAACGCCGAATTCAGCATTGAGGCTTTTTTCCTCAACGGCGTTGGCATTGCCTGCCCCCGGCGGGTTAAAGCCTTTGAAAATACCACCAGTTAAAGTCATGTTTTCATTGACTTTATAGCTAATCCCGAGCCCCGGAACAAACGTGTTGACCTTGGTCGTCTCGCGTATATTTGCTGGCCCACTGCGTGTAGGATCAGTTTTCGCCCAGTCACTGCGATTAAGATTTATGCTTTCAAAACGCACACCGGGTTCGAAGGTCCAATCACCAATTTTGATACTATCCTGCACGAAGAACGCCCAAGCATTTGCGCTGACAATACGGTTACCAGAACTGCCCGGAGTGCCAGTGGAAGCCAGTTCCAGAGCACCAGACACCATGCTGTAGCGTTGATCAAACTGCAGACGGTCTTCATAATCTTCACTATAACGCAGCGAGATTTCAAGGTCGTGCTCGGCATTTCCGGTGGCAAAAGGGACCGCAATAAGCGATTGCACACCGCGTGAGACATAACTGCGCGCATTATGACGAATGTTTATAGCCCCAACAGCGCTGTCAGCCTCGCCTTTAAGCCAAGAAAGCTCTGTTGCACATGTGACAGGATTTTGCAGCACAAAGTTCCCTTTTGAGCAACCATCCCCAACAGCGTTTTTAATGTCGTTTAGCTTGAACCAATCGCGTTCAAATTCGTTTCGGTAAGCCGTCGTTACCAACTGAATTCCATTTTCAAATTCCGCCTCATGAGTGATTTGAATTTGCTGATGCGTGGTATCAATCCGGTCCAGCGCGCTGGCTGCATAACGCTGGTATGGATCGGCAGCAAAATCGGCATCGGCTAAGCCTAGATAGGTCTCGTTAGAATCACCGGATGTCCTTGTAACCTTAATCTCCAGAGCTTGCTGAACTGCCGCATCTTCATCGGTAAATACACGCAGTTTAGCCAAATAATCTTGAACATCAAAGCCCGTATTGCCGCCCCCCGGCAAGGTTTTAAAGCCACTGCTTCGGCTATTGAACATTTCAACAACACCCGCAATATTTTTACCCGTGCCGCCAACAACTGCATGGACCGTGCGCAAACCATCAGAGCCTAGGCGTCCGTCAACAAAGCCACCAAATTCCTCTGGGATTGAACGGCTGACCAAATTGATCGCCCCGCCCACTGAACGCGGCCCAAATTTAATCGCGGCTGAGCCTTTTCTAACTTCTACCGCTTCCATCCGGCCTGCGGTTGGAAAATAATATGCTGACGGGGCTGCATAAGGCGCAGGGGCTATCAAGACCCCGTCTTCCATCAAAGTAATTTTTGCAGAGCGTTCCACCCCACTACCCCGCAGCCCAATATTAGGCCTGAGGCCGTAGCCGTCTTCTTCCTGAATATTGACCCCAGGCACAAGCCGAAGCGTGCGGTTAATATCCTGATACTTGAAAACCTCAAGATCTTCCGCGCTTAATCGTGTTGCGGAGCCAACCACATCTTTACGGTCAATTTTTTTGCCTATCACCTGGATACGTTCAACAGAGATATCAACATATTCCATCCCAGAAATACCAGCCATCTCAGCTTCTGGAATTTCAACCGCCGCTTCATTTGCAGCAAAGGCGTCAGTGCCAGTTAAACTGGCAGCCCCAACCATAAGGGCTATAAGTGCAGTAGCGGGAGACCGAGAAAACAACATACTATTAGTCCACTAGTTAAGAATTGTTTGCATTATCATTTGCGGATGTACCACCTCATTCTCGTTGTTGCAAGTCATTCTTAATAACAAAATGCATTATTTGCCACTTTTATCAAAACCTGTTACTTTTTAAAGGTTTAATGATGAGGACCAGATGCCTGAAAACTCTCAAAATCTTGGTAAACCTGTTAGCTTTGCTGTTGGTGACACCATTTACAGCCAAGGCAGCCAAAGCAAGGGCGTATATATGATCATGAGCGGCCAAGTTGATATTTGGCGCAGTGACGGATCCCAAGCCCACCATATTGCTGCCATTGGTGAGGGTGAGCTTCTTGGGGAAGTAAGCGTGATTGAACGCCGTAATCATTCAGTAACAGCAAAAGCCTCAAAACCTACCGAAGCCCTTTTTATTGAAGCCGACGCCTTCCGGCATTCGTTCGCTGATCCGTTAGTGCGCCATGTTGTTAATACGCTAGCGGCCCGACTACGCAGCAGTTACGTTGTCACACAGTCTTTAGAGAATGCGGATACCCTGCCCACAGTTGACATCAAAAGTGAGCACCCAACGCTTGAAGGCGCGAGCCCTCTTGTCGCGGAAAAATTCCTTAGCTTTGTAGAACTGAAAGATTTTCCGTACCGAGTGGGCAATATCGCATCGCCCGAAAAACATTGTATCATCACAAGGGGCAATTTACGCGTACCGTTGATCAGCACGCCAGAGCTTGCAATTAATCACTTTGAAGTTATCCGCCGGAACGGCGAAATATATGTACGCGATCTCGGCAGCACGCACGGCACACTGGTAAATGGCGTGAGCCTCAGTAAATACAGCCTAAGCGCTACTGCACGACTACATCCTGGGAAAAACTCCATTGTCGCAGGTGGCCCGGAAAGCCTAGTCCGCTTCGCGCTAACCGTCCCACACGATTACCAACCTTAAATATGCAGCCCCAAGCACCCGCATAGCGAAGGCTCAACACAATTGCTTGCCAAGCCATCGCTGCCGTCGTTCTTAACAAAAAGCGGAGATTGGAGAGCCGAGAGTGGACAGCCGAGAGAATAGATCGGTCTAACCGTGATCTTTCATCAGACGGGCTTTTTGGCGGGACCAGTCGCGTTGTTTCTCTGTCTCGCGCTTATCATGCAGTTTTTTGCCTTTGCCAAGGCCGATCAGCACTTTGGCCCTGCCGCGTTCGGTAAAGTAAATTTTCAAAGCCACCAGCGTCATGCCGCCGCGTTGAACTGCGCCCGCGAGCCGGTTGATCTCGCGCCGGTGCATCAATAGTTTGCGTGGCCGGCGCGGAGAATGATTAAACCGGTTGCCGTGGGCAAACTCAGGGATATGAGCATTTACCAACCACAGTTCGCCGTTTTGTTCCTCGGCGTAGCTTTCTTTGATATTAGCCTCGCCGCCGCGCAGTGATTTAATCTCTGTGCCCGTCAGCACAATACCGGCCTCATATTCCTCTTCAATGAAATAAAGGTGCCGGGCCTTACGGTTATCGGCCGCAGTGCGCGATGGGTTAAGGTTCTTTTTCTTCTTTGCTGCCATAATGCTACACGAAATTTACCGGGCCAAGATCAAGATCAACAATAATCGAAGCAATCACAGCCCGGGTATTTTCTCCCGCTGGCTGCATTGGCATACGAACCGTTTCACCACAAAATCCCAACAAAGACCCGGCATATTTGGCGGGCGCTGGGCTGGGTTCCATAAACATAGCACGGTGTAGCGGCAATAACCTGTCTTGCAATTTAAGAGCACCGGCAAAGTCACCCGCCATCAACATATTCTGGAACTGGCTACAAAGCCTGGGCGCCACATTTGCGGCCACACTGATACAGCCAACACCGCCCATCGCGCTAAATCCAAGCGCCGTAGCATCTTCCCCTGAAAGCTGGATAAAGTCTGGACCCATGGCAGCGCGCTGGCTGGCACAGCGGTCAAGATCACCGGTCGCGTCTTTTACACCAACGATGCGCGGCAATTCAAACAAGCTGGTCATTGTTTCTACCGACATGTCCACGGCGGAACGCCCCGGAATATTATAAATGATAATCGGAAGGTCCGAGGCATCGTGGATCGCCTTAAAATGTGCATAAAGCCCTGTTTGGCTAGGCTTGTTATAATAAGGCGTCACCACCAATGCGCCGTCAGCCCCTACCTTCTGAGCATGTTGGATCAAATCAATAGCCTCACGGGTATTATTTGATCCTGCACCCGCAATGACGGGGACACGATTTTGAGCCGCTTCCACACACAGTTCAACCACATGTTTGTGCTCAGCGTGACTAAGGGTTGGGCTTTCACCCGTAGTGCCTACAGGCACCAAACCATGAGACCCTTCCTTGATCTGCCAGTTACAGATTTTCTGGAAACCGTCCGCATCAATAGTGCCGTCTTCATGAAACGGCGTAATCAAAGCAGGGATGGAACCTTTAAACATGGCAGTGACCTTTACTGAACTAACATTTGAACAATCTCTAAAACACACTCTGAAACAATTTTTGGGCAGAATGAAATTTGGCGCACACTAGCCTTCGCCCCAAAAAAGGGCAAGGGCCAGCGGCGCCATATTTCTTTTTCAATAGGCCAATATGCAAAAGCTAAGCTTTTTCTAACGGCCTAAAAGAACACGGTTTGAATTTTACCCGCCGTGGTGGTCCTTTGATTTGTCGTGATCCCCTTCAGACTTTTCATGATGACCTTTGGATTTCATATCCATATGCTTCATGCCTTTGCCCTTATGATGATTTTTCATTTTGCTTTTCATCTTATCTTTCATCTGAGCCATTTCCTCAGGCGTGACGCTGCCGTTTCCGTCTGCGTCCATCTTTTTGAAATGCTTCATAGGCTTTGCAGAAAATTCTTCAAATGACACACGTTCGTCACCGTCTTTATCAAGCATGGCGATAAATTTCATGCGCGAAGGTTTGCCGCCCATTTTCATTTTATGCTTCATCTTGCCATGCATTTTTTTGTCTTTGCCTTCAGACATTGCATCGCCGTGATCGCCTTTGTGCTTTTCCATTTTTTCTTTATGCTTTTTCATACGCATTTTCATATGGTCTGGCATCTTCATTTCTTTTGGAAGCTCTGCAAGCTCGATAAAGCCATCCCCATTTTTATCAAAGCCGCTGAATTTCTCCTTGGCTTTTGCCATCATTTCACTTTGGCTGATAGCCCCGTCACCATTGGTGTCGACTTTGGCCATATGCTCTTTCATGCCGCCGCCATCATGGGCTGATACGCCTACGGCACCGCCAAGGGTCATTAGGGCCACGATTGATACAACTGTCGTTTTTTTCATTTTACTTCCTTCTAGCAAGTGTGAACTTTGAGTAAATCTATGGTTTTATCATGTGTCACAAGCTGATACGCGCACGCCGCATATTAGCCTTCGTTTTTAAATTCCACATCTATTTTAAATTCCACGGCAATTTTAAATTCCACTACTATTTTTCAACGGTACCACATCACTTTTACCGCCATATTACCCATATGGAAAAGATCCGAATGATTTCAACTGTGTGCTAAATCACTGGTACAAGCAACCCAAAAGCTAGACCTTTACACAGTGAGGGGCGCGGCTATGTTCTCCGTAAATTAAGTTGACAAACGTCGGTGGCTGGGCTCCTGTTGTGCTATGTAGATAGTAGGGTTTTAAGTTGGGCGCGGGGAAAGTTAGGATATTTGAAGCTGTGGTAGCAGTAGGGGCATGTGCCCTACTGTTAGTCTCTAGCATGTCTTTTATTCCCAAAGCGGCCTTGGTTGTCCTGATTGCCGCGCTCTATTTCAGGGCCTTTTTCCGTACAAAACCTGATGCCGAAGACACAAAATGGCGCCTTCATCCAGATACCGTGCCTGACGCAATCATTGTCTCTGACCTGAACGGAAAACTATTAAACGCCAATCTTTTAGCAAAAAATCTATTCTCCAATTTTAATTCAGTTGGAACCATCACCGCGTTGTTTGACCCTTGGCACAGTGGTCTAAACGAACGCAAGCCAGCAGACGATGTTGTCTCAGCCGCCCTTGCTGCCCCGGATTTTCATTTTTCAGAGACACTTCATTTTCAAGATGGGCGTACCTTTGAGCGCATGACACGCGTTGGTACGGGCGAGACAAAACGCATCTGGATCCTGCGCGACATCAGTCATTTGCAACAAGCAAGTCATGATAGCGAGATGCACACCACAATGATCGAGGCTGACGCCGCGCGCACTGCAAAATTGGCAGAGCAACTCTATCACGCCAAGTCTGAAATGGAGGCTCAACAAGCTGAATTAACACGCCTTGCTAACACAGATAGCCTCACTGGGCTTTTGAACCGACGCCGTTTCACGGCGTTGGGTGAAGGTGCAATCCAGCGATCAAAAGCAAATAGTATTTTTATCATTATGATGGATATTGATCACTTCAAACGCATCAATGATACATACGGTCATGCTGCTGGAGATATGGCAATACGAAACTTTGCGGCTATCGCAGAAAATATGATCGGGGACCACGGTTTTCTGGGGCGCATGGGCGGCGAAGAATTTGCTGCAGTCTTAGAAAATATAAACATGGACGGGGCTATCAAAATTGCCGAAGCCACCCGCAAAGCCATTGCCTCCCATACCACTGAATATGAAACTGAAAAGTTTCGTTTTACCATCAGTGTTGGGGTGGCAGAGTGGCAAGACGGTGAAACCAGCATTGAGGCGGCTCTTGACCGATCTGACCAAGCGCTATACAGCGCCAAATCTTACGGCCGCAACAGAGTGGTTGGTTTTGAAAAGACTTAAACAAATTTCATCATAGACTTTATTGTCCGTTAGACGTGCTTTTGGTCTTCGGTTAGACGTGCTTTTAGTCTTCCGTTCTTGATTGTCACAAAAGGGATGGCTATCCTCTGATTTACAGAGATTATCAATCGGAATTTAAATGCACTCTTTTTCAAAACATATGGTGACGGCAGCCCTTGTTCTCGCTAGCAGCACCCCACTTCTAGCGGCGCAACAACAACCCAAGGGCAATCAGTCCCCACAGGAACGGGCGCTTTTAGAAGTGGCGAGGAAAACCGCTGTCTTCGCCGGAAACGCTAAGTTTTGCAAACTAGATAGCGATGATATTGAGGATTTCATCAACAAAGCGCAGGCGCGTCTTGCCTTGATGGCACGGGATGATTATCAAAAAATATTGGGCCGCCTTGAGTTTAAAAACATTCTGATCGCTTCTGGAACTCGGGAACCCGAGGGTGGCTGTGATAAGTTTAAAATACAGTTTGATACCGTTCTGCGCGAAAACCGCTAGCGGCTCATACACCACATCCCAGACCAAATGCGACAAGACGAGTTAAACGCACGGTAAAGCGTTGGGGTTGCTGTTGACTATCTTCTGCAGTCGCGAAACACTCACTAAACTAAAATTGGGCCGTTATAGGGGTAGGCCCATTTCTCGTTGGTTCACGCCATTCCGATCATGCCAACCCACACCGATCAATAGACAAGGAGACCAAAGGTGCCAAACCTGGATATTAAATTTCGCCGCTTATTGGCCGGTGTTGCTCTTGGCGCGCTGACAGCCGCGGCATTGCCTAGCATTAACTCGCCAGCTTTTGCAGATGACGACAAACCAGCAAAGCCTGCTCCTGCAAAACCTGCCGTCGAAAAAAAGCAAGACGCGGATAAAGCTGAAAAAGATGAAGAAAAAGCAGACGAAGCGAAGGACGATTCTGACGGCGACGATGAAAAAGAAAAAAAGAAAAAAGACAAGTTCATTAAAGATGTCGTTAAAGACCATGAGGCACTAGACGGAATTTTCAAACTTTACCGCGACCCAAAAACTGGTTCCCTAATGATGGAAATCGGTGAGGATCAGATTGGCAAAGAATTCATCTATACATCCCAGACAGCAGACGGTGTTTTGGAGGGTGGTCATTTTCGCGGCCAATATCGTGGTCAAAAAGTGATCAAAATTAGCAAGCATTTCAACAAGATAGAGTTTACAGAAGAAAATCCATATTTCTACTTTGACCCCACAAACAATCTATCCCGTGCCAAAGATGCCAACATCAGCCCGGCCAGTTTGTTTGTGCAGAAAATCAAGGCTAAGTCAGAGGATGGAAAGCGCTATTTAATCGCAGTTGATAAACTGTTTAAAACTGAGGCGCTGCAACAAATTAAACCAACTAAAAATCCCCGTCAGAAACCATGGGAATCCTTTCACCTTGGCGGTTTATCAAGCAGTAAAACGCGCATATCAGACGTGAAAAACTATCCGGAAAACATGGATATCACGGT
>WFTS01000066.1 GCA_015485385.1 Kordiimonadales bacterium | reverse complement strand
GGCATCAATGCTGCGCGGCTGGTTGCTGGCGAGGGGGCGTTTATCCTAGACAGGGCCGAGGCTTATATCGGGGTGATGCTTGATGATTTGGTCACGCAAGGCACGCGTGAGCCTTACCGAATGTTTACAAGCCGGGCTGAATATAGGCTTTTGCTGCGCGCGGATAATGCCGACCAGCGCTTGACACCAAAAGGCGCGGAAATTGGGTTGATCAGAGATAAAAGACTTGAGGCTTTTAACAAGAAAATCGAAGCGCTTCAAAAGGCTAAGGCTCTGTTTTCAACCCTTTCATTAACCCCCAACGAAGCTGCCAGTTACGGCTTGAAGATCAAACAAGACGGTGTGCGGCGCTCGGCTTTTGTTCTGCTTGGGTTTAATACGATTGATTTCTCTCGTCTGCGCTCGGTCTGGCCTGACGAGCTTTCTTTCATTGATAAAGTGACTGCAAGGCAGTTGGAAATTGATGCCATGTATCAAGGCTATTTGGAGCGCCAGCAACAAGACATTGAAGCCTTCAGAAAAGATGAAACCCTGTTGATACCAGACGCTGTAGACTTCTCCGCGATCCCGGGGCTTTCTAACGAGATGCAGGAAAAATTTAAAATCGCTCGGCCTGCGACACTAGGCGCTGCGGCGCGAATAGCGGGTGTTACGCCCGCCGCGCTGACTTTATTGTTGGGCCACATTAAAAATAACAAGGCCGCTTAGGCGCATGTTTTGCTTATGACATATGATTTTTCCGATTTAGAAAGTGATCTGGATGTTTCACGTGAAACATTGGGCCGATTGAAAACATATGGCGCGCTGCTTGTTAAGTGGCAAAAAGCCAAAAACCTTGTCTCAAACAGCACACTTAAAGATATCTGGAGGCGGCATTTCCTTGATTCGGCACAGCTTGCGCCCAAATTGGCAGAGGTTTTTGGAAAACAGCATCTTAAAATGCTGGATATAGGATCTGGTGCAGGATTTCCCGGCCTTGTGCTTGCAGCGATGGGGGTGGGCCATGCCCACATGGTTGAAGCAAATGGGCGCAAATGTATTTTTATGCGTCAGGTTTGCCTTGAAACCGGCGCAGACGCTCAAATTCACAATGTTCGTATTGAGGATATTCCCCCCTTTGAGGTTGATATTATCACCTCTCGAGCATGCGCGCGCATTGGCCAATTGCTTGATTGGTCCGAGCCATTTCTGTTTTGCAACCCGGAAATATGGCTTTTGAAGGGAGAAAGCGCAGAAGAAGAATTGACCGAAGCGCAGGCTTGTTGGAATATGACGATCAATCGTTTTGATAGCAAGTCAGACCCAAGCGGGGTCATGTTAAGGCTTTGTGACATCAAAAGGAAGTAACCGTTTGAAATGACAGGGCTTTGCTGCCCATGTCGGGGGAGTGATGTTAAGATGCCTGATCGGGGACCAAATGGGGGCGCTAAAGTGATCGCTGTTGCCAACCAAAAAGGCGGCGTTGGCAAAACAACAACAGCGATTAACCTTGCAACGGCAATGGCGGCAGTTAAAAAGCGTGTCTTGGTCGTGGATTTAGATCCACAAGGCAATGCCAGCACGGGTTTGGGGATCAACCGTGAGGACCGAGAAATTACCTCTTATGATGTTGTTTTAGGGGCGGCCCCGCTTGGGGATGCTGTTCAGCCCACCGAAGTGCCGGGGCTTGATATTATCCCGTCAACGGTTGACCTATCTGGCGCCGATCTGGAATTGGCAGAGTTGCCCCAGCGCAACTTTCGCCTTCAGCAAGCGATAGAAAAGGCTGAAGCTCGTAAAAATTACGATTATATTTTAATTGATTGCCCTCCGTCGTTGTCACTGCTTACCATCAACGCGCTAACGGCATCAGATTCCGTTTTAGTGCCCCTGCAATGTGAGTTTTTTGCGCTTGAGGGTTTAAGCCTTCTCTTGAAAACCATTGAGCAGGTGCGTGCGAGCCTGAACCCAACACTGGATATCAACGGGGTTGTGCTGACAATGTTTGATAAGCGCAATAACCTTTCTGAGCAGGTGGCACAGGATGTGCGCGATTATCTGGGTGATAAAGTTTACACCACGGTTATACCGCGCAATGTGCGAGTGTCTGAGGCGCCAAGTTTTGGCAAGCCTGCGCTTTTGTATGATCACCGCTGCAGTGGTAGTCGGGCCTATATTGATTTGGCGCGGGAAGTCTTAGGGCGCGCCGCAAAAGTCGCTGCATAGTTCAATAAAAACAATAAGTTATAAGGTATGAATAAAATGGCAAAAGCTGCACGTAAAGGCTTGGGGCGTGGATTATCGGCCTTGCTGGGGGATGATCGCCCGGTTTTTGAAAATGATGTTGCGCAGGAAAGCGCCAACGATAGCGGCACAACAGGCCGACGCCGGTTGCCGATTGAGTTTCTTGAACGCAATGCCGCGCAACCAAGAGTACATTTTGATGAATCTGCGCTTGATGAGTTAGCGTCATCGATTAAACAGAAGGGGCTTTTGCAGCCCATCTTGGTGCGCGAGCTTGGCCCAGAAAGCTTTCAAATTGTAGCGGGGGAGCGACGCTGGCGCGCCTGTCAACGCGCGGGCATTCACGAAGTTCCCGTCGTGGTCCACGCCCTGAACGATGGTGAAGTGCTTGAAATTGCCATCATTGAAAATATTCAGCGTCAAGACCTATCCTCGATTGAGGAGGCCATTGGCTTCAAGCGCTTGATGGCAGAATTTGGCCACACACAAGAGGCTGTCGCTGAAATTGTTGGCAAAAGCCGTAGTCATATAACCAACTTGCTGCGTTTGTTGACGCTGCCTGAAAAGGTCCAAAGCATGATCGGATCTGGCGTGCTGTCTATGGGACATGCACGCGCGCTTGTAGGCAGTGATGATCCGCTTTCATTAGCAAATATCATTATAAAAGAAGGACTTAGCGTTCGCCAAACAGAGGCAATGGCTGGGGAAGGTAAAGGGCGAAAATCCCGGGAACCCCGTCCCGGCGGCACGGCCTCTAAGAAAAAAGATACCGACACTTTGGCGCTTGAAAAAGACCTAACCGCCGCGATTGGTATGAAGGTTTCAATCGAGCATGAAGGCGAGGCCGGCAAGCTTGTGATTACATACAAAGACCTAGACCAGCTAGATGCGCTTTGCGGTAAACTTGGTGTTTGCGGCGTTTAAGCCATAGCGCTGATCGTTATGTCTGTGTTTCGCCTTGATCTTGAGAGAGGGCAAACAAGGCCAGGCGCTTAAAGCGTTACATTTAAAGTCCAAGTTTAACATGTTGGCTTAAAGCTTGGCCTCAACAGCGTCCCATATCACAGCCTCAAGCGAAACGCCGTCAAACTTATTCACGGCTTGCAACCCTGTGGGGGAGGTTACATTTATCTCGGTCAGCCAGTCGCCAATCACATCAATACCCACAAATAAAAGCCCGCGTTTTTTCAGCTCTGGTTTCAGCCGAGCACATATTTCTTGTTCGCGTTCGGTGAGGTGTGACCTAAGGGCGGTTCCGCCCGCGACTAAATTAGACCGAATTTCTCCCTCCGCTGGCACACGGTTTATAGCGCCAACAGCCTCTCCGTCTACCAGTATAATGCGCTTGTCGCCCCGCACGACTTCTGGCAAAAACTCTTGCACCATCACAGGCTCACGGCTGCTCTCGAGGAACATTTCCATGAGACTACCTAAGTTGCTATCGTCTGGCTTTAGGTGAAAAACACCAGCGCCGCCATTGCCGTAAAGGGGTTTGACAATAATATCCCCGTGTTTAGCGCGGAAACGCTTCACTTCATCCTCGCGTCGGGTAATCAGCGTGGCAGGCATGAGGTCGCGAAATTTCATCACAAACAGTTTTTCAGGCGCATTTCTAACCTCAGCAGGGTTGTTTAGCACCAGAGTTTCGTCTGTGATCAAGTCAAGCAAATGGGTGGCGGTGATATAGGCCATATCAAACGGGGGGTCCTGGCGCATCCAGATGACATCCATATCGCGCAGATCGATCAGTTGCTCTTGTCCAAACGTAAAGTGATTGCCCCTTTCGCGCCGCACGGTCACGGGCCGGGCAAGTGCCACAATATCGCCGTTCCGATAACTTAGGTCTGCTACATCATAATGATAAAGCTGAAAGCCGCGCTTTTGTGCCTCAAGCATTAAAACAAAACTACTGTCTCCATCAATATTGACGGATTCCATCGGGTCCATTTGAAATGCGACCTTAAGAGCAGAGGCTACCATATTGTTTTTCCTAACTAAGTTTACAAATCAAGTTTATTCGCCGATGCGCCATGCGTCTGTGATATGGGATGGAACACCACCGGCTGCAACCGTGATTATATCAAACCTCAGTGATCCGGAGCTTATTCCCTCTTGAAACCCGGTTTTTTTCATCCAGTCTTCAGCGGTTGCTTCAATGCGTCTGCGCTGCTTTTTGCTTATAGAATATAAAGCGTCTTCGGCTGTTTTCCGGGCTTTAACTTCAATGAAGGCTGTTACATTGCGGCGCCGTGCGATGATGTCAATTTCACCGCGTTTGCCGCGAAATCGGTGTTCTAAAATTCTGTAGCCTTTCAGGCGCAATAAAAGCGCCGCTAGCGTTTCGGCTTTGCGACCCCGTTTTTCGGCTTGTTGGCGCGGTGTGCTCATTGGATTATTCTTTGGTTAGCTCAAGCGCGCGGCTGTAAACCTGTTTTCGCTTTATATCTAACAGTTCTGAAACAAAGGCAGCGGCAGACTTTACACTCATGTGCTGAAGGGCAAGCGCTAGGGTCCTGTCCATGTCTTGATCTTGGGTATCATCGTCTGTGTCCCTTTTTTTAGATCCTTCGATAATAACGACAATCTCTCCCTTGGGGGCGCCCTCATTTTTATAATGGTCGGCAAGGGCTATTAAGTCGTCTTTAACAACTTCTTCGAATTTTTTGGTCAATTCCCGACAAACGGCGGCGTTTCGTGGACCAAATATAACCGCTGCATCAGCGAGGCTTGCGCCTAAGCGTTTGTTATTTTCATAATAAATCAAGGTGGCATCGGTCTCGGCTTGGGCTGAAAACCAGTCCTGACGGGCCTTTTTCTTGTTTGGGGGGAAACCAAGGAACAAAAACCGATTGGTTGGCAGGCCTGCAAGGGATAAAGCTGCAATGACGGCGCTGGGGCCGGGAACTGTTATAACTTTAATGCCGTTTTGATGGGCCTCTTGTACAAGTTTATAGCCGGGGTCAGAAATTAGCGGGGTGCCTGCGTCAGAGACCAGCGCCACCGAACCGCCGCTTTCTATTTTGGCCAGTATCTTGGGCCGTTGTTGTTCACCATTGTGTTCGTGGTAAGGCACCAGTGGCTTTTTCAGCAAAAAAGCGGCCATAAGCTTGGCTGTCACGCGGGTGTCTTCACAAGCGATCATGTCAGCAGCAGCAAGGGTTTCAATCCCGCGCTTGCTTATATCGCCCAGATTGCCAATGGGTGTTGCAACAATATAAAGGCCCGGGCTTAATTTTTTAATATCCGACCTGATTTCAGCCATGTTTTGCTTTCAAATTATCACTTGGATTAAATATTACGAGAGGCTGTCGTGTTTCGCCCAAATTATTGCTGTGGCTATTGTTCTGGCTATCGCACTGGTTTTCATCTTGTGGTTAACTCGGGTGTTTTACTCTGGGTTTTACAGCGAGTGAAAATGTGACTAGGGTCCGCATAGATTAAGGTCACAGCCTTTACACTCATGGGTTCGGGCCTCAAGAAAAAAGCACCAAAGGTTGTTATGCTTGTAAGTCTGTTTAAAGGAAAGCTGAAAGTTTCTGCCCTAGCATTGCTTTGCCTGTCTCTTGTGGCGTGCGGCGGGGATTTGCCGCGACCAAGTGACACCCAATCTGCCCAATCATCAGGCCGGGTGCAAAAAGATAAAACCGCACACATTCAAACACAAGACACCGCCCCGCTTGACGCAATTGGTTCTGGTTTAACGGGTGAGAAAATTAAGGTTGCGATCTTTTTGCCGCTTTCGGGGCCAGAGGCTGCGACAGGACAAGCCTTACTGCGCGCAGCGGTGACAGCGGTTTTTGACGCCTATGACCCTCGTTTGCTTTTATTGCCCTATGATACCAAAGCAGATATTGCAGAAACCGAAGCCTTGGCGCACCGCGCGGTAAATGACGGTATTTCTATTGTGCTTGGGCCGTTGCTTGCAAACAACTTGGCTGCTGCGGGGAAAATTCTAGAGCCCGCAGGTATTCCGATCATCGGATTTTCAAATGATAGCCGAATAGCCGCACCAGGGCGCTTTACAATGGGGTTTTTGCCTGAAACGGAAGTAAAGCGGGTAGTGGACTATGCGGTAAGCGTGGGCCTGAAAGAGCAAGCTGCTTTAATTCCTGAGGGCCGCTACGGCGCGCGTGTCCGTGCGGCTTTTGGGGAAACGCTTTCCAGCGCGGGCGGAACTATCGCGGCAATTGAGACCTATCCCCCTGACCCCGCTGCTGTGTTTGAACCCGTGAAGCGGCTTTCAAACTATGATGAGCGCCGCAAAGATATGCGCGACGAAATACGGTTTCTGCGCTCGCTTGGTGATGACCTGACCGACGAAATAGCCGCAAAACTCAGCCAATCAGAGGTTTTGGAGGGCATTACATATGATGCGGTTCTTTTGCCAGAGGGTGGGGAGCTGCTCGGTACGCTTGCGCCCTTATTGCCTTTTTATGAAATTGATCCCAATAAAGTAAAATTTTTGGGGACTGGACTGTGGAATGATCCAGAGCTGCTGCGAGAGCCACCGCTACAAGGGGCATGGTTTGCAGCCCCTCCGCCTGCGGTCCCCACAGCGTTTTTAAACCGTTTGCAAAAAAACTTTGGTGAGGCGCCGCCGCGTATTGCAACGCTGGCATATGATGCCATGAGCCTTGTGGCCTATTTGGCACGCACACCTGTAAAGCCCGCGCCTAATAAGGATGTTGCAATAAACTTAGCGGAAGGCCCAGAAGACAGGGCAACATCTGGTTCTGATTTAAAATCCGGGCTTTTTTCTATAGAGCGGCTGATGAGACCAACGGGCTTTGTGGGCACCGATGGGCTGTTTCGCTTTTTATCAGACGGCACCGTTGAGCGCTCTCTCGCGGTATTAGAGATAAACCGCCGAGGCTTTAAGGTGGTTGATCCAGCACCGAAGGCGTTTCCTAGTTTTGGATATGCGCTTAGGCAACCAGCTTTGAAAGAATGAAGTTTAACAGCGGCCGGCCTTTTTCCGTCAGAGCAAGGCGTCTTTGATCATAAAAAACATGCCCGCTAGCGCACATATCCTCTAGGGCCGGTGTATCAATAATGTCTGTGAAGGCTTGTCCAAATTTGCGGCTCCAATCTGGCTTATCTATACCGTCCGTCAGCCTCAAGCCGGTTAATATGGCCTCGGTTGCTCGGTCTTTGGCGCTGATAAGCTCTAGCGACGCGAGGCCTGTTTCACGTGAAACAATGGCGTTCATCCAGTCTTCAGGGCGCTTAATCTGGTCGTGTGCATAAGCTTCGCCGGGTTGTGGGCCGGGTAGGCGGCCATGCGCGCCGGGGCCAATGCCAATATAGGCATCCCCTTGCCAGTAGGCTAAATTATGCTGTGATTGCTCGCCCGCGCGCGCATGGTTTGATATTTCATAAGCGGGCAAGCCTGCGTCTGCGGTTAAGGACTGTGTTGTCTCAAACAAAGCGGCGGCTTGGTCTTCATTGGGGAGTGAGAATTTCCCCCGCTGGAATTGGTGATAAAAGGCCGTGCCTTCTTCTATGGTGAGCTGATAAAGTGATAGATGCCCCGTCCCAAAGGAAAGTGCTTGGGAAAGTTCCGCGCGCCAGGTTTCTACCGTTTGTTCGGGCCGAGCATAAATCAGGTCAAAACTGATGCGCTCAAACGTCTTTTGCGCGATGGTCAAAGCTGTTACAGCCTCTTTTGCACTGTGCAAACGCCCCAAAAACTTGAGTACATCATCATCTAAGGATTGAATACCAACCGACAGCCGGTTGACACCCGCATCCCGGTATCCACGAAAGCGCCCCGCCTCCACGCTTGAGGGGTTGGCCTCTAGTGTGATTTCTATATCACTTTGATACGGAAACAGTTTTTTGACATGCTCAATGATTGACCCTACCGTTTCTGGCTCCATTAAGCTGGGTGTACCGCCTCC
>WFTS01000065.1 GCA_015485385.1 Kordiimonadales bacterium | reverse complement strand
GTCATTCACAAATGGCCCTCGGTCGTTCACACGCAAGATGATTGAACGGCCATTCTCTAGATTGGTAACCTTCACAAAGGTCGGCAGAGGCAGAGTTTTGTGCGCCGCCGTAAGGGCGTTCATATTGAAATATTCACCGTTAGCAGTTTTTTTGCCGTGGAAATCCTTGCCGTACCATGAAGCCAGACCAACTTGGTCGTAGGTTTCATTCTCTTTGGGGTAATACCAACGACCAGCAACTTTATAGGGCTTTCCTATTTTGCGTTCCACGCCCTGATTGCCCTTGGGTAGTTCATTGTCACTGGGGTAACGCCCTGACGGAGCACCAGATGGCCCACCACTTGAAAAGAACCCGCCCGTGGAGGAACAGGCTGAAAGCAGAGACACTAAAAACAGCAATGTTATAGAACGAGAAAGCGTCATTTATTTGATCACATCTGATAAAAGCCCAACAGCCAGTGCATATTTGAACGATGGATTGTAGCGCATAACAGAACAGAAGTTTCTATAAACCAGATAGCCTTCACCGTCCCCCGTATCCCCAACAATCAGGGCCGCAGGAATTGAACGTGGCGGTAAGTCTGTGCCGTCTAAGCGCCGCACACCAAGGGCTTGCCAATCCTGCAAATCCCGCCAAACCCCCATGCTTTTGAAAGGTTTGCAGACACGGTCCGGTGAAATCCCCTCAGCTTGTTTGCCAACAAGCGATGTTTCTCCGCCCTCAGGCAGTTTCACTTTACGCCCCCATGTTTGGTCATCACGCCAACCGTAGGATTTAAGATAATAGGCTATTGAAGCAAACACATCTTGCTTGTTGTTCCAAATATCTTTTGAGCCATCACCGTCAAAATCCTGTGCGTATTTCGCATAAGCTTCAGGCATAAATTGAGGCTGGCCCATAGCTCCTGCCCACGAGCCTTTCATCTGCTCAAGGCTTACGGTGCCACTATCAAGAATTTCCAAAGCTGTGAATAACTCGCGCCTGAACCGTGCACCGCGCCTTTTATCGAATGCAAGTGTCGCAAGCGCATCAAAGACGTTGTATGATAGCGCTACAGTGCCGTAGTTGGTTTCAATGCCCCATATGGAGGCAACAAACCGACCTTGCACACCGTACCTCTTGGCAACAGCCTTTAGCGTGTCTTTATGTTGAGAGACAAGAATTGCGCCCTTTTCTTTGCGCCAAGGGCTAACTCTGCTTTTCAAATAGCGCTGATAGGGCTGTTTAATTTCAGGTTGATTACGGTCTCGTTTAATAACACGCACAATCAGCTTCACATCAGAAAGGGCCGTATCAATGGTTGCAGAGGATATACCGCGCTCTAAAGCTTCGTTTCGCACGTCACCAAGCCACAGTTGAAAAGCTGCTTGTTGTTCAGGCGTCGCGGGGACATCCTCAGCCTTAACAAGGCCAGAGGCCCCTAAACTTGCCAAAACAAGCAAAACAGATAGCTTCAATTTCCATGCGATCATCTAAATAAGTGCTCCAGTTATTATATTTCCCTAAGTTTAAGCCGCTAACCTTATCAAAACAAGCGCAGAAAAGTGCTCATTTCAAGGCAGGCGCATTAAATGGACGCTGTAGCTTAAAACCAAAAAAGGCCGACGCAATCTGCGTCAGCCTTTGAATTTGGTGAGCCCGACAGGGTTCGAACCTGTGACCTACTGATTAAAAGTCAGCCGCTCTACCAGCTGAGCTACGGGCCCTCAAATTATCGTCCGAGACGGGTGTCTTGAACGCGGCGGAACATAGGTGCATCAAACACATCGGTCAAGCAAAACTAACAGGTTTTTTAAAAAATTAATTTCAGCATGCTATTCAACCTTCCGCACCTCATGCTTTTAGCAGATTCTCCATAAAAAAGTCCTAACAGCGGAGAAGAAATTAAAATTTATTCTGCGAGCGCGTCTATGTCACCACTTTGATACTCTGCACGGAAATCATTCGCGTGCTTGGTCAATGAGCCAGCGGCAATTGCGGTGCGAAGTCCCTGCATTAAATCCTGATAAAACTGAAGATTATGCCAAGTCAGAAGCATAGCGCCCAATATCTCCCCGGCACGGATTAGGTGGTGGATATAAGCTCGACTATAATCACGACAAGCCGGACATGAACACCCACTGTCAATTGGACGGCCGTCTTCTTTGTGGCGGGCGTTTTTCATATTGATAGGGCCTCTGCGTGTAAAGCCCTGCCCTGTTCGTCCAGACCGAGTTGGCATAACGCAGTCAAACATATCAATGCCGCGCTCAACCGCGCCAACAATATCATCTGGCTTGCCTACCCCCATTAAGTAGCGCGGGGTATCGCTCAGCATACGCGGCATCGTGAAATCTAGCACTTTGAACATCATGTCCTGCCCTTCACCGACAGCCAAGCCGCCAACTGCATATCCATCAAACCCAATTTCAGCTAGAGCCTCAATAGACCGATAGCGAAGGTCTTCATATATGCTGCCTTGTACGATGCCAAATAAGGCCGTGCGTGACGCATGTTCTTCGCCGCTATTGAAGCCCTCGCGTGAACGTTTGGCCCACCGCATCGAGCGCTCCATCGACAAACGCGCGACCTCCTCTGTCGCCGGAAACGGGGTGCATTCATCAAAAGCCATAACAATATCACTGTCTAAAAGCCGTTGAATTTCCATTGACCGTTCAGGCGTAAGCAACAGGCGCTTGCCGTCAATATGGCTTTGAAACGTCACACCTTCTTCGGTCATTTTACGAAGATCAGTTAATGACATCACTTGAAAGCCGCCGGAATCGGTTAGAATTGGTCGGTCCCAATTCATAAATTTATGCAAGCCGCCCATTTTGGCAACGCGTTCCGCCGTTGGACGCAGCATCAAATGGTAGGTATTGCCAAGCAGAATATCTGCACCTGTCGAGCGCACATTTTCGGGCATCATGGCTTTTACCGTTCCAGCAGTCCCTACAGGCATAAACGCAGGCGTTCTGATCTCCCCGCGCTGCATTTTAATGACACCGGTGCGTGCTGCGCCGTCTGTCGCATGCACATCAAATTGAAAACGCGGTTTCATGGCGTATCCTTTTTTGGAAATAGCAAGCTGCTGTCCCCATATGAGTAAAAGCGGTAACCCTGTTGGATGGCCGTTTTATAGGCATTTTGCATTTCATCCAGCCCAGAGAAAGCCGAAACAAGCATAAAGAGCGTTGATTTCGGCAAATGGAAATTGGTCATTAGAATATCCACAGCACGGAATTTATAGCCGGGGGAAATAAAAATATCAGTTGCGGCTTTGAAAGGGTGGATAGTGCCATCCTCATCCGCAGCAGATTCTAACAGTCGCAAACTCGTTGTTCCCACAGCAACTATGCGGCCGCCTGATTTGCGTGCGGCGTTTAATTTTTCTGCAGCAGCGTTAGATATTTCACCAATTTCACTGTGCATTTTATGGTCTTCGGTCTTATCTACTTTGACAGGCAAGAATGTCCCTGCGCCTACATGTAGTGTAAGAGCAACTGATTCTATCCCTTTGTTTTTAAGGGAGTTTATTAACTTAGGAGTGAAATGCAAACCTGCTGTAGGCGCTGCAACAGCGCCGTCCTTTAGCGCAAACATAGTTTGGTAGTCGCTGTCATCTTGTCTATCAATTGGTCGCTGGGATGCGATATAAGGCGGCAATGGCATGGTGCCGTGTACTTTTAAATCATCCCAAATTTTGGCTGTCTCTGTTTGAAATCGGATGGTTCTTTCTCCGTCATCGCCAATAGCTTCGACATTTGCCTTCAAACCGTCAAAATCTAAAATATCGCCTAAACGGCACTTTTTAGCGGGCTTTGCGAACACGCGCCAAAGCGTATCATCTTCCCGTTTATGTAATGTTATCTGAATTTTCGCTTCACCGCGTTTCCCAATAAGGCGCCCCGGTATCACCCGAGTGTCGTTAAAAACAAGAATATCGCCCTTATTTAAAAAATACGCGAGGTCAGCGACACAAGAGTGCTCGATGCCGTCACGCACAACAAGCATGCGCGCGCTATCGCGTGGCACTGCGGGCCTTAGAGCGATATTTTCTTTGGGTAATGGAAAATCAAATAATTCTACTAACATGCCCGGCTTTTACCCAATGTGTTGCTGATGCACAAGAAAAAGGGCGCCAGAAGCGCCCATATCCATAGATAAACCAGCTGATTGTTATTTTTCTCGGCTGATTATTCTTTATCAACGTCTGCAGCCACCTGCATTTTGATGATTTTTGTTGGATTCCGGGGTGGCTCTCCCACTGCGATCATATCGGCAAACTCCATCCCCTTTATCACGCGGCCCCAAATCGTATATTTGTCATCCAAGAAGGGGCTGCGGTCAAATACGATGAAAAACTGACTGTCGGCACTATCATCATCGGTTGCTCGTGCCATGGAAACAGTGCCGCGCATATGGGGAAGGTGGCTGAACTCGGCTTTTAAAAACTGGCCTGAACCGCCAACACCGGTTCCTTTAGGATCACCACCCTGAGCCATAAACCCCGGGATAACTCTATGAAATATTGTGCCTTCATAAAAGCCGCTGCGCGCTAATTCCTTGATGCGCGCTACATGCTTGGGCGCTACATCCGGGCGCATCAAAATAACAATCCGACCAGGTTCAATATCCAGATAAATCATATTTTCTTTATCTAAATCAAGAGCTTCGGTTGTTTCTGACATTAGGCCCACCATCATGGTTAAAATTACTATTAGGTATTTCATTTATATTATCCCGTGTGGCGTCTTAGCCGACTTTCTTTAACACTTCTACGCAAACCTGATCCGGCACAAAAGGTGAAATATTGCCGCCGTACCGGGCCACTTCTTTAACCAAACGCGAGGCTATAGTCTGATATTTTGGATCTGCCATCAAGAAAACTGTCTCAATATCCGGATTAATTTGATAGTTCATCCCGGTCATTTGGAACTCATATTCAAAATCCGCAACCGCGCGCAATCCGCGAATGATAATACTAGCGCCAACGCGCTCGGCAAAGCTCATCAAGAGATCGTCAAACTGAACCACCTCAAATTCAACGCCCGCAGCAAGAGCCATTGGGCGTGTTTCACGGTCCACCATAGCAACCCGTTCCTCAAGCGAAAACATCGGGTTTTTACTTGGATTGGTCGCAACGCCAATGATAAGCCGGTCCACAAGACGTAAACTACGTTTCAAGATATCCATATGGCCGTTCGTGATCGGATCAAAGGTGCCTGGATAGATACCTATACGCTTTTTTGTCACGGCATTTCCCCCATTGGGCCTAGAAATTATAGCTAGGCAGCAACTTCCTCGAAGCCAGCTTATTATTCAAGCCAATATATGGCCATGTTAAGGCACCATTTATAACAGCAGACGTAATTTATTCTGATCCTGCATCACTGCTTGGTGTATCGTCGGGCGCATTGTCAATAACAGCGTCATTATCAGCATCATCAGTTTCAGAAATGTTAGCATCAGCAGCATCATCTTCGTCACCGTCAGTATCCTGAAGCTTGGCAACAGAGACAATATGTTCAGCGTTGTCCACTTTAAACAGGGTTACCCCTTTGGTATTTCTGGACGCGATACGCACATCATGAACCGGTGTACGGATCAATTTACCTTGATCGGTTACCATCATGATTTGTTCATCTGCCGTGATCGGAACAGCGGTCACAACCTCGCCGATTTGCGTGCGAAGGCGTGCGTCTGACGGCACATTCCAGATACCCTGCCCGCCCCGACCAGTAACGCGGTACTCATGACTGCTCGTGCGCTTTCCAAAGCCGTTATTTGTGACCGTGATGATAAATTGTTCAATTTCAGCCAATTCGGCCATACGTTCATCTGACAAAGTCTGTTCACCAGGCTCGGTTTTCCACGCAGCAGCCCGCAAATATGCATCGCGGTCTTCGGTGGATGCGTCAGTACCGTTAATGATGCACATAGACACAACTTCATCGTCAGCTGCGAATTTCATACCGCGAACACCAGTTGAGGTGCGACCTACAAACAAGCGCACATCGGTAGACCGGAACCTGATAGCCCGCCCACCTTTTGCAGCCAGCATGACATCATCGTCTTCGGTGCAGATATCAACGCCAATAAGTTTGTCGTCCTCATCAGAGAAACGGATTGCGATCTTCCCGTTCGCCATAACATTTGAAAAATCAGAAAGCCGGTTGCGACGCACGTTTCCTTTGGCTGTTGCAAACATCACATGCAGATCAGCCCAAGTTTCTTCGTTTTCGGGCAGTGGTAAAATGGTCGCGATTTTTTCGTCTTGCTGTAACGGCAGCAAATTAATCACGGCCTTGCCTTTTGATGTCGGCGAACCAAGTGGAAGTTTCCAAACTTTGATCTTATAGACCTGCCCTAAATCACTAAAGAACAACACAGGTGTGTGGGTATCGGCAACAAACACAGTTGAGAGGAAATCTTCCTCTTTGGTTTGCATACCGGCGCGGCCTTTGCCGCCCCGGCGCTGCGCCCGGTATGTGGACAGCGGAACCCGTTTGATATAGCCAGTATTGGTAACTGTGACGACCATTTCTTCCCGCTGGATCAGGTCTTCATCATCAAAGCCGGCAGAGGCGTTATAATCAATCTCTGTACGGCGATCATTTCCAAATTCTTCACGCACAGCGTCCAGTTCAGCGCGCAGAACTTCATACAGGCGCACACGAGATTGTAATATCTCTAGGAATTCACGGATTTTAACGGCAAGTTCTTCTAGTTCACCGCCAATTTCATCACGGCCAAGAGCCGTTAGGCGGTGCAAGCGTAGATCAAGGATTGCTTTGACCTGAATTTCAGAAAGCTGAAAGCTGCCGTCCTCATTCAAGCGTCCCACTTCCCCTATTAATTCAAGATAGGGCAATATTTCAGATGCATCCCATCGGCGCTCGTTCAGGGCTTCTCGGGCTGCGGCAGGGGACGATGCCCCGCGAATAATAGCAACAACTTCGTCAATGTTCGCAACAGCAACCACAAGGCCAACCATAATATGAGCGCGGGCGCGGGCTTTGCTGAGTTCAAACTTGGTCCGGCGCGTTATGACTTCTTCGCGGAAATCAACAAAGGCCTTCAGGACATCTTTTAAGCCTAATTGTTCAGGCTTTCCACCGTTCAGAGCCAGCATATTGATGCCAAAACTTGTCTGGACCTGAGTAAAGCGGAACAATTGGTTGAGAATCACTTCTGGCACGCTGTCGCGCTTTAATTCCACGACCACACGAACGCCCTGCCGGTCACTTTCGTCGCGTATATCAGAAATACCCTCAATGCGTTTGGTCTGAACACATTCAGCGATCTTTTCGATCATTGAGGATTTATTCACCTGAAACGGAATCTCAGTAATGATAATAGCAAAGCGGTCTTTGCGAATTTCTTCAACGTTGGTGCGGCTGCGAATGGTGATAGAGCCTTTGCCTGTTTCGTATGCAAGCTTGATATTGGAGGCATTCATAATGATGCCGCCCGTTGGGAAGTCAGGGCCGGTCACATGTTCCATCAGCCCGTCAATATCAATGTCAGGATTATCAATTAACGCACAAACACCGTCGATGACTTCGCGCAAGCTGTGGGGCGGGATATTGGTTGCCATGCCAACGGCAATCCCAGTTCCGCCATTTACAAGAAGATTGGGAAACCGTGCAGGCAAGACAATGGGTTCGCGTTCGCTTTCATCATAGTTTGCCTGAAAATCAACGGTATCTTTTTCAATGTCCGCAAGGATCATAGAAGACACTTTGGCCATGCGCGCTTCGGTATAACGCATCGCAGCGGCACTATCACCGTCCATCGAGCCAAAGTTTCCCTGCCCGTCAATCAGCGGTGCCCTTAGGGAAAATTCCTGCGCCATTCGTACCAGAGCATCATATATAGCGCTATCACCGTGCGGGTGATATTTACCCATCACATCGCCGACAATGCGCGCAGACTTACGGAATGGGCGATTCCATTCATAGTTATTTTCATGCATGGAATATAGGATACGCCGGTGAACCGGCTTCAAACCATCTCGCACATCCGGGAGCGCCCGGGATACAATTACGCTCATCGCATAATCTAGATAAGATGTTTTCATCTCATCTTCGATGTTAATCAGCTCAATGCCGCGTTCTTCTTCTGGTGTAATAGGTGTATTGTCGCTCACCAGTTTCAGCCCCCTCTGACCAGTGATTTGATCCACTGATCTTTAAAAAATATTACATATAGATACACGCCCCGAGGCACCCCCGAGATATAGTGTATGTCTACCAATTCACAGGGGGGCATGCAAGGTGATAAGCCCCCCGTTTTGCCCCAAATTTAAAAAAGGTAAAAAATAGGCTAGACGTACTTAAAATGAGCCGTTAAAACGCCCTCTATTCAACGATCATCGATCTATGCGGGTGGTTGGCAGAGCGGTTGAATGCACTAGTCTTGAAAACTAGCAAGGGTTCACGCCCTTCGTGGGTTAGAATCCCACCCTGCCCGCCACTTTCCTATTTTTTGATTTCCTGTTTTCTGAATTGAACAATCAGCTCCGAGCTGCATTGGCGAGCGTCACGCAAGCTTGTAACAAAAAAGGCCTAAGCAATTATGCTCAGGCCTTTATAATGGTCGGGAAGACAGGATTTGAACCTGCGACCCCTACACCCCCAGTGTAGTGCGCTACCAGGCTGCGCTACTTCCCGACAAGGGTCCCGATGGTTGCCCAACAGGTGTGTCTCTGGTG
>WFTS01000064.1 GCA_015485385.1 Kordiimonadales bacterium | reverse complement strand
GCGGTGAATGACGATGAGACTAGCGGCTTTGATTTTTAGCTGAGACTGACAGCCAGCCCCCTTCTGTCACTCCGGCGAAGGAAGGCCGGGGTCCATGTCGGGTGTAGAGCTTTATGGTAAAGATGGATTGATGGTCCGTCAGCTTCGCGAACCGGCCTACGCCGGAATGACAATTAGAATGACAACGAAGAAAACGAGTTTTAAAGAATGAAAAGTCTAACAGAAATGCTAAAAAAAGCGCAGGAAATGCAGTCAAAAATGGGTGACATGCAATCTGAATTGGCGGATGTTGAAGTGGAAGGCAGCGCAGGCGCGGGCATGGTTACGGTAACCTTGTCAGCCGGGGGCGATATGAAGAAACTGAATATCGACCCCAGCTTGTTCTCCAGCGAAGATAAAGAAATGGTTGAAGACCTAATCATCGCCGCCCACACGCAAGCCAAGGCCAAAGCATCTGAGGCCGCCCAAGAAAAAATGAAGGGCCTAACCGGAGGCCTAGAATTACCACCCGGCTTCAAGATGCCGTTTTAAATTGTAAGGATTTTGAATGCATGTCGTGAAAAAAATTGGAGTTGCGACCGGCCTTTATTGTGCAGCATTTATTCTAGCTTACTTTGTTGTCGCCTATCCATATATGAGCCTATCTGAAGTTTGGGATAGTCGTGGTAGTAGAGATGGCGGATCTATTGTGATTACATTCAGCATCATATTTTGGTTGTTCTCGCTTGGTATAATAAAATTGACCAGCTTAGTGATTGTCGCAATCAGGAAAGCATAGAGAAATTTCATGCCCCGATCCCACGGTAGTGACATTGATGTATTGATCCAGCTGCTGGCGAAATTGCCAGGGCTTGGGCCTCGCTCTGCGCGGCGCGGGGCGCTCCAGCTTTTGAAAAAGCGTGACAGCGTGATGGTGCCGCTGTCGAATGCCTTGATGGCGGTGGCTGATAAAATCCAAATCTGTGATGTGTGCAGCAATATGGATACTCATAATCCCTGCCATGTCTGCGAGGATTATAGGCGCGACCGTACCATAGTATGTGTGGTCGAAGATGTGGCTGACTTGTGGGCGCTCGACCGGTCGGAGACTTTCAAAGGCCTCTATCATGTGCTGGGCGGCACACTATCGGCGCTCGACGGAATCGGGCCTGAGGACCTGACCGCTGATAGCCTGATGGCACGGGTCGAAGGCGGCGAGGTCAAAGAGGTGATCCTTGCGCTTAATGCCACCGTGGACGGGCAGACCACAAGCCATTATCTGGCGGAACGGCTTTCGGGCACGGGGGTTAAAGTAACGGCGTTGGCGCACGGTGTGCCTGTGGGCGGAGAACTGGATTATCTGGATGACGGCACGTTGGCAGCGGCTTTGAAAGCGCGCGGAGATGTTAGGTAATGGCTGATCATATTATCCACAAAGGCGGCTGTCACTGCGGTGCCGTGCGGTTCGAAGTCGAAGCCCCCTCTGATATAGAGGCCACGCGCTGTACATGCAGCATTTGCACCATGACCGGCTTTTTGCATCTGATCGCAACAGATGGGGCTTTTCGCATTACCAAGGGTACGGACAATCTTACTGATTACCGCTTCAATACTAGAGTGGCGAAGCATCTGTTTTGTAAAACATGCGGTGTGAAGGCCTTTTATGTGCCGCGTAGCCATCCAGATGGTTGGTCGGTGAATGTGAATTGCATTGACAAAGATACTGTCACCAGCCTTACGGTGGATGAATTTGACGGTGCAAATTGGGAAGCCAGTATCGCCGCATTTAACCCGAAATGAGCCTTGATATTATAAGGCTTTGGCCTTTCTGAATTAGGCTTTTCTGAATTAGGCTTTTCTGAGTTCTGGCTTTGCAGAGTTCTGGTGTTACGGTGTTACCGCGCTTGCCGTGGGTTGTGCTTGGGCTGGGATAACGGGGTCTATAGTCTCAATAGGATGGGTGTCCTCATCAAGATCAAGCTTATTGTGATCCGCGTTTCTATTTTCTCTCAGATCATCTTTTGCCGCACTCTCTTTATTTTCCTCCGCTTCGCTCTGGGCTAAATCCCGCGCGGTCAGTTCATCGGGCGTGAATGCGCGATCTTTTATAGGACACCATTCATAAACCGCGCCGGTAGAACCGAAAACAGCAATTTGGTTTTCTGGAATGAAGTTGATGAAACAGAAGGTGCCGCGATAGGCGATGTCGTTGATTTTAAATTCCATTTCTGCCGTGTTACGATATTGGGCTCCATGGCTTAGAAAGCCAGCCTTGCGCATGTTGCTGCCATGCAGTTTTCCAGCGCCGATCAACAGGCCTTCATTATAGCGGTTATAGGTGACATGTCGCGGTTCCATATGGCCCAAATACTCTTTGCTGCCATCTGAGTGAATTATATTAATTTCAAACATATTTTTCAATAATGCCCCCTGCCTTTGGGTGTTGTTATTGTGGGGATGTTGATGTTTGAGGACGTTTCAGTCTCCGTTTCGCGCCTCACTAAACGGACGGAGTTGGGCTTTTGGTCTTAGCAAATCACAGTGACATCCCCGACAGAGCGAAACACAGCTCGGTTGGATTGTGGGTCAAAAAAATACAGACAAAAATCACCTAAAAAAGTGCGAGTATCGTTTGATATCGACAATTTCAAAGTATCACCATGGGTTGAGGCTGTTTTCAGGTAGATTTGCTTATCTTCTGGTGAGAAATGCAATTCGCCCTCAACGCTGATCGGCCGTTTGGTATCGGCAGTGCAGTGGATACTGTCTTTCCCGACCGAACCAAGCCGTGATTTTTGATCATTATCGTCTATAAGATCAATACGATAGGATTTGCCCATCGTTTACTCCTTCATCGGTTTGCTCGGCCAAAGATTTTCCGACCCTGCCCCACGCAAGGAAGTCAGCCATTAGCAATGCATAAATGTAGCAAGCAATTCCTTAACAAAAGCTTTTCACAGGCAGGTCAGAGGCGCTCAAGGCAAGGCCTTAGCGCTTAAACCCATCCGTGTTGGATGCAACCACAGTAGGCGGGCTTGCGCAGAAAATTTCTGAAGGGCCTGAGCTGTTAAAATGGAGTTTAAAAACTTTAGATGGCGGAACCAAATCAGGATTTGGATGTGTCTGTAAATTGAGAAAAGCGGATTTTTCATTTTAGGCGAACGTTTAAATCAAGAGGAACTCATAGCCAGTCAAGATCGTTATGAAGGCGGAACGATATTTTGTTATTGGATCGTGCCGGCAAACAATTGCAAAACACCAATAGCGTGCACGTGGGCTCTAGCCTGTTCTCAACCACGGGTTTCGGATATTTTGGGAAAATTTAGCAATATTGAGTATCATGTAAAGGCAGAATTAGCAGAAAATCCTAGCTTTTTGAGGGGTGCTGATTGCCCGGTGTTTTTCTGAAAATTAAATCCAGAAATTTAGATGAAAATGATCCTTGATGCTTTGTGCAACGCATAATTTTTTGCGAATCCGTTTTTTGGGGCTGAAAAGCGGCTATTTTCCAGCCATCAAACGAGAGATGATTTCACCGTAAATATCGGTCAATTTCTCAATGTCACAAAGAGCAACATGTTCGTCAATTTTATGCATGGTCGCGCCTACCAAACCAAATTCAACAACGGGGCACATATTTTTAATAAATCGTGCGTCAGATGTTCCGCCTGTGGTGGAAAGGTCTGGTGTTTGTCCTGTATGATGCTCGACCGAAGCAGCGACTGCGTCTGACAACGGGCCTTCGGGGGTCAAAAAACTATCGCCAGAAACCCACCAGTCGATTTCATAGTTTATGTTGGCGCGCGCCATGCGCCGCGTTAATTCCGCTTTGAGGGCTTCGGGTGTAAATTCGTTATTAAAGCGTACATTAAAGCGGGCTTTCGCTTCTGCTGGGATTACATTATGGCTATCGTTTCCAACATCAATATTGATGATCTCTAGGTTTGAGGGTTGAAAAAGTTCGTTACCAGCATCAAGCGGTTCCCGGTTTAATTCAGCAAGAATTTTTACCAGATCAGGGATCGGATTATGTGACAAATGTGGGTAAGCGACATGGCCCTGTGTACCGTGTACCGAGAGCATGCCGTGCAAACTTCCGCGGCGCCCTACCTTGATCATTTGGCCTAATTCGGTTGGGTTTGTTGGTTCCCCAACCAAGCACATATCAATTTTTTCGCCGTTTTCTACAAGCCAATCCAACATCTTTTTTGTGCCATTGATGGCAGGGCCTTCTTCGTCACCGGTGATCAAAAACGACAGAGACCCAGAGAAGTCCCCACTGTTCTTTGCAAGGAACCTTGATACCGCCGCAACGAAAGCAGCAATTGCTGATTTCATGTCAGCGGCTCCGCGCCCCCATAACATGCCGTCTTTCACGTCGGCATTAAATGGCTCAACTGACCAGTGATTAGCCGCGCCTACGGGGACAACGTCTGTATGACCAGCAAAGCAGAAGTTTGGGGTTTTACTGCCAAGCCGTGCATATAAATTGGGGACAGGGTCCGTGCCGTCTTCCTCGAAAGTTAGTTTGTGGCAGTTAAATCCCAGTTCGGTCAGATGCCGCGCCAAAAGATCAAGCGCATCACCCGTATCGGGCGTTACACTTTGGTGGCGGATCAGCGCGCGGGCCAACTCTATGGGATCAATGAGCGTCACAATATCTAATCCCTCAATAGATCGTTGACGGATGTTTTTTCGCGTGTTTGGGCATCAACCCGTTTGACGATAACCGCGCAGGCCAGCCCTGGCCCAGGGGAACCATCCGGCAGTGGTTTTCCGGGCATGCTACCGGGTACAACAACACTATAAGCAGGCACACGACCTGTGAAGATTTCACCCGTGGTACGGTCAATGATTTTTGACGACGCGCTGATAAAGACACCCATGGATATAACGGCGCCTTCTTCAACAATAACGCCTTCAACAATTTCAGAGCGCGCGCCGATAAAGCAATTGTCTTCAATAATCACAGGACCAGCCTGCAAAGGCTCCAGAACACCGCCAATACCGGCGCCCGCAGACACATGAACATCCTTGCCGATTTGGGCACAACTGCCGATGCTGGCCCAAGTGTCAACCATGCACCCATCACCTACATGCGCGCCTAAATTCACGAAAGACGGCATTAAAATCACATCTTTGCCAATATAAGCAGAGCGTCGCACGATTGACCCCGGCACGGCACGAAATCCGGCTTTGCGGAAGGCCTCAGGCCCCCACCCATCAAATTTGCTTGGAACTTTATCCCACCAGCCATTGTTGGTGCCGTGCCCCCCGCCAATGAGCGTCATATCATTAAGACGAAATGAAAGCAGTACTGCCTTTTTAAGCCACTGATGTACGGTCCATACACCGTCTGCTTTGCTGGCGACACGAAGGGTTCCGCTGTCCAAGAGGCCAAGAGCCGTATCCACGGCATCGCGCACTTCGCCTGAGGTTGCTGCGCTTATAGTGTCGCGGGCCTCGAAGGCGGTGTTTATGGTCGTTTCCAAGTTAGCGTAGCTCATGGAGCAGTCCTTTGTCGTTTGGGCATGGTTTTGGCCCCGTATAAAATTTCCAGCACCATAGCGGTGCGGGCGCGCAAGTCAATTCACGCCTTGTTTCTCACGGTTTAGAATATTTTATGTCAGGGAATAATTAATGATTGGGATGTTCTGTGCCGTTTTGGGGCCAAAAAAGTTTGTTCAGATAACCGCGTGGGGTCAACCAGCCCGGTGATGCGCAAAATCATGAAGCCAATCATTGAGCCTTGGTGCCTCGGCATGAACGATATTGGCGTCATAATCGGCCTCTCCCCAAACACTGCCAGTATTGATCCAAACGGTAGCCATTCCTAATGCATGTGCTGGCTTGAGGTTGCGCACCATATCTTCAAACATAACTGCGCGGTCTGGGTCTACATCAAATTTTTTGAGGAACATCTCATAAACTTGCATCTGCGGCTTGGGCAAAAGCTTTGCTTCGACAATATCAAAGATACCCTCAAAAAGGTCTAAAACCCCAAGGCGTCGCATGATTTCAGTTGAATAGGGTCTATCTGCATTGGTGAAAACAAGCTTGCGACCCTTTAGTGCCTTAATAGCTTTTTGTAGCTTTTTATCCTGTTTGATCGGGGAAAAATCGATCGCATGGACGGTGGCTAGATAATGGGGAGGATCCACTTTATGGTTTTTCATCAGCCCGTTCAGCGTGGTGCCATATTCCAGCAGATAGCGTTTTTGTATCTTCTTTGCTTCGGCGGCATCAACTTGCACTACGGATTGCACATAGGCCCCAATTTTCTTGTCGATTTGATCAAACAGGGCGCATTCTGCCGTATAGAGGGTGTTATCAAGATCAAAAACCCATGTGTCACGATCATTATGAAAGGCATCATGGTATGCTGTGCTTGGGGATTGGGTCATTTTTACCTTAATTATTTACTGCGTCACTTTAAACCTACATTAATAGTGTTAACGATACAGTGCATAGTAATGATTTTACGAATATGGGTGTTCGCTGGTGTTGAAATCTTTAAAGAAACGTGGGGCCACAAGTGCTCGCATAGAAGATAGCCGCTCTGCTGCTATCTTGGTGGCGGACGATGGGCGCCTGATTGACCGCTCTCATCTGGGTGAAAGCTTGGCTGAAATGTGGCGGCGAGATTTTGCTCCTCTTGTGGAAGCTGTTGCTGAAACGCAAGCAAGCGGGGTTCTCGGGGAATATCATTTTGAGAATGAAGCAGGCGCCAAAATATGGCTGACAACTGTGCCACAGGCGGGAGCAACTTTGTTAATCGCTCGTGACACCGAATTGGTTGAAAAGATGGCGGAAGCGCTGTTGGAAAGCCGAATACTTCTTAAAAGCTTGCTTGATGGGGCTGTGGACCTGTCCTTCCAAGTAGGAGTGGATGGCTGCTTTAGTTTTGTCTCACCTGCTGAAGCTTTTGGGTGCTCAACAGAAGCGTGGTTGGGCCGCAAAGCTGTAGATATTTTCTGGTCTTCTGGTCGAGCACCGGCACGAAGCCCTTTGATTGTGAATGAAAAAACCCGGTTTGAACCTGTTAGAATCGAGATTAGCGGCGATAAAAAGCGAAGCGTTGCCATGACGGTAGAGCCTGCGTTTGCAAAGGATGGCACACCGCTGGGGATACGCGGGACATGCCGCGATATTTCTGACCGTATTGAGAAAGATCGGCAAAAAAGGCAAGAGCACCTTCGGGTGGCTGTGCAGCAACGCATTACCCGCATATTGAACGCTTCAGAAAACGCACAGGAATTGCTTGAAAGCGCGTCAACTGAACTTATTGATGTGCTGCGTGCCGATCTGGTTTGGTCTGTCATGAAAAATCGAGATGGCTTGGTGCCGGTATCAACATGTGGGGACAGTGCGGAAGATCTTAATTTAGAAAATATTTGGTCTGAGCTAGAACAATCAGAGCAGGGTGTCCGCGAAATCAAGGGCGCAAACAGAAATCACCTCGCACTGCGTCTTGACCGTGCAGAGCGCGGTATTGGTATGGTGGTGATCAGCCGTGATACCAGCGTTAGTCCGTGGTCCAAACAAGAATTGCAGCTTCTGGACGATATTGGCGATGTGCTAACAGCAGCGTTTGGCAAAGCGGAATTGATCGACCGTTTGTCACGTTTGTCTGGTAAGGACGAACTGACCGATCTTTTAAATCGCCGCGCATTTAAAGAATCTGTTGAGAGGCGCCTAAAGCACCAATGCCGCACCGGCAAAGCTGGCTGCTTGGTTTTTATAGATTTGGATCATTTTAAAGAAGTCAATGATACTTTAGGCCACAAGGCTGGTGACGAAGCAATTATTTTGGTTGCTAACAAATTACAGAAAATCATTCGGGCAAGTGATTATGCAGGGCGCTTTGGCGGCGATGAATTTGTGTTATGGATAGAAGATGCAGATGAAAAAACAGCTGAAATTAAGGCACAGAAGCTTTTGGAATATATGCCAGATGTGCGAGAGAAAATAGGGAACCCAGATCTGGGCTTAGGGGCTTCGGTGGGCATTTGTCGGTCAACGCCGGGAAAAGATTTATGTCTGACAGACTTAACCGAGCGTGCAGATGCGGCCCTGTATGAGGTGAAAAAGGCAGGCAAAAATGCTATCGCCTTCGCACCAAATAGCAGCGAAGATGGGGAGTAGAAATAGATGTTAAACAAACTAAAAGCCCTGTTCTCTGGGGACAAAAAGCTACCTGAAAAGCTCTCGGCTGAGGTTGAGCAACATATTTTAAAAGAGGGCAGTGATAACCAGCGCGAGCAACTTGCTGCCCGTAAAGATGTGCGGCCTGAGGTTTTGTATTTTCTGGCTGATGACAGCTCGGCCGCGGTGCGCAAACAGATAGCCAAAAACCCTGCAACACCGCAACAAGCAGATGACAAACTTAAAGATGATGAAGATGCGGATGTCCGTACAGAACTGGCCCGTAAAATTGGTCGTCTGGTTCCCGGCCTTGAAGATGAAGAGCGCGCGGCACTAAGAGATAAGGCGATCTCAACGCTAGAATCCTTGGCGCAGGATCAATTACCCAAGGTGCGTGCTGTTATCGCTGAGGCCATTAAATCCTCAGATAAAGTGCCAAAACGCATTGTTGATAAACTTGCCCGCGACATTGAGGAAATTGTGTGCGGCCCTGTGCTGCAATATAGCCCTTTGCTGAATGATGATGATCTGCGCGAAATTATTGCGGCAGGAGCTTCGGCATCAGCGCTAGAGGCCATTGCAAACCGGTCCGAGGTATCAGAAGACGTATCCGGTGATATTGCTGCCAGCCTTGAAATTCCTGCAATAGCGGCACTTTTGACCAATAAAAATGCTCAAATCCGCGAAGATACGCTCGACCAAATTATCGCACAGGCGGAAACTGTTGAGGATCTACATAAGCCGGTTGCCTTGCGCCCACAATTGTCGATCCGGGCCATGAAACGTGTTGCTGGGTTTGTGGCGTCGGCACTGGTGCATGCGATGATGGACCAAGCGGGCCTTGAGGAAGAACAGGCAGAGGATATTTTAGACAGGGTCAGGGACAGGTTGGCGGGTGAACGACTTGGCCAAAGCGAAGAGGCTAAACTGGCGAAATCAGCGCTTGATTATTTCCAGCGCGGTATGTTGGACGATAAATTTGTTATTGAACAAATCGAAGCCAACAATCGGGAACTTTTGGTGCAGTGCCTCGCTGTGATGGGAGACCTTACCGCCGACACGGTTCGTCAAATCATTCATTCAAAAAGTGGCCGCGCGGTTACTGCGATGGCGTGGCGGTGTGATTTGGCCATGCGAACAGCTTATGAACTGCAAACTAAATTTGCTCTCGTGCCGTCAGCGCAATTATTGGTTGGTAAAAACGGCAATAAATATCCTATCGACGCCAGTGAACTTGAGTGGCATTTAAGCTATTTTCTTGATCAGGACTAAGGCTGTAATAGGGCTTTATAGCTTTGGATATAGTGTGAAACGCATTTGCTTTAGACCCTGATTAAGGTCCCTGCGCCGCTTTCGGTAAATATTTCAAGTAAAACGGCATGTTTCACACGGCCATCTAGGATAACCGCACCGTTTACACCTTGTTCCGCAGCTTTCAGGCAGGTATCCACTTTGGGCAACATGCCGCCTGAGATGGTGCCGTCAGCTTTCAGTGTCTCAATTTCCGCGTGGTCAAGCTCGGTTAACATTTCACCGTCTTTATTCAAAACGCCAGGGACATCCGTAAGCAGGAAAAAGCGCCGCGCTTTTAGGGCGCCAGCGATGGCTCCCGCCATGGTGTCGGCATTGATGTTATATGTGTGGCCATCTGTGCCAGCGGCAATGGGGGAGATCACCGGAATAACTCCAGCCTCAATTGTTTGTAGCAGGAGGGTTGGGTTCACCGCAGTTGGTTCACCCACAAAACCCAGATCAATTGCTTTTTCAATATTAGATGTCGGATCAATTTGGGTCCGCGCCACTTTGGTGGCTGTTACCAAGCCATCGTCTTTGCCCGACAGCCCTATTGCCCGTCCGCCCGCCATTTGAATATCGGCAACTATTGATTTGCAAATGTTCCCGCACAAGACCATCTCAGCAATCTCGACGGTGGTTTTGTTGGTTACGCGCAGGCCGTCTATAAATTCAGATTTAATCTCAAGGCGCTCTAGCATGCGGCCAATTTGTGGCCCACCGCCATGGATGATCACAGGATGGATGCCGACTTGTTTTAACAAAGTGATATCTTCAGCAAATTGTAGCGCAAGCTCAGGCTCGCCCATCGCATGCCCACCGTATTTCACGACAAAAATGTCGCCGGCATATTTTTTCAGATAGGGCAGGGCCTCAATTAATATTGAGGCTTTTTTCTGTAATTTTTTCTTATCCCGGTCTACCACGATCATGACCTCAATACTTTCTGCAAAAGGGCACTCCTTGTGCGGCCAAATGAAGTATTAGTCAAATCGATATCCGCCATAATTGGTTGGCCGCTCGTCGGTTAGCATCACACCGAGCGTTAGCATAAGCTGCGCGAGATAATAGCTAGCCCATACAATATAGCCCCAAAAATCTGGAATAGTTAGGAATTGCCGCGCGCCTAAGACCGTATCCGAAAAGACAAATAATAGCGCTCCTAATCCTACTAATTTTACTGGATATTTACTGAAAATAGCAGTGGTTGCCATGGCAGCAAGTGTGACTGAGTAAACTAAGACCGGTATAAGCATATTGCCCAAATGGGGATATAAGAAATATCCGCTTACCGCAGCCAACGCCCACATCAGTGCCGCAACGCGAACCCTTGAGGCTGTGATATCCTCGGTTAACATACGATTTTTAATGAATAAAACGATAAAAACAATATGGGCACACAGGAAAGCCATCAGCCCGTGCGTGAAGCTGTTTTCTTCGGGCAAGGATATAAGCACATCACCGCTAACTGAAACAGCCAAAGCTAGAAACAACAAAAAATGATTGAGGCTTTGCATGCTGATCAAGACAAAAATTGCCAGCAACCCGACAGCAGAGCCTTTAACAATCACAGACCACAGCCAATCTGCGGGGTACCATCCCCCACCGTAAACGACGGCCACGATGAAGGACGCCAGTAACAGCAGTTGTCCGATGGCTTGCTGAATTGGTTTCTTGCGTCTGTTAAAAAGTGTGCTCACTTTGCCTCCTGATTGCGACCAGTATAAACAACAGCAGTGTGTGGGCTCAAGTCTTTGATTCAAATGAATCTATTTTGAAGTGCGGGCCGGCACCACCATGCTAGTCTGTGTCCATGCGATGCTGCCTCAATTCTCCTATTGATTGCTGGATGATGCTAAGAGCGCTCCACAGGAAAAGGCTTGCCATAATCGCCGCAACGATCAGATCAGGCCAGCCGGTGCCAGAGGCCCATACCCCTGAAGCGGCCAGCATAACCATGATATTCCCAATGGCATCATTGCGGCTGCACAGCCACACGGAGCGCACATTGGCATCACCGTCCTTAAAGCGTAATAAAAATAGGACACTTAAAAGGTTGGCGACCAAGGCTGCAAATCCAATTGAACCCATAATAATAGCTTCAGGCTGGGGCTGGTAAAAGACGCTATATATAGTGGACGCTAATACCCAAATGCCCATCAACAAAAGGCTAACGCCTTTGGCCAGAGCTGCTTTGGCCCGCAAACTGGCCGCTTTGCCAATGACCGCGAGTGAGATTGCATAGGTGAATGTATCGCCGAGAAAGTCTAAAGCATCGGCTTTCAAAGCTTGGGACTGCCCGACAAAGCCCATAGGCATTTCAACCAAGAACATACCTGCATTGATTAAAATAACCCAAATGAGCGCGCGCTTATACGCTGGGTCCATCCCATCAAACTTTACATCATGGCAACAATTGGCACCCATAGCTTTCCCCACTGGCTTGCCGCCATTAGGCACAAGCTATGATGACGGCGCAACATGAAACTTGCCAGATGACATTGCCAGTGCAGATATTTCATAGGATCAGAGGGTGTTGAGGCATCCGGTGAAGACGGCGCAACAGAAAACCAAGGAGGTGCAAAGACGTTAAATTTTCAGTCTATTTTGTGAGGATTTGGTTCATCGCCATTAAGCACAACGTTTGTAAGTTCTGCCCGAATGCGGTTCCAGTCTTTGACTTTGGTCGGCTCTTGCATCGGATTGATCGAGCGCAACTTTTTTGAAATATAGTCTGGCGCTCTGTCGCCCAATTGGTGGTGCAACCTATATGCATATAGTTTGATCTCTGTCTCACTAAGCTCACCCTTGGGGGAATTAGCGGCGGATGCTTCCTCTAAGCTATTGTCTTCAACTTTTTTGGTGTTTTCGGGTTTCTCTGTGCCTTTGGCATGGTGGTGCTTTGTGATAAGTTCGTTCACGCGTTCGTCTAATTGGGTGACACATTTCAAAGGGGCCAAAGGGCACGGGCCGCAGTCTGCGTGATCACACCAGCCGCTTGTGCTGCCTTGCAATCGGTATAGAGCTCCGGCTAAATCTGTCATGCGGGCATCCAGAGCCTTTTCAATCGACGCTTTGATGTCGATCAGAAGATCATCTTTTTCTCTGCTTATGCCCACTGTTGTCTCACCGCGTTTTTCACTGTTTTTTGGTTTTCCTTCTGAACCAGCCGCATGATTATATGCGAGGGTGCCAGAAACTTTTTATATCTGAATTTTAGGCAGCAATTGCTTTAAATTATATGAAAGCGTAACACAGCTACTTGGGGCGGGTTTTATGATCAACCAACCTCTTGGTGTGTTTGTGTGGAGGCCTTTGGTGTGCCGCATAGGAGGGCTTTGACTTAATGCTGGATCAACATATGGAATTAAGGTGCAGAAAAATCGGTCTTTTATTGATCAGCCTTGGCACACCTGATGCGCCGACATATGGCGCGGTTCGTCGCTACCTTAAAGAGTTTTTGTCTGATAAAAGAGTGATCGAAACACCGAAACTTTTTTGGTTTCCGATCCTTTATGGCCCCATTTTAACGCTGCGACCGATTCGGTCTCGGCGTGCTTATGCCAAAATTTGGGATCATGAGCGTAACGAATCACCCCTTAGAACCTATAGCCGTAGCCAAGCAGAAATATTACAAACCTTGCTCGAAAGCGACGCTGAAGTTGCTTGGGCTTTTCGGTACGGCACGCCGTCGATTGAGGCGGGGCTTGCTGATTTGAAAGAAAAAGGCTGTGACCGGATTTTATTGTTTGCGCTGTATCCACAGTATAGCGCTACGTCAACAGCGACAGCTTACGATAAAGCCTTTGACGTTCTGAAAACCATGCGTTGGCAACCGGCGGTACGCACTGTGCCGGCTTATTATGATAAACCCGCTTTTATCAAAGCACTTGCTCAGTCTGTGACGCAGTCTTTAGATGCACTAGAATGGAACCCTGATAAGATATTGGCGTCCTACCATTCGATCCCAAAATCATATTGGGATAAGGGAGACCCATACCCAGACCAGTGTTTAGATACCAGCAGCTTGCTGCGCGCTGAACTTGGGATAAGCGAAAGCGATCTGCTAACCAGTTTTCAATCACGCGTCGGGCCAACCCAATGGGTTCAACCTTATACAGACCAAATGGTCAAACAACTTGCGGCAGAGGGCGTAAAAAAACTTGCGGTTTTGGCCCCTGCTTTTAGCGCTGATTGTCTAGAGACACTTGAGGAAATCAATATGCAATTGCGGGCCAGCTTTTTAGAGGCCGGCGGTAGCCATTTCCATTATATCCCATGCTTAAATGATAGTGATCACGGTATGGCTATGTTGGAAGATATCAGTCGCACAGAGTTGGCCGGCTGGATAGACAACCAAGACAGTTAGACACACGGCCTCCTCGGTGGATTGGTTTGGAATTAGTTGTGTTCAGGGCCGCCAATGCCGGTTATTTCTACCAAAATTGTCACATCACCTTGTTGCTCGAACGTTAAGTTTAGCGGAAATATCTCACCTCGTTTTAAGGGCTTGGTTAACCGCATCAGCATTATATGGTGACCGCCAGGTGTGAGGCTAACACTAGTGTGCGCTGGAAGCGGCAAGCGCGCCACATGCTCCATTTGCATAATTGTCCCCACCTCTTTTGAGACATGCAACATTGCACTAGCGGCGCGGTCTGTTTTTATGTCGATAAGGGCATCGGCTGTATTGCTAGAGTTTTTGATGGTTAGATAAACCGCTGCTGATGCGGTTCTTCTGCCGGTATGTGGTGCCCAGGCCGTTTCGATCATCAAGCCGTCGTGTTCGCTGCTTTCGTGTGCGCTTACTGGCCAGCTGATAAGCATCAAAAAAGATATAAGTACGCCAAGATTTTTCATTAAAATGTCCTGTCAAAGATACGGATTGGTGTTAAATGGCGTCCGTTGCACAGATTAATTCGTGCTGAATAGCAGGCTCAAACGCCGAATGTCCGGCGACAGGGACAATGTTTAATTTGGCCCACGGCATAGCCTGCGACAGCTCAAAAGCGGAGATGGGTGGGCAAATGCTGTCATAGCGCCCTTGGATTATGGTTGTTGGAATACCCATTAATTGCCCAGCATCGCGTAATATTTGATTATCAGCTTCCAGAAAGCCTTTGTTGAAAAAATAATGTGCTTCAATTCGTGCAAAAGCGGTGGCAAAAACGGGATCAACTGAATGGGCGCGCTGTTCACTGTCTGGCACTAAGGTTACTGTGCTGCCTTCCCACAGGCTCCATTCCTTGGCAAAATGCAGGCGCTCGTTTTCAAAGGCGGGGTCGGTCAGGCGTTTATGGTAAGCTTTAACCAAATCATTACGCTCTGGTTCTGGGATAGCCCCCGCAAAGCGCGCCCATGCCTCGGGGAAAATCGACCGTGTACCATTTTGGTAAAACCAATCCACTTCGCGTTGGCGCATCAGGAAAATCCCGCGCAGGATTAAATTGCTGACATGCTCGGGGTGCTTTTCAGCATATAAAAGGGAAAGCGTACTTCCCCATGACCCACCAAAAAGCGCCCATTTATTAAGGCCCAGATGCAAGCGAATGGCTTCCATGTCATCAATTAAGGCATCAGTGGTATTATGTGCAAGCGAGGCATGTGGGCGACTTTGTCCACAGCCGCGCTGATCAAACAGGATGATATGGAATTTTTTAGGGTTGAAAAATCGCCGCTGGATTGCGCTTGTTCCGCCGCCGGGGCCGCCGTGTACAAATAATATGGGTATGCCGCTAGGGTTGCCCGATTGCTCTAGATATATTTCATGCCCACCTTGAACCAAAAGCCGCTCGCTTTTATAGGCTTCGATAGGAGGGTATAGAGTTCTAAAGGTGGTTGTGCTGTCTGCCCGCACCGGTTAATTCCTTCGTGCATGTTTTCTATAGACTATGACTGAATATTTAAGAAAACAAGGGATTGCTGCTACTGCCAGTTCACAATCGTCGCGCTGGCTGTGGCCTCACCATATGCCCGAAGCTTTGTATCAGGGTTCACAAGAACGCAGGACCGTGACAGGTTTATGGTTGGCATGTCGCTGTAATCGTCGGTGTAAAAGAGGTCCGGGGTGCTTGGTAAATCATGTGCTTTTAAAAATGCACTCACCTTATTGGCCTTGGCTTGCCCATAGCAATTTTCGCCAACCATTTTTGGGTGATAATGGTGGTCACTTGTCGCCACCTCAGACCCGAGGGTGTGGTGAAAGCCAAGTCGTTTGGCAATATGTTTGGCATAAAAAGCGAAGCTGGCTGTCGCAAGGATTAGGGTGTCACCTGCCTTTAGGTGGTCATTGATAGCACTTACAGCTTTTCTGTAACATTTCTCAGCAAGGATATAATCTGCAAACTGGTTTGCCACTTTGTCCATGCGGCTTTTTTCCACCCGACCAACAAGCAGTAGCAGCATAATCTCCTTTAGACGGTCGCGGCTAATAAGGCGCGCTGTATAGGCCAGCATGGCACATATTACCAAAGGGGCAAACAACAGCCTGAGAGGAGCACACTTGCGTGCATAAAATAGTAGAAACGGAGTATAAGACCCAAAGCGGATCACAGTACGATCAAGATCAAAAACAATGATCCTGCCCATGATTTATTGCTCTAAATGGTGTTGAACAAATTCAACATCTGATTTTTTGTCCACATCAATGGCCAGATCAGCATGGTCCAGTAAAATAGGCTTGATGTCTGCCCCCATGGATTTGGAAGCATGTTTAAAGCTTTGCACAAGGGTGAGCAATTTAAGCATATATCCAATGAGGGTCAGCGGGCCAAAGCGCCACGCCATATATAACACTTTTTTGCGGTCCTGCTCTATGCTGGCCCAGAAAGTCAGCGCGGCTTTGGCCTTGTCCCCTGCGATCATGAAAAGGTTACAGCTGGTGAAGCGTCCATCTGCAAACGTGAGCCAAGTACGCTGGATATCTGGATAGGCCGATAAGACGATTTCGGCGGATACTAAGCCTACGGTCATGTCTGCAACATCGGGCTGGGCTTCGATGAAAGCATTAATATCCTTCCCGCGTAGCAAAACATGGTCACAGGTTGTCACTAAAAGGGGGAGCTCAATGTGCGCTTCATTCAGAATTTCCAATAGGCTTTCGCTGATAGAAGGTTTGCTGGCCATCAGATGCACGTCACTGCGGTTTGCCAGTTCATGAAACTCTGGTCTGCTGCGCAAAAACTCTGGTTCTTGAAGCAGGATATATGTGTCTGAAACTCGGCCTGAGGCATCAATGGCTTCCATCACGCGGTTCAGCATGGTTTTGCCTGCAATCTTAACCGCAGCTTTGTAACGTTCGTTGAACATGGACGCAACCGGATCAACACCTGGGCGTTGCCCTGCAAGAATAACTACCCGTATTTTCTCAGTGGTTGCTGCTCGCACGCGTCTATATCCATAAATTTCAGTAACGCTTCGGCAGCTCGGTCTGCCGAGGGTTTGGATTGTAGGTCTATTGACTCTCTAAACAAGTGCTTTTGTGCCAACTTATACAGAGTGTGGTGTTCAATAGAGTGCGATAAGCCATTATGCAATGCCGCAATTGAGGAAATGACAGGCCCCATCGACCAGAACTTATACTGAGGATTATTTTTCCAGTCGGCATTATGCGCGTTTAAAAACACACAAGGTTTGGGCGAGTTGATAAATTCATAAACTTGGCTGCTGACATCCCCTAGATAAATATCTGCCGCGCGGGTGTAGGTCATATCTGTACTTTTTTTGCTTCCAGTATCAATATGGATATTATCGCAGTTCAAAATGTGTGGGGGCAGTCTTTTGCGCCACCGAGCCACCTTGTAGGATAAAGACGTGTGAATATTGCGTTCGAACAGCATGATGTGCGGAGCGAATATCAGATTATACTCTGAACTGGCGGCGAAATATTCCAACACATCAAGCCCCATATCATACCATGAGGAAAGATACGGGTCGAAGTGTGGATTATAGAGCACTACCGGGCGGTCCTGTTTGAATTGAACCTTAGGGGCTGGTGTATTGATGAGGGGATCGAACTTCATATAGCCAATCACGGCGCTGGTTTCGGGGCGAACAAGGCCTAATTCAAGCATACGCGAGCGATGTTTTTCCCCCGGCAGCATAACAAAATCAAATTTAGCAATATTGTTAGCCCAAGCAACATCGCGGTCCCCTGCGCCGTGGCAAACACGGATTATTTTTAGGTCCTTGAGGCCAAAATTTTCTTTCAACAGCAAGCTGGTGCGTTCAGGTACAATAAGCGCATCAAAGCCAGCAAAAAGATCAAGATTGTTTTTTAGTATGGCTATGCGCTTGTAGGGGGCGATTTTTTTGAAGGCCTTGTCTATTAAATCAACCGAACGCGGAACGCTGAGCAGGTGGAATTCACAGCCAGAGACATTGCCCGCGATTTGGCGTACGGTTTCCAGCTGTTCAGCTGTTGACGCTAGGACACTGATTTTAACATCCTTAGCAGCAGCCGCAAGCGCGGGGATCATTGGGGCGAGATGCCAAACTTGATGATCTGCCTCGTGATTGAAAAGAAATCCTATGTGCTGCGTCATTGCGGGGCCTTTTGCTTTAACAAAATCGCAAATTTAAGGCAAAAATGATGGGTTATTATTTCAATTTGAAATATCATTTTTGCGGATTTGCAAAGCTGTTTTCACTTGTAAAAAGCGTCATTTGGGAACAGAATTAATCACTTTCAAGGCGACTTTTGGGTGATCACGCGCTTATGATCACCGCGCGATTAAAGTGTGATTTCCTGTGTCATCGTGCACATGCACAGAATTTTTGGCCAGAAAGATGCCGCTTGCGTCTACGGGGCGCTAAACACACGGTAAGCTGGCGATTATAGGGTTGTTTTTCCCAAGAAATTCAGCAAGGCTGGGGCCGAACTTCTATGGGCGCCGTGGTGTTCTGTACTGTATATGCAGCGGCTTATCGGCAGCGAAAATAATGGCATTTAAGGGCCAGTACTTATGGCGGAAATCGTCTATCACTCAGATTTTGTTTGTGTTGAGCAAGGGACCCCTAGTTCGCTCGTGCGTTTTCTTGGGTCATGGACAATTGATAATGCACAGGCAATAGACGAAGTGATGGACGCCACTGTGGACGCTGTAGACTGCGGGGCCGTTCTGGACTGCACGGGCATTTCCGATCTTGATACAACGGGTGCGGTTCTTATTCGCAGATTTGCCTCTAACATTGATGATGCGGGTGCGGCAGTTCTTACCGGTGTTTCTTCAGAGCATAAAGGCTTGCTAGACGTCATTAGCTGCCGGCCGCCTCCTGCCGCTACTGAACCTGAACAATTGCCTTGGTATATTGGCCCCGTTGTTGAAGTTGGTGAGGCTTTTTTGCGCGCGGTTGCGTCCATAGCACGGCTTTTGGGGTTTTTAGGGCTCCTTTTAACGCGCTTGTTTGGAACTTTACTTGCTCCGGGCCGTATTCGGCTGGTGCCGATGATACATCAGGTTGAAGTGATCGGCGTAAATGCCATGGGCATCGTAGGGCTGATTACTTTTTTGATCGGCGCGGTGATGGTTAATCAGGGCGCGATCCAGCTTGCTAAATTTGGCGCTGATGTTTTTGTGATTGATTTGCTGGGGATTACACTTTTGCGCGAGATGGCGGTTTTGTTGACCGCGATTATCATTGCGGGGCGCTCTGGCAGCGCTTTTGCCGCCCAAATAGGGTCGATGCGCTTGAATGAAGAAATCGACGCTATGCGCACGCTTGGCATGAACCCCATTGATGTTTTGGTGCTGCCACGCTTACTGGCGATGATGATTTGCTTGCCCTTGTTAACCTTTTACGCGGATGTGATGGGCATGGCTGGCGGAGTGATGATGGCCTGGGTCCAACTTGATATCGCGCCTGCAAATTTTCTGGTTTATTTCCACGATAATGTCAGTTTTGATCATTTTTTGGTGGGCATGATAAAAGCGCCATTTTTTGCGGCCATAATTGCTTCGGGCGGCTGTTATCAGGGGCTTAGGGTGTCTGGAAGCGCTGATGTTCTGGGCGCTCGCACGACCAAAAGTGTGGTGCAGTCGATCTTTCTTGTGATCGTCCTTGATGCTTTGTTTGGCGTCTTTTTCACCAGTGTGGGACTGTAAGCGCATGGACGGATCTTTAAGCGATTTAAATACCATCATCAAGGTGCGGGGGCTTGTAAATAGCTTCGGAGATCATGTCGTGCATGATGGGCTTGATCTGGATGTGAAGCGCGGTGAAATACTGGGTGTTGTGGGTGGTTCAGGGTCTGGTAAATCGGTTTTACTGCGCTCGATCATTGGGCTGCGAAAGCCGCAAGCGGGCACCATTGAAATCAATGGATATGATCAATCAACTATGACAAATGATCAAATGCAGGCTGCCCGACGGGAGTGGGGCGTTTTGTTTCAAGATGGCGCATTGTTTAGTGCGCTGACTGTGGCTCAAAATATCAAGGTGCCGCTTAGAGAGTATTTTCACATGTCCGCTGATTTGATGGATGATCTGGCGCGCAGTAAAGTGACAATGGCGGGATTGCCATTAGATGCAGCTTGCAAGTTTCCGGCAGATTTGTCTGGTGGCATGCGTAAACGCGCAGCACTGGCGCGCGCTCTGGCGCTTGATCCAGAGATATTGTTTCTGGACGAACCCACAGCAGGCCTTGATCCTATCGGGGCTGCGGCCTTTGACGGATTGATCAAAGATTTAACAAAATCCCTTGGGATAACGGTATTTTTGGTTACTCATGATCTCGACACTTTGTACAGAGTGTGCGACCGTGTGGCTGTTTTGGGGGATAAAAAGCTTCTGATTGTAGCCCCTCTGGAAGACGTAACCAAGTTTGATCATCCATGGGTGCAAGAATATTTTGGTGGCCCTAGAGGACGTGCTGCCGCTAGCCTTGGAAGCGGCCCGCCAAAAGACTGTTAAGCAGCCAGAATGGGCTAGGGACACGGTTTAAAATAAACACAGCGTTTGGCATAAATTAGAAAGACGACTGAAGGACTAAAAAGGCATGGAAACTCGCGCGTCGCATATTCTAGTAGGCAGTTTTGTACTGGTCTTTTTGGCTGGCCTTGTTGCCTTTGCTGTTTGGATTGCCAAAGTGGATCTAGACGCAGAATATACCGATTATGACATTTATTTCGAAGGCTCAGTTTCCGGGCTTTATAAGCGTAGTATTGTCTATTATTCAGGCATCGCGGTGGGGGATGTGCGCGATATTACCTTGGCGCCCCACGATGCGCAATTGGTGCGCGTTTGGATCAGGTTGCGTTCTGAAGTGCCGATTACAACAGGTGTTGAGGCCAAGCTGGAATTCCAAGGATTAACGGGTGTTGCCTATATTGAAATAACCGGTGGCCCACCGGGAGGCAAGCCGATCATTGCCGGGCCAGAGGATGAACGCGCTGTGATACCGGCTGGCACGTCCGCATTTCAGGCTGTTTATGAAGGGGCGCCCAACCTTATAAAGCAAACGCTTAAAACTATTGTTCAAATACAGAAGGTTCTCGCGGATGAAAATGTGAAGTCCCTTTCAAATACGCTGAAGAATACAGAGCAGCTTACGTCTAATTTGGCCCGAGCGACAACGGATCTTGATTCAGTTGTGGCAGAAGCCCGCGTGGTATTGGTGAAGGCGACAGAGGCAGCGGAGAATATTTCACGCTTGGCGGCAAACGGAAACGCGTTGCTTGAAAAAGACGGGGAACAGGTGGTGCATGAAGCCATCAAGGCGATGCAGTCGGCTACTGATATGATCAAACGTATTGATAATCTGGTCGCCGCAAACGAGGCAACTATCACACAATTTGTTAGCGGAAGTTTGCCTGAAGTATCGAAAATGATTGTAGACCTGCGTGCCACGGCGCAAAGCCTCTCACGTTTGATGAAACGACTAGAGCAGGATCCTGCGAAGATTATATTTGGCGCAAAAGATGTGGAATACGATCTGAAAAGCCGCAGCATCAAGGAAGATAAAAAATGAGGGAAACCTTCAGTCAAAAATTGAAGTTTGGGGTGGTTGGCTTGAGCTCCTTGATGCTGGCGTCATGTGGGCCGCTAATTTCTTTTGGCGACGATGGGCCTGCGGGGGATGTCTTCACCCTGCGCTATGAGGGTGCTGCGGCAAAAGCTAATCCAACTGGTCCGGTGGTCTATGTAGACGGCCCCAAAATGGCAGGCGCTTTGGACGGTAGAAATGTAGCTGTTAGGCTTGACGGAAACAGGCACACTGCTTTGGCGGGGGCGGCTTGGTCTGACCATCTATCTGATATGCTGCGCGATTATATCACGCTCTCGCTTGCGGCACAGTCAAACGCAAATATGGTCAGCGAAGGGGAACTGGATATTAAAGCCGGGTGCCGCTTAGGCACCAAGGTTTGGTCAATGGAATTTGTTCCCGGTCTGACACCGGCAGATGATGTGGTCGAGATTGCTCTGCAATTTTCACTGGTCCGTTTGGCAGATAGCCATTTGATAAGTCACCCAACCTTCAAGCAAACAATGGCTGTAAAATCGTCCGGAGGCCGGGGTGTGGTGGAGGCTTTTGGTGAGGCTATGAAGGCTGTTGCCCGTGATTATGGCCGCTGGTTTAAGGAACAAAGCCCTGCTTGTAGCGGCTGATTTTGTCCCGTTAAAACAAAGCTATTTTCTGGAAATTTCATAAATGCCCCAAGCCAGCATCAAGAAGGCTGCGCTTGCGACAACAAGAAAAGGGGCGTTGGTATTGGCTCCAAATAAAGTGGCCCCTGCGATCGGCCCCGCAACACGGCCAAGCGCTGAAAATCCGTTTGACATGCCAAGCGCCGTACCTTGCAAGCTGGCACTTGTGCGCCGAGACACCAAGCTATTAAGCGCTGGAAATGCAAGCGTTAAGCCACTCATCACCATCGGAAATCCTATGGCCGCAACCATCATACTTGGTTGCGCGAAGACAATGATGCTGCAACCGAGCAGACTAAGACCCACACCAACCATGACGGATTTTACTTCCCCCAAATGTTTGAACAGAGGCCCAACCGCGAACATTTGCAGCAGAAATACCGCGATACCGGACGCCATCAACAAGTAGCCAACCTGCACAGCATTCCATCCAAGGACGGCTTCTGCCCAAAAGGGCGTCAGGGCAAAACTTACACTCTGCGCTACGGCGGTTATCATAAACATTGCAAACAATAAAGATTGACCGGGTTGTTTGATAACGTCCTGCCAATGGGGGAGCTTTGAGGGTGTGCCGTGGTTTTTCCCTTGCGCCGGGTTGGTTTCAGGCATCAGAAAGGCGGTGAGGCTCATGGCAATGAAGGAAAGGGCTGCGGCAGTTAGCCCTGCGGCTTTAATGCCGATTTCCTCGTTACCGCCTAGTGTGCTTAAAAGCCCGCCAATTCCGGGGCCAAAGGCAAAGCCAAGGCCAAAGGCCGCGCCGATTTTAGCCATTGCTTTGCCGCGATTCTCGTCCGTTGTAACGTCGGCGATAGCGGCTATGGCTATTCCCACATTCCCAGCCATCGCCCCTGACATGGCGCGCGCTAAAAATAGCAGTAAAAGCGTATCAGCAAAACCTAGCACAAGATAGGATGCGGAGGCCCCAAGAAAGGTTCCCGCAAGCGCCGGGCGCCTACCGAATTTATCTGAAAATCGTCCCCATATTGGCCCCATGACAAAGGCGAATAAACTATAGACAGAAACTAGCATAGCTCCGGTTAATACCCCGCCCCCAAATTTCATAGTTAGGAACGGCAAGATGGGCACAATGATACCAAAACCCAAGAGGTCGATAAAAACTGCAAACAAAATAATCGGCATTCATGAGGCCTAATTTAAATGGCCTAATATTCAGGCCTTTTATTTCTAAAATAAGCCGAGCGTCCGGCTTGTTTGGGTCAATGGATGGTTATTTGTGATGAAGCTGCGACCCTAGTGTGTGCAAAGGGAGGATGCCACACATATGCGGTGAGTTGCCTTAAACAAAGCGTCAAGTTTTCGTTATCAGTGGCAGAGGTGGAAAGTGGCCCGAATGTTTCGAGGATTTTCGAAGTAAGATCTTTACCGGAAAATTACACTAACCACAGAAAATAGGGTTTTGCTTCTTGTTTCAGGCTTTATACTGGCATGTATGATCAGCATCCCTGTTTTTGTAGTTTTGGCGACCCTCTTTTCGGGTTCGGGGTTTCCTCGGGCCATAGCGACCCCTTTGACGGATTTGGGCTGATGGGTATCAGGGGTGCAATTTCTTTCGGTCAGAAGAAGGGATAGGCTGTGCGACCAGACGTTTTATCTCTTCACCGGTTTTACCAAACTCAACTGGGTGGGCTAACCGCCCAATTGATTGCTGAGCGTATTGCCAAATTTATGCCGCCGCAGGCGGGCGCTGTTCATGTTGGCCTTGGGTATGCTCTGCCTTTTTTGGACCATCTTATCGCGGCTGAACCGGCTGGTAGCACTGCCCGGTTTATGGCGCTGATGCCAGCCCAGCAAGGCGTTTGTCATTGGCCGTCGCTGACAGATAACAGAAGTGCGCTGGTGGACCCATATCATTTGCCGCTTGCTGACGCGTCCATTGACAGGCTTTTGGTAACTCATAGTCTTGAACATGCACACCGACCGGCAAATTTACTGCGCGAAGCTTGGCGGATACTGGCCCCCGGAGGTCAAATTGTGGTTCTGACACCAAACCGCCGCAGAACTTGGTCAGCAGCGGAAGCGACCCCTTTTGGCCACGGCCGTCCTTTCAGCAAGTCGCAATTGTTCCAATTGATGACCGAGCAAATGCTAGAGCCGAACGAATGGGACACAGTGTTGATGCAACCTCCCTTTACATGGCCTGGCGCCACAAAGTTGATACGCACAAGCGAGCGCTTGATAAGGCCGCTGGGACGGATGCTTGGTGGCGCCCTGTTGGTGTCAGCGCGCAAACGCATGTACGGCGCAATCCCAAAAGGTGGGGCAAAAGCCAGAACTAAGCCAGTTTTTACCCAGACACCTTAACGATGCCTTCATGTCCACAAGCCTAAAAACATGCAGGCGTAGTATATTTCTTGTATTATAATTACATAATATATAGTATTTTAATTACTATATTACCCAGTTTAACAAGAAAGAGATATAAAATGACACAAAAAGCCCCAGACCCCTCCTCGTCGGATGCTCCTTCTGCAAGGTCGTCTATGGAAGAAAACCAAGAGACAGCGATCCGACAAGTGGCGAATGCTTTGCACCGATTGAACGATGCAGTGATCAGTGCGGTTGGAAAAGGTGTAACGGTTGAACTTATGCGCGCATCTCGTTACCATGACGAAGAAGGCGCTTGGGGTGACATGCTTGTTCCGATCATTCACAAGCAAACCAAGTAAGTATCATACACGCTTAAAAGTAAGCATGCGAACCAAGGAAAGTCTGTGGAAGATTTGGTGACACCAAAGCTGGCAACTGCTGATGTCTGCGATGCGGTAGGGGATGCTGCCGCTATTCTTGCGCTTGATTTTAAAGATTATGGTGGCCGTGTGGACTTTGCAGGCCCGGCTGTGACCATTCACACACTGGACGACAATTCAAAATTAAAGGCTTTACTTTCTACACCCGGTGAAGGCCGTGTTGTTGTTGTTGATGGAGGCGGTAGTGACCGCGCGGCTTTGATGGGCGGGAATTTGGCTGCTAGTGCTGCAAAAAATGGTTGGGCGGGCGTGGTAATTTACGGCCGAGTGCGGGATTTGCACGAATTGGCACATGAAGATGTGGGCATTAAAGCCACCGGAACGTGTCCGCGCAAACCTGCACAGCTTGATAGTGGCGCGCAAGATGTTGAATTGGCGATCTCGGGCGTGACTATACACCCCGGTGATTGGATCATCGCCGATGCCGACGGGGTGATTGTAACCCGAGAGCTTCCTTCACTTTAAAGCGGTGACCCTAAACCGGCTATTTTTCCAATAAAAACAGGGCTTGGTCAGCGACCCAGTTGGCGCGTGTTCGGTTCATGTTTAGTTTTTTGCCCATCTTATTGTGCGGCACAAACTCTTTCACGGTCAGCCCTTCGCTTTCGATCAGATCAAACAGATCCAAGATCGTGCAGAAGTGAATATTGTCGGTATTATACCATGTTTTATCCAGTTCTTTGGTAACGGGCATCCGGCCTCGGCGCAAAAGCGAGAGCCGCACACGCCACTGGGCAAAATTAGGTATGGTGACAACTGCGCGTTTGCCGATCCTTAATAAGTTCAACAAAACATCACGGGGCCGGTAAACGGCTTGAAGTGTTTTGCTGAGAACCACATAATCAAAACTATCATCGGGATATTCACTCAGGTCATTGTCTGCGTCCCCTTGGATAACAAACAACCCTTTTGCCACGCAGGCATTCACGCCTTGCTGGCTAATTTCTAACCCGCGTCCGTCCACTTGCTTTTCAGTGACCAGATAGTCCAAAAGCGCGCCGTCCCCACACCCTACGTCTAAAACACGTTTGCCGGGATCAATCAGATCAGCGATTAATTTCAAGTCAGCGCGCAGCGTATCGCTTCGGGTATCGTTCCGGGCGTTGCGCTGGGTATTGCTCAGAGTATCGCTCAGAGTATCGCTCATGATACTAACCCCCTTGAAAGGGCGGCGGCACTTACGAACCCTGCTAGCATTTGGTCCATCTCTGGCTCATCAAGCAGAAAGGCATCATGGCCGTGTGGGCTTTCAATTTCAGCAAAACTTACGCGTACGCCTGCGGCATTCATCGCGTGGGCAATTGATTTGTTTTCAGATGTTGGATAAAGCCAATCGCTGGAAAAGCTTATCACGCAGCACCGCACATGGGCGGCAGCTTTAAAGGCGTCAGCCAAGCGGCCATCATAACGGCGGGCAATATCCAGATAGTCCATCGCACGCGTGATATAAAGATAACTGTTGGCGTCAAAGCGATCCACAAAAGCCGAGCCTTGGTGTCGAAGGTAACTTTCCACTTGAAAATCAGCGTCAAAGCCAAAGCTAACGGCTTCGCGTGCTTGCAAATTACGGCCAAATTTTTTGGTCAGAGCATCCTCAGACAAATAGGTGATATGGGCTGTCATGCGCGCGACCGACAAGCCTTTGTCTGGTTTGCTATCTTTGTCATAGTAGGCGCCGCTGTGCCAATTCGGGTCTGCCATCACTGCTTGGCGGCCAACCTCATGAAACGCGATATTTTGTGCTGTGTGGCGTGCGGCACTTGCAAGGACAATGCTACTATGTAAGCGCTCAGGGTAAGTGGTAAGCCATTCAAGCACTTGCATACCGCCCATCGAGCCACCAACCACCATGAAGAGTTCACCGACGCCCAGATGGTCCAATAATTCCGCTTGTACGCGCACCATGTCGCGAATGGTAATTACTGGGAAATCTAACCCCCACGGTGTGCCGGTTGCTGGATTTTCTTGCCACGGGCCAGTGGTGCCTAGGCAGCCCCCTAAAACATTTGAGCAGATGACAAAATATTTGTTGGTATCAATTAGTTTTCCGGGGCCAATAAGGCGCTCCCACCAGCCGGGTTTTCCGGTGATGGGGTGGGTGCTGGCAACATATTGGTCGCCGGTTAATGCATGGCATATCAAAACGGCGTTCGAACGCGTTTCGTTCAAGGTGCCGTATAGCTCATAGCCAACACTAACGGGCGACAATTGCGCGCCGCTATCCAGTGTTAAGCACCTATCGTCAAACAGACGGGCAGTATGGCCTTCGGGTTTGTGCAATTATATGCTCCAAATATCAGCAGGTAGCCCAGAAAACCCGCAAGCTCAGCTATTGTCAACGCGGTAAAAACTTTCCTTTGCGTTTAGCTAAGCATAGCACTAATTCTAGGGCCTACCGAATGCGCATATTTCGCTGAATGCTGGAGAAGACCATGACCTTGCCTAAAGCTCACGAATGGATACAAGAAATGGCACCCTATGTGCCGGGGCGCTCGACGGTTGAGGGCATCACAGAGCCTGTGAAACTTTCCTCCAATGAAAGCGCGTTTGGAGCCAGCCCAAAAGCCTTGGAGGCTTTTAAAGCAACTGCCGGGACCTTGATGCGCTATCCGGATGCAAATTCCGAGGCCCTACGGGAAGCGATTGCCGACATCCATAAACTAGATGCGGATAAAATTATGTGCGGTGCGGGTTCGGACGAGCTGCTGACATTGCTTATTCACACATTTGCAGGGCCGGGTGATGAGGTGATTTATAGCCAATATGGCTTTATGGTCTATCCGGTGCAAACCCGCGCGGTTGGTGCGACCGGCATTGCGGTGCCAAATAAAAATTGGGCTGCGGACATTGACGGTATTTTGGACGCTGTCACTGAAGATACGAAGCTGGTTTTCATTGATAATCCAAACAATCCAACAGGGGCCTATAATACATGGGCTGAGATCGAGCGTCTGCATGCGGCGCTGCCAGAGAGCGTGGTTCTGGTGCTTGATGCAGCCTACGCTGAATGTGTGACCGCACAAGACTACCAAGCGGGCGAAGCACTGGTTGAGCGCGCCAATAATGTGATCATGACACGAACTTTTTCCAAAATGTACGCGCTTGCTGGCCTTCGGGTTGGCTGGGCATATGGAGCGCCGGGCATCATTGATGTGATTGGCCGGGTGCGTATGCCGTTCAATGTGTGTGTGCCGGGGCATCCTGCTGCGATCGAAGCGGTGCGGGACCAAAACCATCTTCGCGCATCTGTCGCGTTCAATACCAAATGGCGGCTTTGGTTGGCCGATCAATTGCGTGCGCTTGATTTGGGTGTCATTGATAGCCAGACCAATTTTATATTGGTTGAATTTCCCAAGGGGGATAAATGCGCCTTGGCCTGTAATGAATTTCTCACCAGCAGGGGATATTTGGTGCGTGCTCTGCCGCCGCTGCCTGATCACCTGCGTATTTCCCTTGGCACAGCAGAGCAAAACCAAGGTGTGATTGCGCTGATTAAAGAGTTTTTGGGCAGTTGATATGAGCCAAGACAACGCCACATTTGATCGCATTACTATCATTGGTGCGGGGCTTATTGGCTCCTCGCTTGCGCGTGCGATCAGGCGCGGGGGCGGGGTTGGCACACTGATACTAGCGGATGCTGACGCGGCTGTTCTGGCTGAGGCAAAGGCGCTAGAGCTGGCCGATATATATTGTGCTGATGTGTGTGAGGCCGTTAAAAATGCTGATTTAATCCTTCTTGCGGTGCCGGTGGGGGCGATGGCCTCTGTTGCAGAAAAAATGGCAAGCAGCTTAAAAGAGGGTGCGATTGTCAGTGATGTCGGCTCGGTGAAAGCGGGTGTTGTTAAGGCTGTGGCGCCAATGCTGCCAAAGGGTGTGCATTTGATACCGGGCCACCCCGTTTCGGGTACGGAACAATCAGGGCCTTCTGCGGGTTTTGCTAGTCTTTTTGATGACAGGTGGGTTATTTTAACCCCACCAGAAGGCACGGATGATACGGCGCTTGGTGCCTTGTCTGCTTTCTGGACCAAACTGGGCAGTCGGGTTGAAATTATGACACCCGAGCATCACGACCTCGTGCTTGCGATTACGTCTCATGTGCCGCATTTGATTGCCTATAATATTGTTGGCACTGCCTCTGACCTTGAAACCGTTACGCGCTCTGAGGTGATTAAATATTCCGCAGGTGGTTTCCGGGATTTCACTCGTATTGCGGCTTCAGACCCGACCATGTGGCGCGATGTGTTCCTTAATAATAAAGAGGCGGTTTTGGAAATGCTCGGGCGTTTCAGCGAAGATTTAACCGCTTTGCAGCGAGCTATTCGTTGGGGGGACGGTGAGGCGTTATTTGAGCTATTTTCGCGCACACGGGACATTCGCCGTAAAATTATTGATGCAGGCCAAGATGATGAGGCGGCTGATTTTGGCCGCCCACACGATGATTAAGCGAAAAACCGCAGAAACTCAGGCTTTTTCTGGTTAATCCAAGACCGGCTTTAGCGTTGCTATTTGCCTGCCGTTTAGGCTTAGAGTGCCGTTTTGAAGCATCACACTGGCCGGCCCTGTGTCTCGCGGTGTCACGTCAGGCTGCACACCAAAACCTTGGATCAAACCGGTGAGATTTGGTGCGCCCGTTAGGGTTAGGCTGGCACTGCCAAGCGGGCGGAATTTATCATCTAAAGTGATGCTGGCATTGCCTGTAACAGCGCCATTTGCCCCCTTTGCGGTCAGTGTGTCCAGTTCAATCAGGCCGCCTTGGTCGCGCCAGTTGGCAAGCATGTCCTTACGCCAGTCCCGCACAATAGGCCCAGAGACACCTCCGGTTAGGACTAATTTTGTATCCGCCGCCGCGCCACTGATTTTGAAATTGAGGAAACGGCTGCCGTATAACCCGCCCTCGGGTTTCGCTGAGGGGTCATCAAGCCAGAAGGCCAATTCCCAAGTTTTCAATTTGGGGCCTTCTTGCCCCATCAAGCGCAGTAAAGTGAAATCATCCACCCCGCGCGAGTTGATCACAATCAAGATTTTCCCGTTATCATGAAGCTTATAGCTGCCGTGGAGAAAGCCATCGCGAAATGTGGTGGCCCCTGCGGCCAAGCCTCCTGTCACGCCGCTGGCATTTATGATCCAGTGATTTGGTGTCCAAAGGTGGCTGATCAGCATGAATTTATCTGCCGCGAGCTTTAACCCCTCCGCCCGGGTGGCGAATGTGAAGTCTTTTACCGATACGGTAATACGGTAGGGGAAGCCGCCGTGCTCGATCTTGCCATGCTCGATCAGAAGGCCACTATCGCGCCACTGGCTAAAGGTGGCTTTGACATGTTTTTCAGCCTGAAATGCAGCCGTATACCAAAGCGCTGAGTATATAAGGATAGCAACCACCAAAAGGCCGGCAACATATTTTAGCTGATTGATCACAGTGATTCCCTAATAATCGACAAGCTCTAGTATAAGCGTAGCCAGATATTTATTATATTCTTTTGCTATTTTTAAGATAGGCATATGTGTTTTTACCGGAAAGGGGATCACGGTAATTTGCGGCATTGATTTCCTAAACAGTACGACGCTGCGCTGGATATGATAATCTGCAGTCACAAGTATGATGCTATTGAACGCATTTTTGGAAACCCATTTGGCAGTTTCTGCCGCGTTTTCCAGTGTGTTCTGGGCCGCACGATCAAGTGTGATACAGCAATTAAAAAGCGCTTGATCAGCCCCTGTTAGGGCGATCAGTTCGCGGATGCGCACATCTTTATGCACGCCTGAGACCATCATCTTTTGTGCGTGTTTTCCGGTCATGAGGTTCAGCCCAACCTCCAAGCGCTTTGGCCCGCCTGTTAAAACCACAATCGCATCTGCTTTTATAGTATCCGCAGAATATGGACCGGGCAGACGGGCTAGAAACAGCAAAAACCCTAGCATCCAAGCGATAAATAGATAGAAAGGCGCCTTTAGAAAAATCGTAAGATGTTTGGATTTCTTTTGCGCCACCTCGTTGCCCTACATCATTTCAAGCAGGGCTTTGCGCACCGTAATACGGGCTGTGACCATTGTCAGCACTGCAGCGGAAAGCGGCAACAGTGCCAGCCATAATAAATTCTCTGGATCAGGCATGCTGCTGCTGATCAAACCTTGCCCCATTTTAACGGCTAAATCGGCAAGTAACCATAAAACACCAGCCGCAAGTATCACGCCGAACAGTCCTCCTTTCAGGCCATGAGCCAGATAGCGCTGATCAAAGGCTTTTGAAATGGTTTTATCTTCGGCTCCCATTAAATGCATAATTTCTATGCTCTCATGGTGAGTGGCAAGCCCGGCTCGGCAGCCAAAAATAACGATCGCCACTGTAGAAAGTACCACCATAAAGACCACGCCCATGAGCAACATTTGCATCACACCCGCCAGATCAAGCACTTGTGTCATCCACGCTTGATGATCATCAATTTGCGCCCCTGAGGCTGTTGCATGGAGGCGCTCGCCAAGGGCTGCAAGGTCTATAGGAGCGCCGTCCGCCAACTTCACTTCAATCAAAGTGGGGATGGGAAGGTCGCTTCCAATTGGCATGTCACCCAGCCACGGCGACAACAGGGCAAGTATCTCGGCCTCAGCAAGTACATTGGCATTTGATATGCCGGGTGTTGCCTTTAAAAGTTTGATGACAGATGCGGTTTGGCGCGCGCGCTCACTTGGGTCCTTAACCACAATCTGTACTGAAAAATTACTGGTTAGGCTATCCGACCAGTTGGCAAGCCCTTTGCCGATCGCAAGCGCACCTGTAAGCGAGAGCGTGCATAAAAACAGCATCACGCCAATAACCCACGGCAGCAGCCCTTCACGCAGGCTTTTGGCTGGTAAAAACTGTAATGTGCGTCCCCACATGGCTAAAATCCCGGATCAATCGGCTTGCCGCCGGGTTGAAGATGTATGTGGCCTTTCTCAAGCCGCAGCACCGGGGCGCCAACAGATTTGACGATACTTTCATCATGGGTTGCCACAACAGTAGTGGTGCCTTCTTTGTTTAAGGCCACAAATAAATGCATCAGCCGTTTTGACATTTCAGCATCGACATTTCCGGTGGGTTCATCTGCTACCAACAGGTCGGGTTTGTTGATAATGGCGCGGGCGATTGCCACCCGCTGTTTTTCGCCGCCAGAGAGCGTCGCGGGTCTTGCGTGCATTCGGTCCTCAAGCCCAACCCAGCTCATGAGTTCTTCCACATGATCGGCGACTTGGTTTTTCTTTGCGCCCTGAAGCCTAAGCGGCAAGGCAACATTTTCAAAGGCGGTCAAATGTTCAAACAGGCGGAAATCTTGAAATACCACCCCGATGCGGCGGCGAATACGGGGCAGGGCAGAGCGCTCAAGCGTTGCAAGATCTTTTCCAAAGAAATTCACAAGCCCGCGTGAAGGCCGGTGCGCCAAATATAAAAGCTTCAATAGGGTGGTTTTACCAGCCCCTGACGGCCCCACCAGAAAGTGAAAGCTACTGCGTTCCAGCGAAAAACTAATATCTGTGAGAATTTCATTGCCCATGCCGTAACGCATGCCAACATTTTCGAACGAAATCATATGTTTCCTCACCCAAATTTATGCGCAGAATTGCATATGATTATACCGGCGTCCAGCATGCCATTCCCCAAATGGATGAAGGCTTGAAAGTGGATGCTTGTATTTTTCCTGTCGCGTCATATAAACTTGGTTAACACTTATAGTGCATTTTGTTGCATAGTCTTTAAAGCTAGCCACCTGTTTGAGCCGATTTATGATCCTTGTTTGTCCGTCATGTGATGCGAAATTTAAGGTACCCGACGGAGCCATCCCGCCCGGTGGCCGCACTGTGCGCTGCGCTAAATGTAAAAATAGCTGGCATGCGGACGCCAAGGATGCACTGCGCAAGCCGGCCCCGGTTGTGCGCCCAGCAGTAGCGTCCGTCCAAGCCCCACGGCGCCCACAAATGCCAGCGGGTCCACAGCAATCCCAGTCATTTGATGGCACACTTGGGGACCGTGCTGCGGCAGATACTGCTTCGCTACGCCGATCTGCAACTGGACCACAAAAAGCCGCGATGACAGCAAGGGACGACAACGCATTTCCGGCCCCCGCAGGCGGCGGACTTGAGGATGAAGGAACCCAAAGTGATGATTTTGGCGTTTCTTCGGCGTTAAAAGCGTCCGGCGATGATGATTTTGTAGATGGCTTCTCCGATGATGGGACCCACCCTGACGGACCTGACGCTAACGATGATGTGCATGATCCAGATTATGATGAAGATGATTATGACGAAGATGACTTTCTAGCCCGTCGTCGTGCAGAACAGCGCCGGCAAAGCTTACGCGACCTTATGGGGCGTGATCTCAAGCTTAAAACTATACTGACTGGCGGGCTTTTGGTGTTCTGGCTGTTTATTTTTTATGTGTTTATCTTTCAAAGTGAAAATATGCGCTACTATTTTCCGGGAACGTCGAATGCCGTTTATGGCCTTTTGGAGGGCTTGGATGATCGGGACCGTTTTCGTCCGAAAGACGGTGAAAAATTAACGCCGTCAAATGCGGTCGCGAAGGTATATGTGCGGGCCCTTCTTTTGCCGCCCCCACGGGGATTGTCGGTGGAAACACGCTCTGGCCGGGAAGGGTTGATGCTGCGAGGCTATGTAGAAAATACTGGCAAAACTGGCGCGAATGTTCCCCAAGTGCGTGCGGCAATATTGGATAAAAACAACCAAGAACTTGATAGCTGGATATTTAATCCAATAGGTTTAATCTTACGCCGTGATCAGAAACTTAACTTTGAAGAATTTCGGTCGCCGATCCCGCCGGGGGCTTATAAGGCTGAGGTTAAAGTGATCGAAGGCAGTAAATCTAACCGTGATGCACGCGATGTGCCCGGCGCTCCGCACTAGGCCGCACTCAGTCGCATTTAGCCCGTATTTAGCCTGTCCTAGCCCGCACTAAACAGTGCCTGTTAAGGGTGGCTATTGACTTAAAATGCCTTTAGTTCCCTTTTGACATACAAAAGGCTTCAAGACTAAGGCTCGCCCTTGAAGCAACCTCCCTTAGTATTTCGCCACCAATGGTTTCTTTAAGTGCACAAATTTTTCGTAAAATATGAAAAACAGAGCCTATTTTTCCCCTAAAGGGCTGGTCTTGCTTGACAAATTCGCAACTTCCTCAGCTAATATAGTTAACATTTTATTAGTATCGGTTGAGACAGCGCCTGTAGCGTCAAAATATGGAATAAAGTTTGCATAGTTTTTATTGCGGGATTAGTGCCCTGATTTTGACAGAATAACACGCTAGAGTGTTCAGATAGCTATGCTGCTCTGTCCGTTTTAAAGGAAGCCTCGTGGCTCGGATACTTATAGTTGAAGACGAAGAATCTGTTCGCGACTTTGTTGTGCGTGTTTTGACGATGCACGGCCATAGTGTTTTGGTGGCCAAGGACGGCGCTGAAGCAGTGGAATTGATGGGTGACCATCATTTTGACCTGCTGCTTAGTGATATTGCCATGCCGATGATGGATGGTATTTCTTTGGCGCTGAAAGTGCGCGCGGCCCGGCCCCATGTACCAATATTATTAATGACAGGGTTTGCTGATGAGCGTCAACGCGCCCATAATTTAACCCTGCTGATTGAAGGGCTTTTGACCAAGCCTTTCAATATGGACCAGCTTTTAAATGCAGTGAATAAGGCTTTGGCGCATAGCCGGGCAGCGTCTGATACTCAGTCCGTTAGCCAATCAGGCAGCACATCCATGGAAATGAGTTCCTCAAGCGATTGACGCTTTCGCACAACCGCAAATTTGTCCCCAGATACCATCACTTCAGGCAGCAAAGCCCGGCTGTTATAGGTTGATGACATGACCGCGCCGTATGCCCCGGCTGATTTGATCGCAATAAGATCACCGGGCTTTAGCGGCGGTGTGCTGCGTTTCACTGCGAAAACATCACTGCTTTCACATATTGGCCCAACAAAATCAGCAATGACAGCTTCACCGGTTTTTTCTGTGACCGGTATAATTTCGTGGTGCGCTTCATACATGGCGGGGCGCAACAGATCATTCATGGCAGCATCAAGGATATAAAATCGCCGTGTCTCACTGGTTTTTTCATAAAGCATCTCTGTTACCAATATGCCTGCGTTGCCTGCAATCAAACGCCCCGGCTCTAAGATGATGCTGCAATTTAAATCCCCAAGCACATCGCGTATCATTGTACCGTATGCCCCTGGGGTAGGCGGCACTGCCCCTTCTGCGCTATAGGGAATTCCAAGCCCGCCCCCTAAATCAATATGCGTGATAGCGTGGCCTTTGGTGCGCAGGTCTTTTGTCAGGGCAACCACTTTAGCAAAGGCAGCCTTGAAAGGGTCTAGGTCGGTCAGTTGAGAGCCGATATGCAGATCAACACCAACGGCACGAACATTTTTTAATGCCTTAATGCGGTCATAGACACTGTGTACGCGAGACCATGGGATGCCGAATTTATTTTCAGCCTTGCCTGTTGATATTTTTGCGTGGGTTTTGGCATCGACATCCGGGTTTACCCGCACAGACACGGGCGCGCATACTTTTAGCGACAAAGCGACAGCATTGATGGCCTCTAATTCGGCCTCGCTTTCAATGTTAAACTGTTTGATACCAGCCTTTAGGGCGGCGGCAATTTCGGATTTGGTTTTACCGACACCTGCGAACACGATTTTATGAGCTGGAATACCAGCCTTTAAGGCGCGCATCAGCTCACCTTGGCTAACCACATCGGCACCAGCGCCGAGCTTGGCCAACGTCGCTAAAACAGCTTGGTTACTGTTGGCCTTAACGGCAAAACAGACCAGCGCATCGCTGCCTTTAAAGGCGTCGGAGAACACCCGAAAGTGGCGTTCAAGCGTGGCGGTTGAATAGAGGTAAAACGGCGTACCAACTGCCTTGGCGACTGTATCAACTCGGACATCTTCGGCGCACAAGTGACCGTTGATATACTGGAAATGGTCCATGGGTTTTGCCCTGTTTTTCGGGGTGTTCTATTCTTGGCTGCTTTGGCTTGGCGGCGGGTTCAGGTCACCTTTTCTGCCGCAGGCTGCAAGGCCTGTTGCGGAGGCAAGGATCAAGGAAATGAGCAGTATTTTTTTCATGATTTTGGCTCCTGCTGAAGGGCGGTGCGGGCGGCGCTGACGGCCTTTTTCACATTAGTGGGGGCCGTGCCGCCAAAGGATGTTCGGCTATTTACAGAGGCGTCTACCGACAAAACATCATAGATATCCTTGGTGATTTTAGGCTCAACCGCTTGCATGGCATCTAGCGGTAAATCCCATAAATCAACGCCTGCATCTTCGGCGGCTTTTACTACGGCCCCCGTAACATGGTGTGCGTCACGAAATGGCAGCCCCAATATGCGCACCAGCCAATCAGCAAGATCGGTCGCCGTTGAAAACCCTTGCCCTGCTGCTGCGGCCATCTGGTCAGTGTTGGGTTTCAAATCCGCCATCATGCCGGTCATGGCGGCGAGGCAAAGCGCAAGATCATCCACGGCCTTGAAGACGGGTTCTTTGTCCTCTTGCATATCTTTTGAATAGGCCAGAGGAAGGCCTTTCATCACAATCATCAGCGCGTTCTGTGCGCCGATGATCCGTCCTACTTTGGCGCGGACAAGTTCGGCGGCGTCCGGGTTGCGTTTTTGCGGCATAATCGAGGAGCCAGTTGAAAAGCCGTCTGATAGCGTGAGAAATTTAAAGGCGGATGTCGCCCATAAGACAATTTCATCCGCAAGGCGTGACAGATGTACCGCCCCAATTGAAAGTGTGCTGAGCAGTTCCATTGCGAAATCACGGGCAGATACAGCGTCGAGCGAGTTTGCCATTGGCCGGTCAAATCCAAGCGCCTTTGATGTTTGTTCGCGGTCAAGGGGGAAGCTTGTGCCTGCTAGTGCCGCGGCGCCTAAAGGGTTTTCATTGAGGCGCTTGCGGCAGTCTGCCAAGCGGCCTCTATCCCGTGAGAACATTTCATAATAGGCCATAAGGTGGTGGCCTAGCGTTACCGGCTGTGCGGTTTGCAAGTGGGTAAAGCCGGGCATCACGGCGCCTGCATATCTGTCAGCTTGCTCAATAATTTCAGCCAGCAATTGGGCATAGGCAGTGTCTAGCTGATCAATGGCGCTGCGGCACCATAGGCGGAAATCGGTTGCCACCTGATCGTTTCGCGAACGCCCTGTATGTAGCCGCGCTCCGGCGTCGCCCACAAGTTCGCGCAGACGGCTTTCTACATGCATATGAATATCTTCAAGCGCTGGATCAAAGACCATCTCGCCAGCTTCAATCTCCGCTTGGACTTGGCTAAGGCCGGCCTGAATTGCGTCTTGGTCATCACTGCTGATGATCCCACAAGCGGCAAGCATATCGGCGTGGGCCTTCGAGCCAGCGATATCTTCACGGTAAAGTCGTTTATCAAACCCTATCGAGGCATTGATTTCCTGCATGATCGCGGATGGTCCGCCCCCAAAGCGCCCGCCCCACATGCTTTGACCTGTGCCAGAAGACTGCAGAGCAGCCTCGTCTGCCGCCGTTTTGCGGGCATTTTGACGCATCAAGGCTTTTTGATCGTTTGCTGACTTGCCTATTTGCTCGGCATCTCTATTTTGGTCGCTGCTCATTTTATGTTCCGTCCGGAGATTGGTATGGCCAAAAAGACCCTGATTGTATCCGCGCTTTTCGTCCTTGTTCTGGGCGTCGCAGCTTATCGGCTGTTGCCGGGCCCCGCAACGCCTGATCACGGTATAAATTCTTTTTTAACTGGCGAAATGGCCAAGCTGTCCTTGCCTGAAAGCATAAAGCCGGTCTCAGGGCATATCATTATGCGCGAGGATGGCTCGCCTGTTGCGCTTGATGAAATGAAGGGTAAGGTCTTGCTGGTGAACCTGTGGGCGCCGTGGTGCGCGCCGTGCCGTGCTGAAATGCATGAACTCGCGAATTTGCAAAGACAGCTTGGCGATGACCAATTTGAAGTGGTCGCGGTCAATGTGGACCGCAGCAGTATCGGCGGCGCGCGTCAAACCCTGAAAGAATGGGGTGTTGAAGGCTTGGCGCTGTATGCTGAACCAACCATGAAAATCGCGTTTGATTTGGCTGAAGGCAAACTACCCACCAGCTTTATCGTCGACAAGGCGGGTGATGTTCGGGCCAGTTATGTTGGGCCGTTGGCGTGGGATAAACCGGAGGCCTTAGCGCTGTTTTCTGCACTGAAAGCCGGTGAAATCTAAGGGTTTTCTACTGAGGTCACGATAATTTTTCTACTGAGGCAACGATAATATTGTATCAATTTTCTGTGCTAAGTCTGTCAGGTTTCAGTTTTAAATCTATCGGTTTCGAGTGTTAAGTCTGTTGGTTTCTAGTTTTAAATTTGTGTCCGTTTCCAGCGCTAAATTGAGGGTTCGTTTTCCAGCAAACGCTTGTAGCGTGGGCCCATTGATTGGGCGAAATCTTGGCTAAGTTTACTGTGAATTTCAGGGTCCGCTGTAGCCACAGATCCGCAGTTAAACGGGGGTTTGGGATCATATTCAACACCCAATTGCATGGTCTTTGCTTCGGTTTCGCCCAATAGGTCTGAAAGTAAAAATAATGCCATATCAATGCCGGCGGAAACACCGGCTGCGGTGATGATTTTGCCGTCTTGTACCCAGCGTTCGGCGCGGTAATTGACACCGAGCGCCTCCAGTGTTTCCGCTGCCGCCCAGTGGGTGGTGGCGCTTTTCCCTGCGAGCAAGCCAGCCTTCGCGAGGATTAACGATCCGGTGCAAACCGATGTTGTAAAAGTGGTTGTGGCATCAACCCGTTGAATCCACTGGATAGTTTCTGGATCAAGAGCAGCGTCCGTTTCGCCCGGGCCGCCGGGGATAAGCAAGATATCACACTTCGTTACGCTAGCGAAACAATGGCTCGGCATGATTTTAAACACTGATTTTTCGCCGGTGAGTAACCCTTTTTCTTTGGCCACGAGCATCATTTCTACGCCGGGGGCGTGCACCAGCATTTCGTAGGGGCCAATAGCATCAAGGGCGGTGAAACCAGGATAGAGTAAAATCGCAATTTTCATAGGTTGGGCGCCTCTTAGTTTTATCCTAAATATTTGATATCATAAGGTAATTGGTCAGCTTCAACAATTTCACTTTCTAAAAGTGCCGCAGATTTCCACACCTGAAAGGCCGGGTAATTCAAAATTGCATCCACATAAGAGCGTGCTGTTGCGCTTAGTGTCACGCCGTATGTCTCAAGCCGTGTGACAACAGGCGCGAACATCATATCCACCGCCGAAAAAGCGCCAAAAAGAAAGGCCCCGTCGGCGCCGTATTCAAGGCGGGCATGGGTGAAGATGGCTTCAATTCGGTCAAGCTCGGCCTGTAGGGCCTTTGAGAAAACCAAGCCTTGCCACCGGTCCTTTAAGTTCATCGGCATGTGATTTCGCACCAGCGGAAAGCCCGAATGCATTTCCCCAAATATGCTGCGAGCGTAGGCATAGGCAGGCTTTTCAGCGGGCCACCAATATTTTTCCGGTGCGATTTTAGCGCAATAATCAATGATGGCCGCACTGTCCCAAACGGCAATGTCCCCGTCCAGAAGTGTCGGTACTTTGCGCGCGGGAGAATATTTTTCGATTTCGCTGTAAAATGAGGGTGTGTCAAGCTTGAGACACACCTCATCGATGGCAAGCCCGGTGTGATGGGCTGAAAGCCAGCCTCTAAGCGACCAACTGCTGTAATTTTTGTTGCCGATGATGATTTTCAAGTGTGACATAGCTTCCCCCAAAAGTGTGACAGCAAATTAGGCATAAGAACTGAGGTCAATATCCTCGCTTTTGCAAACCTGTTTAACCGCATCCCGCAGTGCGATCTTGCGCAGATACGCCCCTAAATTTGGGAAGGACAGTGGTGGCTTTTTAAACCCGCGCGCCCACATCGCGGGCATAAACAGATAATAATCACAGGCGGTCAATTGATCGCCAACCAAATAGCGCTTGCCGGCAAGTTCAGTATCTAGCAGTTCAAAAATTTCGGTGATGCGTTTTTCCTGCGCTGATTTGATGAAGGGCGCACCGGACGGATCTATTGTATGTTTTTCAGGATAAAAATACACCATCAATTCCGCTTGTAATGTATTGGTAAGATACATCATCCACTGAAAAAATTTAGCCCGTTCGGGTGTCCCCACGTCTGGCATTAGGCCCGCACCGGGATATTTTTCGCACAGATACATGCAAATGGCAGCGCTTTCAAACAGCACCAAATCACCGTCAATGAGCGTTGGGATGCGCCCCGCTGGGTTCAGGGCCAAATAGTCTGCCGATTTTTGCGCGTCTGTTTTACGGTCCACGAGAGACAGTTCAAATTCCACTTCCAGTTCTTGCAGCATCAGATGCGGGGCGAAGCTGGCATTGCCGGGATAATAATATAGGCGGTACATAAGCAGCAGTCCTTAGGAGCGAAGGC
>WFTS01000063.1 GCA_015485385.1 Kordiimonadales bacterium | reverse complement strand
CCGATAAAGGCGGTGCAATATCTACCGGAACTCCGTGTCGATTACAGATCAACCCAAGGAGAAAACTATCCGTGGAAAACGCTTAATCCTAAAAGCGGCACCGATCAGCTGTCCGCGCTGCTGTCGGGCGCTTTTTCCGACAAAGCTTATGGCAAGGACGCGCTAACAACCGCCCTGTTGGTGGCAACGCCCGATGCCCTTTTGGCGGAAAGCTATATTGACGGTTTCGATATCCACACCAGTCAGCGCACATGGTCTGTCGCCAAAAGCATCGCCGCAACGGTGGTTGGGATGGCGGCACATGAAGGCAAACTTGATACCAACGCCCCTGCCCCCATAGCCGAATGGCAAAGCCCCGTAGACCCGCGCAAAAATATCACACTGGATAACCTATTGCGCATGGCCTCTGGCCTTGACAGCAACCGGGCAGGAAACCGAACAGACCGCATCTATATGGGCGGTGGCCGCATGAGCGACACAGCCACCGAGAACGCGCTGGAGGCCGTCCCCGGCACGCGCTGGAAATATGCCAATAACGACACCATGCTGGCGGTGCGGGCCCTGCGCTCGACCTTTAAAGACAAAGCCGATTATCTGGCCTATCCAGAGGCACTGTTTCACCATCTGGGCATGAATGACACCCGCGCAGAAACCGACTGGGAGGGCAATTTTATCATGTCGAGCCAAGTCTGGACCACCGCCCGTGATCTCGCCCGGCTGGGTATCTTGTATCTGCATGACGGCATGTGGGAAGGCAAGCGCATCTTGCCCGAAGGCTGGGTGCAGTATGTCTCTGCGCCCACAGGCCCACAGCCCCCCGCCAAGCGCCGGGACGGCAGCGCCATCGCTGGCTACGGTGCGCAGTTTTGGCTGTTTAACGAACGCTTCCCAAACATTCCCAACGATGCCTTCGCGGCAATGGGCAACCGGGGGCAATATCTGGTGATTATACCCTCGAGGAACATCGTTATTGTGCGGCGTGGCTATGACCCGGCAGGCGGCGAAGGCTTTAAGATCGACAAATTTGTGGAGGCTGTGCTGAAGGCGCTGCCCTAAATCTTGTCACCAGACAGCCTAATGGCGCACAAAGCAAAAGCTGATGATCTTAGCCTTTTGGACCAAGCTCTTTGGGCGGATGCGGCCGCGTTAAGATAAACACTGACACGGCACACAAGACCAATATTTGCAGCACAAGCGCGTATGTTGGCACTGCAAACGCGACGCCTAACCCCACAGAAAACAGCATGAATGTTACGGCTGTTATCTTGATATGAAGGGCGATGGCTCCATACTGTTGCCACACAAGGATAGGCGGTCCCAGTTTTGGATGCTGCAATAACCATCCATGCAAACGCTTTGACCCTTTCGAGAAACACAACGCCGCCAACAACAGAAACGGCGTGGTGGGTAGCAAGGGCAAAATGATGCCTATTACGCCAAGCGCAACAAACAGCCAGCCCAATATCAGCCAAATATACCGCACACGCGTTCCTTTTGCATTTTTATAGCACCGCATATCATAGGGGTTTGTTTCGCCTCTGCAACTAAACTGAGGCCTGAACTATGAGCAGAGGCCTTCTTCACTGCATAGTTAGCCGCACGAAGATTAAAAGATGCCTAAAACCTACAAATAAATTTAGAAGGCCCCTAAATATAGAAGGCCGCAACCGTCATGACACAGGGCCACCATGACAAAGAGCCGTCACTCAAGCCGGCCCTTTCCTATAGAATATGCCCTCTTGAGGCAGGGGCAGAATATGCCTTCTTGAGGGAGGGGCTTCGGTGATTTTGCGTATGCCCTCCGTGCGTTGGCGTATATGAGTGCGCGGGGCTTTTACGCACGGGAGACTACGCACAGCACGGAGGGGCAGGCTTTTGCTGAGGGAAGCAAAAGCCCCGATTTTACCGGCTTTTACCAGTTTTAGCCGGTTTTACCCGTTTTACCTGTAGCGGTTTTACATGCACTGGTCTTTCAGGTTTCTACGCTATTATGGCTGCTATTCTGCCGCCTGTTGGCTGCGCCAATGGGGTGGATATACCGCATCAAACCCGTCAAGGGCTTCAACGCGCGCCATCCACGCTGACACCAGCGGATAGGTTTCAATCAGGGGCAGAAAGCTTTTATCCAGCAGGTCATTTTCTACATTGGTCAGAACACGCGCCATAATCGCAACCGCAGGGTAAACGCTGATATCCACCGCACTAATGCTGTTTCCTGCCAGAAAATCATTGCCGTCAAGCCACGCAGAATAGCGCTCTAACTCAGCTTTCAGTTTGTCTATATTTTCGTTTACCGCATCCTCATGACCTTCCAAGGGGCCAAAAAAGATTGGCCGCACAATTCCGCGCATCACCGGCACCAGCCAGCTTTCAAACTCCATCACCCGCTGCCAGATAAGCGCGGCCTCGCGGTCGGTGGTGCCAAAAAGCGGGCTATTGTCAGGATATTTGCGCTCTAGATAAGCCAAGATCGCAAGGCTTTCATAAACCGTAATATCGCCGTCTTTCAAAGCAGGAACCTGCCCGTGCGGGTTCAGTGCTAAATATTCAGGGGCTTTATGTTCAGCCTCGCTCACTTTCAGCTCGGTCATGCTGAAATCCAGCCCCTTGAGGGACAGAGCCAAAAGCGCACGCCACGCAAACGGGCTTCCGCTGATAAAATAACAATCCAGTGCCATATGAAATTCCTTTAAAATTATTCCCATCATCCTTCGCGCACTTTGCCTGTGCGTAGAGCCTTCTAGAGGTAGACATGCCCACCGGCATTTAAAGAGTGCAAATTTGCGCTAGAGGGTCATCAAATTTGCACCGTAACCACTAGCGTGACCTCCAAGGCGTTGCTTGTGCCTCGCCATGACCGCACACCAATTCCATATTGGCCTTTGCGGCGCTGGTTTTATCTGGTAGGAACGCCATAGATATGCCCCAATTCTAGCCGACGGATGGACACGGTGGGGGCCAAGTATGATTTCGGGCACTTGCATGCCAGATAAAGTGGGGAAACACTGTGGTTTCAGAGTATCAAGATCGCACGATTATTCGCTCAGTTTGGGGCACACTCTATGGCCGAAAATTTGGGGCTCAGGTCTCGGTTTTGGCGATCCTCACATGCCTTGCAAGCGCGGAAACTTATGCGCAGGATCAATCAATTGCCGACGACCGCACCGCCCCCGTTAGCTCAACGACCGAGCTGGGCGCAGGGGCTGGCACCCTGACCTTAACCGCTGACGGCACAGTGACCGTCCCAAACGGCACCGCGCTTACCATTGATGGTCCACATAATTTCACGATGGAGGCGACCAGCACCATCACATCAGAGGATATTAGCGCGGGGCGGGGCTTGTTTTTAAACTCGGCAGACCAACGCTTAACCTCAAACATTGAACTGGCTGGCGACATAGTGGTTGCGGATCCCGGTGATAATACACTTGATCTGGATCTCGCCACCTCAGTGGTCGGGCTGGAGCTATCAGACGGCCTCGGCTTGGACGGGGATATAAATTTAACCGCAGACGGCAGCATTACTGTGAACGGCGGCGATAGCCGAGCCATCTTAATCAGCGGTCCTATGAACGGAAACCTAACCAGCTCGGGCTCCCTTTCCGCCCTTGGCAATCGCTCGGTGGTGATTGACCTTGAAGGCCCCGTGACGGGAAATATTCTCATAGACGGCACTATCTCAGCAGGGAGCGCTGACGCTGTCGGCATCCATATCGGAGATACAGTTGACGGCAGCTATATTCAGCGCGGCACGATTTCCGTTGGTATTGGCGAAGTTGGGGCCAACAGCGCTGTGGCGGCCAAAGCAGGCCTTCTTGTCGAAGCTGACATAACGGGCGGCATCTTAATCGACGGCGCAGGCAACGATAATGCCCTTGACCTAGACGGGGACGGCACCAACGATATCACCCGTGATGCCACGATCAATTCGGCTGGGGGTGCTCCTGGTGTTTTCATTCGCAATACCGATGCCGCCGCACCTCTGGTGATCGGCGAAGTAGACGGTTTGGGCTTTGGCTATATTCAGCGCGGCAATATTGTTGCGTCTGGTGAAACCGCCGGATTAAGTGCAACGGGCCTGCGTATTGAAGGGCTGGACGGGGCAGCAACAAATATTGTCGGCGGCCTGTATTTTGACAATGGCAATACCACCGCCCGGTCAATTGACGCGGCGGCCACCGGGGTGGATATCGGCAATTATACAAATGTGCCAACTGTGGAAAACACCGGCATCATTGATGTGGATACATTCACATCCTCAAGCGTCGATACCGCAGGCACCACTGATCCGGCAGATGATATAACCACAATCGGGCCAGGGGCTGAAGCAACCGGCATTTTGATCCGCGAGCAAGCCTTGACCACCAGCATAAACAATAGCGGCAGTATCCTTGCCACCGCACGCGGCATAGGACAAAGCGCTTACGGCATTCAAGATCTATCAGGCCAACTAACAAGCGTTGTTAACACAGGCACAATCGGGGTACTGGCCGAAGATACAGACACGGCCAGTGGCATTTCCATTGATGTTAGCAATAATACCAGCGGCTTTACGCTTGAAAATTCAGGCCAGATAACGGGCGACGTGCTGCTTGGCAACGGCAATGATGCGCTTACGCTTACAAGCGGCACCCTTGACGGGGATATATTCTTCAGAGGCGGCGCAGATACCTTGACCCTGTCCGGTGACGCCGCTTTTATCGGGTCAATAAACTTTGATGGCACCTTGGCGCTTAATGTTGACGGCGCAGACCTTGAACTAAGCGACACAGACCTTCTTAGTGTTACATCTGCAACATTTTCAAACGCCAGTAACCTGATTTTCAATGTGGATTTACAAGGTGACAAAGCCGGATTAATCCAGATCGACGGGGCGCTGGTGGCCTCTGCCGATGTGAATTTGGTGCCTGTCTTTTCAAGCTTTACCGATGAAACCCGAAGCTTTGACCTGATCAGCGCCGGATCGATCGACTTTGCTGACAGTGCAGCAACCTTGGCGCTTTCGGATACGCCGTTCCTGTTTAATCTGTCACTTGATGTGATTAACGGGGCTGATACCAGCTCTGTGACCCTGAATGTGCGCCCAAAAACGGCTGCCGAGCTTGGGGTATCGGTGCGAAAAACCGCGCTTTATGACAATATGATCAACACCGGATTTGCGATGGACAACCAGCTTGAAAGCAGCTTGGCTGGCCTTAGAAGCAAAGAAGAGGTCGAAGCGGCCCTTGCGGCCTTGATGCCTGATACAACCAACGCCAGCTTTAACTCGGCTTTAATATCGCAGCGGCAATTCTCTGACCAACTTGGCAACCGGCTCAGTGACTTTATTTCAGAAGATAAATTTATCGGTGGTGCATGGGCGCGCGAAGTCACCAATATAGGTGATCACACCGCAACCGACAGCCTGCTTGCCAGCAGCATTTTATCGGTTGGCATGACCCTTGGTTATGACCGGCCAATTTCGAAAAATTTTGCTGTGGGTGTCAATGCTGGTTTCACGCTGAACGGATTTTCCGGCACAGATGAAACTCTGAACGCCGAACTATCCAGCTTTGCACCGTTTCTTTCGGTTTATGCGATGGCACGTACCGGGGGCCTGTATGTTGGCCTGCAAACAACAGGGCAATATGTCAGCCTCGTGCGTGAGCGCTCGGTAAGTTTTGGTGTCCTCAACCGCCTAGTGAATAGCCGCACCAACGGCTGGAACCTCGCGGCAACAGCCGAAGCAGGGTACGAGTTGAAGCTTGGTGGGCTGCACTTCAAGCCCTATGGCCGCTTGGCCGCACAAAGCTATAGCGAAAACGGCTTTACAGAAACAGGGGGCGTTAGCGTAAATCAAACGGTTGGCAAGCGCAGCTTTACCCGCACGCTGGCTACGGTTGGGGCCTCCTTAGGATATGATTTCAAGTGGAAGCGTCCGCGTGAAACTAAAATCGTGCGGCCAGAGGTTTTCTATAATTATTCCAAAACCATATCCGGCGCCGACCCAAGCGCCTTGGATTCTATTTTTGTAGCTGGCGATACTAGCTATGCTTTGGAAATAGACCAAATGTCTGAAAATATTGAAGAATTTGGCGGGGCCGTGAACCTGTTTGGCGATGGCTCTACGGCGCGTGTGCGCTATGGTTATGAAAAACTGGATGATGTGGTTGCCCACGCCGTAAGTGTAAATTTCGCACTTTCTTTCTAAAAAGCTGGCTTTTCAAGACGTCTGAACTTTCCAGATCGCCAAAACTCTAGCCGCATAAGATTTTGGCCGCATGGTTTTCTCGGCGCATGGGTTTTGGCCGCGTGGGTTTTCCGGATGTCTGGATTTTCCAAACATTTGGGCCTGCTAAAAAATAAGCGGCCAAACAAGACGGTCGTTTTGCTTGTTTACTCAGGTTTTGGCTCTGGCTTTTTAGGCTTCAAGGTTAAAGCCTCAAATTCACCAAAGACGCAATTAATGGTATCTACGCTAACCGAATCAAAGGCGCTGAACAGGTCATTATTGCAAATTGTCCCACCGCGCACCTCATAGGAAATAGACTTCAAATACCCCAATCGTGGGCATCTGCGCGGCAAACTATTAAGATAAACCTGACGCCCGGTCATTTCAAAAATGATATGCGTGTCGTCCACAACACGCGTATTCCTTACCCGCTGCGGAGTGACGCAGCGCTTCATCTTGCCGGTGCGGTCATATTTGGCGAGGGCTTTTTCCAGCTTGCTTTGCTTTTGCGCTGTGTCTGCGGTGTCCGCTTTGGTTTGATCCGCAAAAACGCTGCCCGCCATAAGGCTTGCACCAGCCAATGCGGCCAAGAAACCTGTGAGTATAATCCGTTTGCTTTTCATCATTGATCCTTTTGTTTTCTTAGCCATATGCATGAACCTTAGCATAGCATGAGACGGCACCGCACACGGCCTATCGTGCACCGTGCCCAAAGCCATAGCAAAAGCAAGATGAACAGAGGCTGAAGGAGCGTCTCTATCAAAAGCATAACGATACTGAAGGCGCGCAACGATACCGAAGGGGGTGCAACAATACTGAAAGGGGCGCAATAATATTGGGGAAAGCCCCAAAAAGCCGCACCATTCTTTTGTGCGGTGGCCAGACATTTTAAAGGGCGGGTCTAAATCCCGGACACATCCCCCGGAGAGGCGCTGGCCTTTTTACGCCAAACAACATAATGCAGCTCGACCCCAGACATAATGCTGCGGCGCAGGGTTGACGCGGATTTAATCATCGTCAATGTTTCGCGTGCCATGGGAATATCCCCTTCTTTAGGCCGCCAATATTCCAGCCCCAAATAACATTCGCGGATCTCTTGGGCGGTTTGTTCGCTAACATTATAATTGCCGATCAGTGTAAAGCTTTTTTGCAGCGGATTGCGCTTGGTTGGCAACTTGTTTGAAACCTGCGAATAGATAAAATAGCCTTCGTGACGCACCATTTGCTCGACACTTCTTGTCCAATTATGTTCTTCGCGGAAGGCTCTGAGATCATCCATGCAAAAGATCGCATCGAAGGATTTTTTTCCGCGTTTGAAGGGGTCTTCCAGTTCGGTGACAGACTGAATGTTTACATTTTTAAAACCTGAGAAAATTTCTTGTAAGTGGCTAAGGCATTCAGACCTGCCTTCAAAAGCCTCAACCGAGAACCCTTTATCAGCAAGCGTGCGCACCAAACGCCCACCCCCAGGCCCGATCACACAGACATGCGCCTCAGGCTTTAAGTTCATAAAAATTGGCATGGTTTCCATCGCGCTTAGGCTGATGGGCCGGTCGCTATAATCCATATTCTGCCCGTTGAACAGAAGATCAAGCGCCAGTGAAAAAGCTAAATTTTCATCCATTAATATTTTGGCCTAACCCAGTAAAGGCGCCCCGCCCCCAGCCCAAAGCAAATCACCGCCCCAAGCAACGCCCACCATAAAGAGAGGGAGTAAGCAATAGATTAAAGACAAGATAGAATTTTACGAAAATGCGTGTGTACCGAGGCAAGTATGCACCGCTTTAGCAGCTATCCTTTAAGACGCTATCCAAGACACCGTGAGCATGCGTGCCCTCGATAGAAAAGGCTTAAACACTCAAGGCCTCTTTCAAGAGGGCCTCTATCAATCATTCAGACAACACTAATTTTTCACCCGCGCGCTCTATATTTGCACAAAAATCCGCTGCCCAGCTCTCTAGATGGGGCGTATGGAGAAAGCTATAATGATCCCCCTTCGCAGGTTGAATATCCAATTCTGCCTGAACATAATCTGCCCACATGGTAGCGCAATCTATCTGTAAAGCATTCTCAGCTTGCACCATAGTAACAGGCATATCCAAGCTGCATACATCATGCTCAAACAAAGCAGTATGATTCGCCTGAAATATATCAAGCAATCCTTGCATTTGGGGCAAAGTAGCACCGGGCAGCACGCCTGTTTTTTTGGCCAGTTCACACAGATATTGGGCGGCCTTTTTATCCTTGGGCACCTTAAAATTTTCTATCCCCATAAAATCATAAGCAAAGTCTGCAATAATCTCTGTCTGCGACTTTGGAGAGGCCCCGTCCCTCTCTAGGGCCTTCAAGATTTTGGGGGGATAGCAATCCAGCAAACCCAAAAAGGCAACCTCTTCATTTTCTGCGCGCAGGCAACGTGCCATCTCAAAAGCCACAACCCCGCCAAAGGACCAGCCGCCCAAGAAATACGGGCCCTGTTTTTGAACCGACTTTATGGCGTCTATATAGGCGTGGGCCATAGCTGTTATGCTGCGGGGTATGGCAGGCTCATCAGCCCCGCCCATGCCCGCTGCATGTATGCCGTAAACACTACGATCAGGATCAATACGGCTTACAAGGTCACTATAACAGGTTACCGACCCACCAATGGGGTGCACTAAAAACAAAGGAGATTTTGCTGTATTAGGATTTTGATATCCCTTCAAAGGCACCAGCAAAGAACTAGCCTTTCGTGCGTTTATATCCGCGAAATTACTGGCTTCTTCCACGCTCGCGCCTAATTTATTCTGAATAATCTTGGCTTGCGCGGCAATGGTGGAAGCCGCACTTATATCAGCAAAAGATAGCGCCAAACCAAAGGTTTTCCCGATCTCCCGTAACAACCGGACAGACGACAAGCTATTTCCACCACAATGTTCAAAGGATGTATCCATGCTGATGATATGATCGTCACTGGAGGACCCTAAAATAGATTTCCACAATGCCAAAAGCTGTCTTTCCACGGCATTACCAGGAGCCAGCGGCTGATCAGTCTGGGGCAGCGAAAGTGGGCGTAAAAAGCGTAAAGCCGTACGGTCAATCTTTCCCCCCGCTGTCATAGGAAAGGCATCAACAAATTGTATCCGGCTTGGCACCATATGAGCAGGCAAGCGCGCGCTAAGAAAATCCCGTACACCGTTGCGATCAAAAGTCTCAGAAACAGGTTCTATGTAGGCGACTATTGATGTCCCCCCATCCCTAGAGGTTTCAGCCAAGGCCACTGCAGTACAGTGCCCATACGCCATAAGGGCGGCCTCAATTTCGCCCAATTCAACCCGAAAACCACGAACTTTTACTTGGTCGTCAATACGCCCATGAAAGGCAATCAACCCCTTGGTTTCAGGGATGAATGACACACGGTCCCCCGTGCTATATAGCCGTGTAAGCTTCTGATCAGGGCCAATTTCTACCATCGGAAACTGCTGGGCTGTCATCTCAGGATTATTCAAATACCCTTGCGCCAAACGATTGCCCCCTAGATATAACTCGCCGGCAACACCTTCAGGGACAGGCTTGCGATCTGCATCCAATATATAGGCTACAACACCAGCAAGAGGCCGTCCGATAGGCACGACAGCGCCAAGCCCATCTTTCTTGCCTACATCATGGACTAAGGCTGTTACAGTTGCCTCAGTTGGGCCGTAGGCATTCAGTAACTTCGCCTCTGAAAACATACTATGCTGCCAAAGCTCGACCAAATCCGGCACCAAGGTTTCGCCGCCCACGATACAAAGCCGCACAGCCAAGGGAGACAAAGAAGGCCCCAAACTTTCCCATGATATTAATAATTCGCGCAGATAGGTCGGCGGCAGGTCTGCAATCGTTACATTGTGTAGATCAAGAAAATGATAAAACTCATCCGGCCCTAGCAAAGCCTCGCCGCCGAGCAACACCTTCGCGCCCCGCATCAATGTTGGCAGGATTTGTTCAAGCGCGGTATCAACACTGTGCGACGCAAATTGCAACACCACATCCTTGCGGCGGATACCAAAATATTTCCCGACTGTTCGGCAAGGTTCGGCAATTGCACCGTGGCCGACAACAACACCCTTCGGGGTTCCTGTAGAGCCTGAGGTGTAAATAATATATGCAGGGTCATCAAACTGAACATCAACCACAACAGGATTAGACGACGCTTTTTCAAGCTTTGCATGATCTGCTTTCAGATCAATAATATGTTTGCGGTTTATGCCAAGACCTTGGCCTCTATCAGCTAGGCTGCCTTTTGCCACCAAAACCCGAATATTGGCATTCTTTATAATTGCCGCTAGGCGCTGGTCTGGATTTTTTGCATCCAGCGGAACCCATATGCCGCCAACCGCCAAAGTGGCGAGAAGGGCAACAATAGCTGACGGCTCACGCCCAAGTAAAACGGCAACCTTATCCCCTGACCGCACACCCACATCGTGAAGATAATTGGCCAGACGATCAACATTCTCGCATAACGCGCGGTAGTTTATCTCCTGATCCTCGGATACAACCGCGATGGCATTTGGTGTTTTCTTCACTTGGCGGCGAAATGCATCCATGACCAACGGCCCTGATGGGGCGGTGTTTTCAGAGCCACTCCATGTTTGCAGTAAATGCTTTTGCTCTATTTCGGTTAACATCAAATGATTGGCAACGGTTCGCTTAGGTCTGGTGGACACTTCCGCTATCAATCCCTGAAAATGCGTCACTAAGGCCTTGATCATTTTTTTAGAAAACCGTCTGCCGTCATAAGCAGCGACCACCGACAAGCCTTTAGCATCTTCAAATAAATCCAGCCCCAGCGCACAATCGTTGCCTTGGCGCAATTGTGGAAAGTAGCTTACTTCGCCTTTGGAAAACTGGTGTGTTTCCCCTGATCCCTGAGCAAAATTCTGATAGGCATATGTAACCTGATACGGCAAGTTTCCTTGGGATGCGCCGCTAAATTCACGCGAGATGGCCGCAAAAGGATAAGAGGCATGGTCTATCCCTTCGGTTAGCTGATCATGAATTTTTTTCAATATGCCGTCTGCCGGCAACTGCCCTTCGACCGCCATGCGTACAGCAATCATGTTGGCGCAGTAGCCAATGGTATTTTCAAAACACACCTTGGGCCGACGAAGTGTTGGCACCCCTATTACCATCTCGGTTTGACCCGTATATCGGTAAAGCAAAATAGCGAACAAGCCCAAATAATAGGACGCAGGACTAACACCTAAGCGGCGAGCGGTTGCCGAGGCTGCGGCCACAACAATAGCGGGGAGTTTAATTTCCAAAGTCTGGTTGTCTCTTGCCTTACTCTCTATGGGCCTGTTCATAGACGGCAAATCAAGGACAGGAAGTTCCCCGCTTAGATGCTCTCGCCAATATTCCAGTTCCTCTTTGCCTTTCTCGCTGGCTATAAAATCTTGTTCCCATGCAACAAAGTGGGCATAATCCGCCTGCGTTTGATACGAGGGAGGCGGCGGCGTAATACCCGCTAATAGCTGGTCATATACGCGCCACAAATCCTGTCCAAGAACCGCCATGGAAACACCATCAACCACCAAATGATGCGCGAGAATAAGCAAAAGACCTTCTTCTTGCTCAAGGGGTTTTTGGGTCAATAATTCAAACCGTATTTTCCCTTCCTTGGCCATATCGAAAGGGCGAGCCACCCTATGCTGGGCAAACGTAATAATATCAAAGGCTTTTGGTGTCGGAATGATCTTTAGAGCTTCATCCACAGGTTTCGCGACCAGCTTGGGATTATCGGCTGTATCATCAACCCACGCCCTTAAAATTGGATGCCTGTCTAACAGCAAGAAACACGCGTCTGCCAATAAATTTTGATCAATCCCCTTGGTTCTAAAAGCCAACGGAACATTATACGCATTGCTTTCTGGCTGCATTATTTGTGCGACCCAAATGCCCTTTTGCCCTTCGCCCATATCGCATTGCCAAGGCCCTGCCGCCGGGCCCAATCCAACCATTTGTCCGACAGAATTTTCTCTATTCTCCACTGTGTGGTGGTGGCCGGTATTTTCACTCTCAATTTTTGCTGCAAGCTGCTGCAAGGTCGCCAACTGATCTAGGTCTCTGTGGCCTATGATTTGCCCTGTAGTTTCTTCAATAAAATGGATCAGTTGCTGTGCTATCATCGAATCGACACCGAGCGCCCGGAGCTGCATGGTCGGGTCAATTGCGTCACAGTCAACGCCTTGTTCGCGAGCAACTATCGTGATCAAGCCGTCCAATACAGATGTCGCCATACTGCGCGTATGCTCAAGGCTGGCGGGCATTTGTTTTTGCTTAATCCAGTGACGATCGCGCGCGAAAGGATACACCGGTAAAACCAAGGGATATTCTAACTTTTCTCCGAAATCAGCCCCGCCTGACGGTGGCGTTAGAGCGTCATGCCGGCCTTGCCTAAACGCCTGCATCTGTGCCAGCAGTTCATCGCTGTCCTGCGCCACCAAGACAACAGAATATGCCATCCTTTCACGGCCCAATTGCAGCGTTTGTGCAACGCGCTCTATCGAGACATGCCTATTGTGAACAATATAGTCTTCCATCACTTCGATGACAGTCTCAAGCTGTTCTGGGGTGCGGGCCGAAAATAAGAACTGATGCTTCCGGGGCGCTTCACTATTGTGTGCAACAAAGGGGCGCGAGGGCATATATTCCGGGGCTTGCTGAAGAACCAAATGCACATTTGACCCCCCTGCCCCAAAGGAACTGATCATGGCACAGCGCGGCTTTTCCTGCCCATCAATACAAGGCGGGTCCCACGGAGTAAGTGTATCTTGAACAGCGAAGGCTGTATCCGCAAAGACCAGTGCTGCTTCAGACTGCATCTGACTGTTGAAAGACGGTGCGAATTTTTCATGCTCAAACTGCAACAGAACTCTGGTTAATTGAGCAAGGCCAGACGCAGCCTCTGCATGACCTATATTGCTTTTCACAGACCCAATAGTGCACTTGATTTCCTGTTTTGTGGACAGGTTATCATACACCCGCTTTAATGCACGCAGTTCAATACCGTCCCCCACAGGGGATCCATTAGCGGAAGCCTCCACATACCCGATTTGGCGCACATCAATACCCGATTGCTGTAGGTTTTCTTCAATCAATTGAACTTGAGCATCAATATTTGGAACAGCAAAACCTGCTGAATGACCCGCATGGTTTGCAGAGCTTCCTTTGATAACTCCTAGAATATTATCCCGGTCCCGAACTGCATCAGCCAAGGGCTTCAACAAGACAGCCCCCACACCCTCGGAAGGCAAGTATCCATCAGCGTCTTTGGCAAAAGCACGGCTTTTGTCGTGGCTACCGATCAAGCCCAAACGACTAAGACCTATGTATTTACCCGGATGAATAGACAGATTTACCCCACCAGCCACAGCCAAGCGGCACTCGCCAGCCTTCAAGCTTTGACACGCCTGATGAACCGCTTGCAAACCAGAAGAACACATGCTGTCAACGGCCACACTAGGGCCCTGCATATCAAAGAAAAAAGACGCCCTGTTTGCGATCCCGGCATAAGAAGACAACATCAATAATGCTTGGCTGTCTGTATCGGCCCCAAAGGCGTTATACTGTTGGTACATGGCCCCTACAAACATGCCGACCTTGTTATTATACTGCCGCTTTAAGGTGGCCCTTGTATGGCCTGCACGTTCCAGCAAATGCCATGTCGTTTCCAAAAAGAGCCTAACCTGAGGATCGCTTAAATCAGCTTCCCGCGGTGTAAATTCAAAGAAGGCCGCATCAAAGCAATCAACATCCTTGATAAAACCGCCCCATTTGCTGTGCGAGGAACCGGAGTTTCCTTTTTTGCTTGAATAGATCGCCTCCATATCCCAGCGCGCTTGCGGAACCTCGGTGATGCCGTCACCCCCTTGAGCCATCATCTGCCAAAGAGCATCGGTATCGTCCGCACCCGGATAGCGGCCTGAAACCGCGATAATGGCAATGTCTTTGTTATCTTGTTCAGCCGACACAGCCGGGACCGGGCGGTCATTAGAAGGGTCAACATCAACAGAGTTTTCTGTAAAAAGGGGTGCCTCTGAAGCCGCGTCCTCCCGATTGTCACCGACAGCCTCGCTCACACCGTCAAATGTTGCTGCGGGAAACTCAGCGGCTAAAAACTCAATCAATTTATTGATCGTTGCATATTCAAAAAGCAAAGTCTGCGGCAACGGTCCTAACAGTTTTTCCATATGTTCAATGATTGTCAGGGAATAAACAGAATCCACGCCAAACCTGTCTATGGTTATATCCATGTCCAGCTGTTGTGGCTCAATTTGCAACACTTGGGCAAATGCCGTTGTTACCAGCTTCGTTAAAAAGTGGAGATGGTTGCTGCTTGTGCTTTGCCGACTTGATACAGCCTCCGCTTCAGACCTTGTTGCCATGGCCATAACCTTGGGCTTTGGCTTTGGTGCAGAAGAAATGGCATCTTTAACTGGGAGGCTAGATACACTGCTGGGCAGCATCATTTTTCGCAACCGATCATGATCCCCGTTTAAAACAAGAATCTGGTTTAAGTCTTGAAATTCCATACCAAACCGGAGCGCCTGCAACGCTGCCTGATGCTCTAGCGGCAGCACCCCATAATGCCGGTCCATGTCCACAATAAACTTAGCGTCAAGTTGCAAACCACCATCGCGCCAATAGGGCCAGTCAACAGACAAGGTATGCCCTTTGCGCAAACCACCGATAACCAACTGGTTGCGATATTCCGCAAAACTATCAAGGAAAGCGTTGGCTGTGGCATAATCGGCCTGCCCGGCATTTCCAAGCGCCCCAGAAACCGATGCCATCAACAGGATAAAATCAAGCGGAGCGTCGCCTAGTGCGGCATCTAAATTCATCAGGCCCGCGACCTTCGGCGACAGAACGGCCTGCAAATCCTCAGCGGTTTTATTCGCAATAACACCGTCGCGGGTTAGGCCCGCACTGTGCACAACACCATCAATCCGTCCATCCCGTTGACGAATTTCTGCGACAAGCGCAACAATTGCTGCCCGGTCTGCAACATCAACTTGACGGTAGTTCACCCGCGCATCAAGTGCTTCCAACTGCGTCGCCTTAGCCGCAGAAAGCGGGGAGCGCCCCAATAGCCATAGCACCGGCTTACGACCATCGGCAGCCATATCACGAGCGATATGTAATCCAATGCCGCCAGCGCCGCCCGTGATCAAATAAACACCGCCGGGCTTCCAGCGCGTATTTTGTGGCGCACTGATACCCTCCAGTTCGCGCCACTTTCGTACAAGCCGTTGCCCGCGCAGATATTTCACATCAGGGTCATGTTCAGCACATGCTCGGTCTTGTTCAAGACGCTCAGTGATGCCTTCGGGGGGGCTGCCCTCCAGAGTTATCATTTGGCCATGGATATGGGGGCATTCTTGGCTAACAGTGCGTAGCATTCCACCAAGCCCGGCATATAATTTTCCGTCCCTATCGGCTGGCACAAGCATTTGAACAACACAGCGCCCTGTTTTTTCCTGCAACCGTGCCTGCACCATCGCCATCAGTTGGGCTGCATGGTTGGTAAACATATCTGCGGTCACAGCTTTTGTGCCGCGAGAAAGCACCAGTAGATTTGCATTGGGTGTTGCGGCCTGAATTTCAGTGCACAGCGCATCCGACACCCCGCACAGAATAAGCCAGTCCTGCATACCGGCGGCCCCATTCGTATAACTTGATTGAGGGCGATCCAGTGGCCTTAAACGGCTTGCATGCCAATCCGGCACATAAAGTAACGGCATCTGTGTGCGGCTTTTCGCATCATTCTTGTTTGGTTGTTCGCCCGGAACCCAACACCGCATAGTCGCAAAGGGATACGTCGGCAGACTTATGCGCTGAGGCACTGGCCCTTGCCAAAATATGGACCAATCCACATGCGCGCCAGCGACCCATAAGCTTGCAGCGTCATACAGGTCTGTCGGTGACGTCTCACTGGCTACAGAGCTGTATTTAGCCTGTCCCTTAAAGATGCCGTGCGCTTGAACATTTGTCCCAGCACTTGCTAAAATTTCGTCAAGACTGCTTACAAGCTCGTCTTTTCCTGTCGCCACAATCGCCAGTCGTTCTTTAAAGCCCTCTCGGCCCCGCTGCAAAACATATGCAGCCGCAGCCAAATTCTGAGATGAAAGGGTTTCCAAACGTGACCGGAAGCGCTTTACCACCAAATTCAATGCGTCTTCAGTGTGGGCAGAAAGCGGGAAAATCAACGGCTGCAAGGGGGCCTGAGCAGGCATAGGCTGCTGATATTCAGTCAAAATCAAATGTGCGTTAGACCCTCCTGCCCCAAAGGATGAAAGCCCCGCAACACGCGGCAATACGGCCCCATTGATTTCAGGGCGTGACCAGTTACCGAACTGTCTCTGAACAACAAAGGGCGTTTTGTCAAAATCAATGCCGGGGTTTAAGGTGTCTGCGTGCAGGGACGGAACAAGCTTCCCGTGCTTGAACTGCAACATTATTTTGGTCAGCCCCGCGATGCCGGCAGCGCTTTCGCCGTGGCCAATGTTTGATTTAACCGACCCTATCGCGCAAAATCCCTGCCTGCTAGTCTGATGACGATACGCCTTTGTCAGAGCCGCAATTTCAATAGGATCACCAAGTGCTGTGCCGGTGCCGTGGGCTTCCACATAACTGATCGCCTCAGCGGAAACGCCCGCTATATCCATTGTACGCTGGATAAGTGCGGCCTGTGCATTGGGATTGGGGACCGTATAGCCATTGGTTGTACCGCCGTGATTTAGCGCGGATGCCGAAATAACCCCGTAAATATGATCTTTATCCGCAACAGCCTGAGCCAACGGCTTTAACAAAACCGCCCCAACACCTTCGCTGGGGACATACCCATCTCCGCCTTTGCCAAAGCTTTCGCAACGTCCCGTACTGGAAAGAAAATTCCCTTGCCCCAAGCCAATATATTTATTGGGGTGAACGGTAAGATTAACCCCACCAGCCAAAGCCACACTGCACCCACCACTGCGTAAACTTTCACAGGCAAGGTGAATAGCTGTAAGCGACGAGGAACACATTGTATCCACCGCTATGCTTGGGCCCTGAAAATTGCAGAAATGAGAAACCCGGTTTGCAACGGATGCAGAATTGCCGGACAAAGCGATCGGCGGCGCACCAGCGGCTAGGCGCTCGGCACCGTAAAGCTGGTATTCCTGCCACATCACACCCACAAACACACCTACATCTCCGCCGGTCATTGGCGGCAAAGGCGGCGCGAGGGTTTCTTTGGTATAACCTGCGTCTTCAATCGTCTCCCATGCGCACTGCATAAACAAACGTTCCTGCGGATCCATATAGTTTGCCTGAGCCGGGGAAATATTGAAGAAAAGCGGATCAAATTTGTCAATGTCATCGACAAATCCACCCCATTTGCTGTTGATGCTAAAATTTTGACCAGCCTTTTCTTGCAAGGCAGCATGGTCCCAACGCGCTGTGGGAACTTCTGTAATACTATCCCGACCTGAAACTAGATTTTGCCAAAATTCGTCCACAGACTGAGCTTGTGGATACCGTCCAGCCAATCCAATAATGGCAATATCCTGACAATCACCGGACGGCTTTTTAAACTTCGCCGCGCTCGGTGTTGTCTCTACGTCCAGTGTTTTCACTACATCCGACGTTGTCTCCACAGAGGACGGACTTGCAGACGGTTTCACACCCGTCACAACATCCAAGACTGCCCTATGATCTGTGATAAAATAATCCACCAAAGACGCTAGGGTTAAATGCTCGAAGAAAAGCGTTGTCGGGATGGGGCCAAAATCTTCCTCCAAAGCAACCGTCAATTGGCTTATTAGCAACGAATCAATGCCGTATTGTTCCAGTGGCTTGGCTAATTCGATCACATCTATGGGAATATCGGTATGGCGCGCTATAAGCGCTTTAAAATACTGCTCTATTTTATCATTTTCTGCGACAGGAGAGTGTGCAGCCACCGCAGCAGATTTCACTTTAGCGTCAAGGGGCAATTCCCGGGCGTCAAGGGGTAATCCCCGGGCATCAAGAGGCAATTCCCGCAGGGAAAACCCTTCAATTGCAATGCACACCAGCCCGGTGTCATCTAGCAAGTCAATATCAACCTTATGCATACCTGCAGTTTGGGATTGCACCCGCAGCACCGCCCACATTGTAGAAGCTGTAGGCGCACGGAAACTAAGCGTATCAACGCCTACCGGCAATGCGATGGTATCATTTGTTTTGTCGGCAAAAAGGGCCAGCACTGCATGAAAAGCCCCGTCCAGCATCGCCGGGTGCATTGCAAAAGCACTCTGGCTATGTGCTGTATCGGATGTATCTGTGATTTCTGGGAGGCACAAACGCGCCACAAGTGTGTCTTGTCCCACCCAAATTTTATCAACAACCCTAAATGTTGGGCCGTATATAATACCCAGTTTCACATAGCTTTCATAAAGCCAGTCACGAGAAACAATGCGCGGGGCCATAGAGAGTATGCCCTCTATATCCAACCGCTGATCAACCTCCGGTGATGCTGGCTCTGTGATAACGCCCCGCATATAATCGGCTCCGCCATCCTCAGGGCACAGGGCAAAAGCCGTTTCATTTTCCTGTGTTAAAGTCAGCTTTATTTCCGGGGTCATCCGACCAGTATCCAGAACCAAAGGACGCCGCCAACTTACTCGCTTCACTATAACCGGCTTTATGTCCTGCCCGCCCATGAAGGCAGCCCGTACCAACTCCAGCCCCATAGCCCCCGGCAATATCCGTTGACCGCGCACGCTGTGGTCTTTCAAATAAAAGGCCTCTGCATCCAGTGCTTTGCCAGATACATGATTTCCAGCCGCTGCATGTTCCGATGCTTCGCTTGCTGTCGCTATAGTCTTTTGGCTCGCATTATAGGTATCGCGTGCAAACGGATAATGAGGCAATACCAGCCTTTGCACCCTCCCTACCTCGGGCATCGGCCAATCTACAGATTGTCCACTGACCCACGCAGCGGCAAGGCTGATCGCAGTCTGATTATGCAGCCCATGCTGCTTCTGCTGGTCCGGGGCAAACCCTGCGGATCCGCTTGCAAATAAACAAGCGTCAGAACCACCCTTTAGAAACACCTCTAATAGACTGCGCAAACCCGCAATCGACTGCGAAACCACAGCCAAGCGCGATGCCATAGCCGTACGGCCAATTTGCAGTGTATACGCCAGATTATCCCGATCGACATCCCCAATTTGGTTCGCATCCAGAACGGCATATAAATCCTGTGCGCGTTTGCGTAATGCCTCTGGGTTTTTAGCCGACAATATAAATATGGCGGGTGAATTGAAATTGGGGCTTGGTGCTTGATCGGTATGTCGGGGCTGGTATTCTTCCAGAACAATATGGGCGTTTACGCCGCCAAAACCAAAGCTACTGATCCCAGCCAATCTTGGTAAGGGGTTTCCGCCCTCGTCCATAATAGCAGTCCATGGGCGTTTAGACCGGATAATTTCAAACGGCGTACCTTCAAGATTAATATGAGGGTTTATCTCCGTACAATTTAGCGAAGGAACAAGTGTTTTATGCTGCAACTGAAGAAGCACTTTAATAATACCTGCAACGCCCGCTGCCAGTTCTAAATGGCCAATGTTGGTTTTAACGGATCCAATAGCGCAAACAGGTGGCTTTGTCTGGCCAGATGTCTGTGCTGCAGCGGTGAAAGCGGATTTCAAGGCGTTGATTTCCACAGGATCACCAAGGTCAGTTCCTGTCCCATGGGCTTCAATATAGCCGATATGAGATGGATCAATAGCTGCTGAAGCATAAACATCTCGCAGCAAGCTGGCTTGAGCAACTGTATTAGGTGCGGTTAAGGAGTTTGCCCGGCCACCATGATTAACACCGCTGCCTCTGATAATCGCTCGAATAGGATCACCGTCACGCTCAGCCGCCGACAAGCGTTTAAGATACAGCACCCCAACACCTTCACCGCGCACATACCCATTTGCCTTGTCGGAAAATGTCTTGCAGTGTCCATCCGGGGATAACATGCCAGCCTTAGCAAAATTAACATGGGCATCGGGTGTCAATATTGTATTGACCCCTCCAGCCAAAGCCATCTCGCATTCCCCTTCACAAAGGGAGCGTACCGCACGGTGCAATGCCACCAGAGAACTGGAACACGCCGTTTCAACGGGTTCGCTAGGCCCATGAAAATCTAAAAAATAGCTCATTCTGTTGGGACCAACAGACGCAACAGATCCTGTCGCTACATACCCTTCGTTACCGCCAGCATCTGTTATGGTTTGGCGGTAATCGCTGGCGGCTGTTCCAGCAAAAATCCCAACTTTCTGCCCAGCCAGTGCGGTTGGTGCATGCCCTGCATCTTCAATAGCATTCCAGACATGCATCATCAGCAAGCGCTGTTGAGGGTCCATCAGCAGCGCTTCTCGCGGGGATATGTTGAAAAATAACGGGTCAAATTCAAATATACCGTCGCAGAAACCACCCCAATGGATATTGGTTTTGCCCGCCTCTGTTTTAGGATCGCCGTGTACTGTCTGCCAATCCCAGCGGTCATGCGGAATGCGCGTAATCGTTTCCGTCCCGGTCTCCAGATTACGCCAAAAGCTGGCGGCATCAGGGGCGCCCGGGAAATTACAGCTATACCCAACAATAACAACCGGGTCGTCCTCAAGGGATTGAGGCATGGTGGCGCGCTCAGAAATCTGCTCTGAAACGTCAGAAGCCTGCTCTGAAACGGTTGGATCGGCAGATGTATGTTCGGACGCATGAGCGACGCTAGGCGCAAAAGGCATAGGCGGTGAGGGAGGCCCGTGAGCTGCTGGAGGCGCGCTATGCGTCTCGGTTTCGCCGATATGCTCAGATAGCTGTCTTAACGTAGAATATTCAAAGAAATCGGCAGGAGAAAGTCCAAGTCCAAGCGCCTCATTCACGCGGCCTGCAAAGGTGGTCATGACGATTGAATCAAACCCAAATTCGCCTAATTCAGTATCCACATCTAATGCCGCCGCCTCTACTTCCAGCACCTGAGCCGCAAGGTTTACGAGCGTTTCTAAAATATGCTGGACCGCCCCCAAAGTGTTTGCAGCGTCCACTTTCTCTAGTCTTTGGTCGGTGCTTGATGCAGGTGTGACACTATGGGCAGACTTTGAGACAGTGTGTGCAAATTTGTCACCGGTTTGTAGGGTAGAAGCCCGAGCCCCCCAGTAGGTGTTTTTACCAAACGGATACCCTGGCAATGTGACTTTAGAAGGCACCTTCCCAGCCCACATGTTGGACCAATTTACATTGAACCCGCGCACCCACAGGGCAAGCAAGCTATCAAAGCTGCCTTGCTGAACCAATTGCTCTGTCGCGTGCCGTAAAGTGGTATCTGTCTCCAAAATGGAGATTGCCTCACGGTTCCCTTTTATCTGGCCCGTGTGCAAGCCTTGATGTTCGTCTTTTCTCACGTATGCATCCAGCCCGGCGATCAAGCCTTCTTTTGTTTCGCATACGAAACCAAGACGATACTCCATAGCATCGCGTGATACCTGAAGGGTATGAGCAATGCTTGCCAGATCAGATTGGTCCAGCGCAAGTGCCTGTTTTAATTGGCCAGCCCATTGTCGCAGTTGATCTTCTGTTCGAGCAGAAAGAACAATCATCTGAGGGCTGTCATGCGCTGGAATGTGGGCAGGCGGTCTTTCTACGTCTCTATATTCTTCAATTACAATATGAGCATTGCTGCCTCCAAAACCAAAACTGCTAACGCCTGCACGGTATGGCAAGCTTTGGCCATGTTTATCTTCGGTCCGCACCCAAGGTTGATTTTTATCCACCACATAAAAGGGGCTGTCATCCAGTTTCAAATATGGATTTAAGTCCTCACAGTGCAGAGATTTCACAAGCGTTGCATTGCGAATTTGCAAAACCAGTTTAATCAAACCCGCGATGCCCGCTGCGATTTCCAAATGCCCAATATTTGATTTAACCGAACCGATGCCGCATGGCGCCTGTGTTCTATCCCCGCCAAAATGGCTTTGTGCCGCATCCTTTAGATCATCAAAGGCCGCCTTCAGAGCTTCAACTTCAATTGGGTCTCCCATTGGCGTGCCTGTACCGTGTGCTTCAATATAGCCAACGGTGCGCGGATCAAATCCGGCTCGGCTATACACATCCCGCAACAGCTCAGCCTGCGCTTTGGGGTTTGGTGCGGTTAAAGAACTGGCGCGTCCACCGTGGTTTTCACCGCTGGCACGGACAACGGCTAAAATACGGTCCCCATCCCGTTTTGCCGCTGAGAGTTTTTTAAGGTAAACAAGCCCCACACCTTCACCGCGAACATAGCCGTTCGCATCGGCACCAAAGGTTTTACAGCGCCCCTCGGTTGACAACATACCTGCTTTAGAAAAACCAACATATGTATGTGGGGATAACAAAAGATTTATCCCCCCTGCGATCGCACTGTCACAGCGGCCCGCTTCAATCGCTTCAATAGCCCGGTGAACGGCAACAAGCGCACTTGAACATGCAGTTTCAACCGCCACACTGGGGCCGCGCAAATTATAATAATAGCTAATTCGGTTTGGTCCCAGTGACGGGGCCAAACCCGCCATAGTGTAGCCTTCTATCTTCTCAATATCATCGGCCACTATACGGCCATAAGCCGAGTCTGCCGTGCCAATAAAGACCCCGGTATTAGATCCAGATATAGCGCTGGGCGCATATCCTGCATCTTCCATTAGACGCCAAGTTTCGGTCAAGAGTAGGCGCTGCTGTGGATCTATCAACCGTGCCTCAGGCCGGGAAATACCAAAAAAATCAGGGTCAAACGCGCCAACATTATCAATGAAACCGCCCCATTTAATGTTTGTACGCCCCGGTTGAGTTAAAGGGTCCCCCCAATAGTCTTTCCAATTCCAGCGGTCTTCAGGGATTTCCGTGATTGCATCCAGATTTGATGATAAATTGTGCCAATAGGCTTCTAAATCCGGGGCCTGAGGAAACTGACCTGACATGCCCACAATAGCAATGGCATCGTCTTTCTGCTCATAAGCTGCCGTTGGCGCTGTGGGGGCAAACGGCTGCGGCTTAGTCCCCAATATGCCCTCAACCACGTCCTGCACCTGCACGTTACCGTCAATAGCAGGCTGATTGAAAACACCACCAAGCACAGCTGTGACGGCGTCTTTATGTTCATGGATCAAATGGTCTGATAACGCACTAAGGGTTGGGCACTCAAAGAATAAGGTCGGAATAATCTCCAAGGCGAAATAATCATTCAGCGCATTGGCCAGCTGCGCAAAACCGATAGAATCAAACCCATATTCTGGAAGCTGCTCATCTGGGTCCAAATCTTCCACGGAAACTTTCAACTGTTCGCTGACAATCCGCTTTAAGGTGCCCATCAAGTGGCCTTGCAAACTTTCTGCCGTCTTTATTTGGGATGTTTTCTCGGGCGCTCCAGCGATTTTTGCAGTGCTTTTAGAGGAAACAGCTTCTGTCGCATCTTCATTTTTTACCAAACGACGAATTTGGTTAAAGTTCCCAGATGTGACCAAACAGTGCTGGGCATTACCGCTCATTATAGCCTGTAGTGCAGCCAATGCATCGCCCGTTTGCAAGAGAGTTAACCCTGTTAAACGGGTCATATTCGCTTGGGCAGCCTTGGTCATTTGCATGCCACCGTCTTGCCACAAGGGCCAAGCGATAGAGACGGTTTTCCCGTGACACAGACCACGCTCACGCCGTGCATTTCGCATCAACGCGTAACCATCTAAAAACCCATTAGCTGCGGCATAGTCTGTTTGCCCAGGGTTTCCAAGGGCGCAAGAAATAGATGAGAACAATATCATGAAATCAAGCGGATGCTTTCCAAGCGCCTTATCCAAATTTTCCACGCCTGCCACTTTGGGGGCCAATATTTTGCCCAAACTTGTCGCGCTTTTGGCGGATAGAGCCTTGTCATCAAGCACCCCCGCCGCGTGGAATATTCCGCGTATCTGAAACGGATCACGATTGGTGTGTGCTATCAGTTTTGAAACACTGTCCGTATCTGTAACATCAACGGCTACATGCCGAACACGCGCCTGTTCATCATGGCTAAGCCACGGCATGTTTGCCAAATCCAGCGGCGTGCGACTGGCTAAAATGACGTTGGCTTGTGACGTTTCGTCCAAAATATAGCGCGTTAACAACCGTGCAATTCCGCCACTGCCGCCGGTTATCAAATATGTGGCTTTATCCCGCAACACCCAAGGCGCTTTAACCTGCAAAGCATCACAGTGTTCCCATGTCGTTTGTTCAAGACCCCGGCTTGAGATACGCAACCTAGCCCCTGACGGAGCTGAAATCGCCCGATCAAGATTGAGCGCGAGTTGATCAACCGACATGTTTCGGCTCGCCGTTATAAAGTGCACATGCAGTGCTGGATATTCCTTTGACGCTGAACGGATCATCCCTACAAGCCCCGTTAAAGGCTCGCTTTCGATATCGTCTGGCACCAGAATTTGTAACAGGGTTGGCAATAGCCGTGTGGCTTTTGTTAAATCTTGCAGGCCAGCTAAAAGTTCGGCTGCTAAGTGTTCATATGTCTGCGCCAAACAGTCTGATGTTTGCGTCAAAGAGGTAGGCGAACACGGCCCAAGCGAGCGAATATTCCACCCCTCACGGGCAGTCTTCCAACGCGGATCCGTAAAATATTCATCTGCTAAATATAGATGGCGCTCTGTAAATTCTTTTGGTGCAAGCGCACTTTCATCAAGCATTTCCCACACAGGTACAAACAAGTGTGTTCCCGTCTGCGGCGCCTGTTTGTTCAGAGTTTTTCGGGCGGTAAAACCTTCTATACGGACCCGAACGGTTCCGTCATCCCCGATCAAATCAATGTCAGTTTTTTGAATTTGGCTACCGGGCCGTTCGGTGCTGGCAGTTTGAATATAAACCCACATATTGGGTTCCCACGGGCCAAACTGCACCAAGCGATCAAGCGCAAAAGGCAGGGCTGTTTCTTGCGGAGCAGAACCATCTGCTTGCAAAACCATACCTGCTACAGCCTGAAAAGCACCGTCCATCAAACTGGGGTGTAAGCCGAAACTGTCTGGGGTTTGCGGGACTGTTGTCGGCAAATTAAGCCTGCCCAAAACCTGCCGTCCACCCGCCTTGGCCGTCCCTATGGAAATATTTGAAACAGCCCGGTGTCCCGGCCCATACTCAAGCCCCATTTTAGAAAACATAGAATAGATCTGGCTAGCATCATGATGTTGCCTATGGGTAGCCTTAATGGACGCAATCTCGACCACGGGCGTTACAGCGGCTTGCGTGGTCGTTACTTTAACCTGAGCATGTTCAGTGCGCGTACCAGCTTCCGTTAGGTGATAAATCCGTGCCTGAAGTGCACCCTCATCCAATTGGCTCAATTCAATGCTTAGGGTTGTCGGTTTTTCAACAACAAGAGGCTTTAACCAAACCACATTGCTAAGCTGGATTATATCGTCCAACACCTGTGCTGCTGCCGCTCGCACCATTTCCAAATAGGCAACGCCGGGAAGAACAGGTTTCCCCATCACCTGATGATCTTTAAGGAAAAACTCATTACCTGACAGGATTAAGTCAAAGCAATTCTCGCCCGCTGGTTCTGGCGACAACATCGTCTGTAAGGATACGGCATCCTCAACTGGTGCACGCTTTGTTGGCACGGGATCTGGTAGTGAAAACTTTTTGGCCTCAAACGGATACGTTGGCAATTGAATACGGCGATTGCCGGTTTCAGGGTATAGTCTGATCCAGTTTACTTCCGCGCCGTCAGCCCATTTGCGGGCAAGCTCAACCGGGTCTTGTCCTATAGGGTCAACCGTAACCTTGCTGCCGCGCGCTGCAACACCTTCGGCAAATCCGCTATTGTCTGAATTGCCTTGCCCGCCAATGAAAGCATCAATCTGGGCAAGCAGGTCATCGCTAGATGAAGCAATAAACGCGATTCGGTATCGCATTGCATCCCGCCCAACCTGAAGCGTATAGGCCAAATCATCAAGCGGAACATCGACGACAAAAGCCCGCAAGTTCGTAACCATATTTGCAAGGGCATTTGCACTTTTGGCTGACAGCGGGATCACTACAGGTCGGGTGACAACTCTGTCTCTGCACTGCTCGGGCACTGGTGGACGGTATTCTTCCAGCACAATATGGGCGTTGCCGCCACCTGCGCCAAAGGAACTAATACAGGCACGGCGCACCATCTCTTTGCCGTCAATAATTGGCGCGTCCCAATTGCTCGCTTCTTGCAGTAGATAAAATGGCGTTTGGTCCAACTCCAGCAGTGGATTTACATCCTCGCAATGAAGCGTTTTAAACAGCGTGCGCTGCTGCATGGATAAAAGTGTTTTAATAACACCTGCAACACCCGCCGCTGTTTCGGTATGCCCAATATTGGATTTCACCGTCCCCAAGCCCACATGCGGTGTGGCCGGTAGATCAAGCCCTAAATCTTCATAGCGCTGTGCAAAAGAAAGCTTCAAACCCTCGACCTCGGCAGGATCGCCAAGCGGGGTGCCTGTACCGTGACATTCCACATATCCAATGCTGCGAGGATCAATTGCTGCGCGCCGGTGCGCTTCTATAATCATTCTGGCTTGAGCTGCAGAATTAGGAGCAGTTAACGAACTGCCTTGTCCACTATGCTGTTCTGCTGACCCGATGATTACGCCCAGTATCTGATCCCCATCACGTTCAGCCGCCCTCAGCGGTTTAAGAAAGAGCGCGCCAACACCATCAGCACGACCATACCCATCAGCCTGTTGAGAAAATGTTTTTGAGCGGCCATCAGGCGCTAACATCCCTGTTTTGGAGAATAATATATGTTGATTGGCAGAAAGCATTAAATTTGCGCCGCCAGCTATTGCCATTTCGCAGCCTTCATGGCGGATGCTCATCACTGCCCGGTGGATCGCCACCAGCGAACTGGAACACGCGGTATCGACAACCTGGCTAGGGCCATGAATATCTAACAGATAAGAAAGCCTGTTGGGGCAGAAGGCATGCCCAAGCCCCGTCATCTGCCTTGCATCCATAATGCCCGCACGGTTCACAGCATCAACATGATCCAAAAGATTGATGCCGAGGAAAATACTAACTTTTTTCCCCGAGAGAGACCTTGAAGCATAGCCGGCTTTTTCAATCAGCTTCCACACAGTTGTCATAAACAATCTGTGCTGTGGATCGATCAATTCAGCTTCTCGCGGAGATATATTAAAAAAAGCGGCATCAAACATATCGTGTTCGGGCACAAAGCCACCATATTTGACGCGGGTATAAGGCCCCTTCTTGGGATCCCCGTCCACGCTTCGCCAATCCCAGCGGTCAGCAGGTACTTCCTCAATACAGTCATCCCCATTTTGCAAATGAACCGCTAAGGCTTCAATATTTGCACTGTCGGGGAACGTTCCTTCCATAGAGATAACCGCGATCGGTTCTTCTGGGTTGCTTTTGTGCAGCGCAGGCTTATCCCCAGCAGAAGCGTTTGGCCTAGACTGCGTATCAAACCCAGATTGCGCATGGGGCACGGGACGCTGTGGTGGGTGTGGCTGGGGTTTAGCGGCTGTCTTTAAAGCCGCCTTTGACCTCGCAAGTGGGCGTGCAAGTTTGGGGGCTGTCTTTGGTGCAAACTGGGCAGCCTGATGACGTTTCAACCATGCCTTTGGTGGCGTCCAGGCTTGCGGTTTTGGCACATCAGATGTGGTCTCATGAGTTTCGGCTTGCTTGTCATAAAATGCCGTAATGGCTTTGCCGTAACGGCTTTGCAAAATAGCGCTTAGATCGTCCAGATGTTTGGCTTCAAAGAAAGTTGTTGGTGCCACCGATATGCCAAAAAAGCGCGATATGCGTAACATCACTTCGGTAATGGCGATGGAATCCACGCCAAAATTCGCCAAATTTTCTGTTGGGTCTAATTGATCTTCAGGAATATGCAAAGCCTCACCAGCAAGCCGCGCCACATCTGAGGCCAAACGCCTTGTTTCGCCTGATTGCTGTGCCTCATCGGGTTGCTGCGCCTCGTCATCTTGTTCTGGAGGTGTCTGTTGCTTGGGCGCAGTGGAGTGTGGATCAGGTGCACGAGCAGCCTTTAAGGCTGCCATGCTAGCATTCTCTTTACAGCGCTTTTTCGCACGCTCTAGCAACTCAGCTTCTAACTGAGCAGCCATGCGGGCCTTAAGCGTATATGTATCCGTTGAAGCCATTTTATCCCGACACCAACATTTCCCGATAGCGCCGGGAATGCCCTAATAATTTCCACAGGTCGGCTTCCCATTGATGCCGATAAGAATCGATATAGTAAGTTTGTCCTAAATCAGGCTGGTCTGTTTTTTTGGCTTCAAGAAACGTGTGCAGACCCGGAAGATTTTCAAACAGAGCTTTTGCATAATTGCGTACAAACAAGCCTTGCGTTTTCAACCCATCACCCAGCCCGGCCGCCGTGTTGATATAGCCCATGAACAAAAGGTTATCGTGGTTGCGGGGGACTGCGTGCAGAAATAAATCCGGGATATCTTTGTTCCATTCCAGATGGCTACGATCCAAAAATGGAAAGTCCCGTTTATAGCCTGTTGCGTGCAAAATAACATCGACCTCAACTTGTGTATCATCAAGGAAATATACTGTTTTGCCGTCCATGGATTTAATGTCTCCCTTGGGGATCACATCCTGATGGCCAATATGATACAGAATTTGCGAATTCATCACCGGGTGCGCGCCGTCCAGCGGATAATCTGGACGTGGAAGACCATAATCCTCGCCGTCAAAACCAGACATGCGGAAAACTTCCTGAATGTATGCTAGGGTTTCTTCTTTGGTTTTAAATTTGCTGCCAAGCTCCATCATCCACTGGGGTGTTGGCTTGCCGTCGATGAACTTTGGTTGAAAATAGTATCCGCGTCGGGTGCTGTGATACACAGCGGCGGCTGTATGCACCGCATCAACAGCAAAATCACAGCCAGAATTGCCCCCGCCGATCACCAATACGCGTTTGTCTAATAGTTGCTGCGAAGTCTTATAATCTCGAGCATGCAATGTCTCGCCGGAGAATTCGCCGGGGTAGTCCGCATATAACGGCACGCGCTGCAAACCTGTGGCTATGATCACAAGATCATAGTGCGCCTGTTGGCCGGATTTTGTCTCCAGCAGCCACTGAGCTCCTTCTGGTTCTAGACGGTCGATCGGGGCGTTAAAGTGCGCCCGTTCATACAGCCCAAATTCCCGCGCAAAAGATCGGATATATGCCAACATTTGCTTATGATTTGGGTAATCCGGATAATCGTCGGGCATAGGAAAATCAGGAACCTGCGTATTAAACTTAGGCGAAATAAGGTGAAGCGAACGGTAAGCCCGGCCACAGGCTGCGCCTGCATTCCACACCCCGCCAAAATCAGATTCCGCTTCATAAATGTCAAAATCAAAACCCGCATCCGCTAATTCGCGGCCAACCCCAATACCTGTAGGGCCACCGCCGATGATCGCAATTTTTTTCGTTTGTTCCATCATCACTTCACTTTATCCATTCAACTGAATTGGATGATTTTTCCCTTCCGGGACCAAATATAAATTGTTCAAAACAAGACGCACTGTTCCGTCTTCACCGTAAAAGACCGCTGTTGCCTGCGGGGTATTACCTTCCCCTTGATGCGACCAAATCCGCAGCCATGATGTATCTTCCAGCGCGCCGTAACTCACCATGCTTTCAAGAGCAGACGGTAACAGCGCGGGCTCGATTTTCACACCTTCACCGTTTGACGCGCTTTGCCTAAAGGCCACCATAAGTCCCACTACGGAAAGATAATTCACATCAAACACGCCATTTGTCGCCCGACCCTCCGGCCCGGCAACACGCGCTAAATGCGCTGTGAGAGTATCCTCGTCCATAAATATCTTCTGGATCTTAATGCTCTGGTTTTCCGCGCTGTCAGGGTGTGCAAAGGTCGCAAAATCGTTGCTGGCATCCCTACCCGATACAAATGTCTCGGGCCTGATATCCTCTGGCCGGGATGTATGTTCATCATCTGTGATTTGTTCAGCTAGATGAAACAGCGCGCCTTCACCGTCCTCTGATCCGGTTGCTTGAACCCGGTAAAATTGGCCTTCCGCATCATTTGAAATTAAAATGTCCAGCCCTTGGCTAACATGATCAAGCGAAATGGGCGCACCCCACAACATATGTTTTAAGCCGTGCACGGGGCGATCGCTGACGTGTTCCAAAGCTTCTCGCGCCAATTCAGACAACAGCAAGCCTGGCAAATAAGCCTTCGCATCTTCACTGGCTTGAGAGACCGAAGATGCGTACCCATTTAAAAAAACCGGCACTCGGACAGCGTCATCAAGCATTCCTGCATGATCCTGCTGTGAGGGTGAGGGCTGCCTAAGCGCCGACTTCTCTGACTGTATAGGCTGTGTAAACTGTTGTGCTGACTGTGCAGATTGTGTGAACTGTGTGGGCTGTGTGGGCTGTGTTGAGGACGGGGCAGGCTGGGCAGGCTGGGCAGATTGATGTTGCTGACCGGCTTTTTCTGCCATATCCAGCTGCTCCTTGTTATTCGCAGCCACCCAGTAGCGGCCTTGTGCAAATGGATACCCCGGCACCGCAATACGCTTGACTGCAGGGGCTGTTTTCCAATCAACATCCATACCGGCAACCCATATCTTCGCCAGATTGTTTAATTTGGCTTGCTGGCCAGATTTCAACCACCGCTTAGTCATGGCCGCCATATCTTCGTCCCCATCAAAAGGAGATACGCTTTCAGAGCGACCACTGGAGATATAAATGCCGGTTTTTTCTTCTGCCAACCGAACTGCCTTTAGGCCTTGCAGCAAGTCTTCACGGCTTGAATAGACAAACGCTAGACGGTAGGCAAAATCACAGCGCCCTGTTTGCAAACTATAAGCAAGCGCCGCCAAATCAACCTCGGTTTGATTTAAAATGAAGGCTTCCATGCGTGCCGCATAAGCCAATAGCCGTTCTGCATTTTTTGCTGACAACGTAAATAACCATGGCCCTCCAGAGTGTTCTGTGACTGCAGGAACTGTTGGTTCTTCCAATATCAAATGCGCATTTGTACCGCTAAAACCGAAGGCGCTAACGGCCACTCGGCGGGCATGGTCTTTTGGAGCAGGCCATTCTTGTAGTGCCGTATTGACGGCAAACGGTGTTTCCTCAAATGAGATATGCGCATTACAATTTTCAAATTGTATTGTCGGCGGTTTTTGTTTCTGCTCAAGTGCCAACACTGATTTTAAAACACCCGCCACACCCGCTGCAGCCAACAAATGCCCAACATTAGTTTTCACAGACCCCAGCGCGCAAGGATTATGGCTGCGCTCCACACCCTTGAAGGCGTCCGTCAGACCCTCGATTTCAATAGGATCCCCAAGCGGAGTGCCAGTTCCGTGACATTCCACCATATCAATCGTCGCAGGGTCTATATCAAAGCGCTGATAAACATCCTTCATCAAACTTGTTTGAGCCTGTGGATTGGGTGCAGTAATGCCATTTGTGCGCCCATCCTGATTAACACCCCAGCCACGGATTACGGCCCGAATTGGATCTCCATCGCGCAAGGCGTCTTCTAGCCGCTTCATGACAACAATGCCGATGCCTTCACCGGGAACAAACCCATTGGCACGTTGATCAAACGCATAACAGCGCCCTGTTTTCGAAAGCATGCCGACCTTACTGGTATCAATAAACATTTCAGGGCCAATCATCACGCTGACACCACCAGCCAAGGCCATATCGCACCGATTGAGGCGCAGATTATCGCAAGCTTCAGCAATAGCCACCAGCGAGCTAGAGCAAGCCGTATCAATCGAAAGGCTGGGGCCACGCAAATCCAAGAAATACGAAATTCTCGCGGCCAAAATTGATCCCGAATTACCAGAAAGGCTATAGGCGTTTCGTTCTGAAATTAGATCGCTGTAGCCACTGGCTCCAGAGGCTGCATAAACCCCGCACTTCTCCCCTGCGAGCGAAAGAGGATCAATCGCTGCATTTTCTATCGCGTGCCAGGCATGCTGCAAAAACAGCCGCTGTTGAGGGTCCATCAGCTCGGCTTCTCTCGGCGTAATGTTGAAAAAGGCAGGATCGAACTGATCCACATTGTTGATACGCCCCATCCATTTACAGTAAGATGTTCCTGGGTTTTGCTGATCAGGATTATAAAACCGTTTCACATCCCAGCGATCTTCTGGCACCTCTTCTATACAGTCTAATCCTGCGCTGATATTGGACCAAAATGCGTCAAGATCATCCGCCTTTGGGAAACTGCCAGACGCCCCGATAATCGCCACTGCATCAGGTGCAAATGCGGCCTGCTTCATGGCTGTGGGCGGAGGCGTTATATTTTCTTTTGCAACCACCTCAGTCTTTATAGCCGCAACGGACGCTGGGGCTGGGGCTAGGGCTGGAGTTGGAGCTGAGGCTGAGACTGGAGCTGAGGCTCTGTCTGTGCTTAGGTTTGAGGCCAGACCTGAGGTTGGCGGGGTATTCGCTCTGGCGACGGGCTGCGAACCGGTGGCTGCTTGCTCTGCCTGTTTCTGTGGTAACAAACCCACAATATTAGCCACCATCATACCAACATTTGGCTGGGCATAAACGGCGGTAGCGGGCAGTTCAATATTAAACACACGGTTAAGGCGCCGAACCCAAGTAACAGCCAGAATACTATCCAGACCCAAATCAAGGAAGTTCATATCGTCCCGGATCTCATCCGCAGAGATCATAAGCTCTTCTGCCAAAGTAGCGACGATCTGCTCTCGTATTTCAGGTGGCTTAGGCTTATTCGCAGCCTCTGTCTTTGAGCCGTCTGCCGCGCTGATAGACATATCTTTTTGCTGAGCTAGGGTGCCGACCATAATGGGAGCCCCAGACACTGCAACCGACGGCACTGCAACCGACGGCACTGCAGCCCCCGATACTGCACCTAACGGGGTCGCATCCGGATTTTGCGCCGTTATATGCGCAACGATCGCCCCCACCGTTGGATGTGAATAAACCAGCGTTGCGCCAAAGTCCGTACCAAACACATCGTTAAGGCGCCGAACCCAAGTAACGGCCAGAATGCTATCCAGACCCAAATCTAGAAAGCTCATGTCATCCCGGATTTCATCAGGGGAAACCATCAATTCTTCAGCCAGAGTTGCTACGATCTGAGTACGCAAATCAAGTGTGTTGGCAGCAGTTTCACGGTCGGAGGATACCGTAGCGCCAACAGGCGCATCCCCATTGATAGCCCCGCCCGAAACGTCATCCGAAGCAACCCTGAATTTTTCTGCAATGCGTGCTTGCACCCGCTTGTTGCCAATGAACGTTTTCTCATGCATCGCCAATTCTTGGCTAAGAACATGCTTTAATCGCGAAAGAACCGGCTTGGCTTGCGCTGCTTTGGCCGCCACCAAATCCTCGCGTGAATATGTGGCAAGCGCATGAGCCATAGCAAGTGCTTCCCTTAGCACCTGCTTGGCTGGCAACACCTGTAATCTTGGTGCCCGTTTGGCAAGATCAGCCCCCCGGTATTCTTTTGCGCTAAAGAGTATTTCCCGTCCCAAATCATCCCCAAATTTGTAGGGGAAAATAAGGGTCGCACCCGCGCCGGGCGTAAATCCATACCACATGTAATTGCTGTGATAGATCCTCTCTGCAGCAAACAGCGTAGCATCACAGAACATACCAAGAGACCAGCCTGCACCGATAGCATGGCCTTGCATGGCCGCAATAACAGGCAGGTCACATGTTATCGGCAAATTATATATTTGACGATCCGTGAACCGTGTAGCGCCCGCTTGCAGTTTCGATAATCCGTCAGCTGTGCCGCCACACGCGAAATAGCTGTCATACCCGGTCATAACGACCACTTTGGCATCGTCCAAAGCCGCAATCACGCTAAAGGCTTCGTCCAAACCATCCATCAATGCGGGTGTGAAGCTGTTGCAAGCTTCTTTTTCAACCAATTGCAACAGCAACACACCATTATCCATGTGCGACACTGTCACGACATTTGTCTTCAGCAAAATAGGTGTTTCGCGGCTTGCGCCTTTCTTAGAGCCAGCAGCCTTTACCAATTCTGATAATTGCGTCACATTCTGATATGTTTCTTCATACGCAAAGGCAGGCAAAGCACTGCGCATATGTTGCTTGAGAACCCTAACGGATATGCGCGGGGCCGCGGCTAGATCAGTAGCCAATTCCGTTGCCAGTATTTCCACTTGCCCAACAGCAGCAACCTGAAGGCAACTGCCCTGTGCGGTTAGATCGTTGACAGACACAGACTGCCCCAACTGCTGCAACTTTTGTACAACATCAGACGCAAAGCGGCGTAGATACTTATCTTCATTGCTCTCATTGATCGCAGCACCGCACCCAAGCAGGACGTCGTCTCCAAGAATAACAAAATCGGCCAGCAGAGCCATAGCAACCCCGCCGCCCGATGCAGATACGTCCACCGCTGCCACCACGGGCAAAGCGCACTGCCATGCCGCCATAAGGGTGTCCGTTTCAAGCATATCCGGGGCACAGCCACTCCAGTTTTCACCGCCGAGGATCAGCACAGCATTCACCTGCTCGTCCTGTTCAGCCAATGCCAATGCCTTGCACAGCGCATTGGCTGAGTGCTGAAAAGGCGCGTCCAGCCGGAGAATACGCACAGCGCCTTGGGTCTGCTCTGATACAGTAGCACATACGGCTTCATCCATATGGCCTGTGCCAATGCTTGCTAATGGGCGCAGCTTGATTTTAGAGGCCACTTGCGGGGACGACGACACATTGTCCAGCGCCGCCGGAGCAAAAGCCGCTGCACAGGCAAGGCGAACGCCTCCATTCACACGATCTTTTCCAGCCGTGGGCGCTGTTCTTATCGCATCAACCGCAGGTCTTGGCTCTGTACTGATAGGCGCTGCATGTTGTGACTGAACCGTAGGTTTTGTCAGAGCATCCCCCACCCAAAAGCTTTTGTTAGAAAAGGGGTATGTCGGTAATGGCACACGCTTGCAATTGGTTGAAAACAGTTTTTCAAAAAGCACTTTATGCCCTTTGACATAAAGGTTTGCTACCAGCTCTAGCATCTCGCAATATTGGGCATAATCTGGAAGCTGCCCCTTAGACACACTGTCTAGCAAGGCATCAGCATGATCTATCGCAGACTTATCCTCACGGTATTCTTTAAGATCAACTTCATTCGAGGTTACGCCCGGTTGATCTTTTCCTGCCAGCCATGCATGTAATTTTTCAGCGAAATCATCGACACTAGACGCCACCACAGTCAAACGGTGGTGAAAATGCCGGCGCCCCATCATCAGAGTAAAGGCAATATCTTGTGCGGTTTGGCCCAAACGCCCGAAGCTGTCTGCTTCAAGGTGGCCCAGCATCCTCTCAGCCTGAGCGCGCAATTGCTCCTCATTTCTTGCTGATAAAACAAATAAATAAGCTGGGGCTGCGTTGTTGTATTCTATGTGCTCAGGAGCTTCCTCTAATATCACATGAGCATTGGTGCCACTAAATCCAAACGCGTTGATGCCAACACGGCGCGGCTGTCCATCTTCCGTCCTCCAAGGCATAACATCACTGTTTATCACAAAGGGGCCTTTATCAATTGGAATGGCCGGATTTTTAACCTTTGCGTGTAACGAAGGCGGCACTTTTTTATGTTTCAAACTCAAGATCGCCCGCATCAAGCCGCTGATCCCCGCTGCGGTTGTCGCGTGACCAATATTGGATTTTATCGACCCTAAAAATATTGACGCCCCATCATCCTTTACAGGCCCAAAGACACGGCTTAATGCGGTATATTCAATCGGATCCCCCAGCGGAGTACCTGTCCCATGCGCCTCAATCATTCCAATCGTATCCGCATCAACACCAAAATCAGATTGAACCTGTCGGATCATGTTTTCCTGTGATTGTGCGCTAGGGGCTGTAATGCCGTTGGTTGCCCCATCTTGATTAATACCGCTACCTAGGATCACGCTATGGATGGTATCGCCGTCTGCAAGCGCTTGTGAAAGCGGTCGAAGCAATAATGCTGCAACGGCTTCGCCCGGCACAATGCCGTCAGCACCTGCCCCGAAGGCTGCACACCGGCCACTAGGAGACAACATCTTTGCCTGATTAGCAGATCGGAAAAAGCGCGTCCCGGACTGAACAAACACACCGCCCGCCAAAGCCATTTCCGATTCCCCACTCCACAAGCTTTGACACGCCATATGAACCGCAACCAACGAGCTAGAGCAAGCAGTATCCACCGCCACAGCCGGGCCCTTCAGGTCAAGGCAATAAGATATACGCGCAGGGATTAGCGAACTGGTGTTTCCCCAGAAAGCCTGACCGGGAGGTTCCCCCGTAAATAATTGCTGATAATCGCCGTGGCTACAGCCAACAAACACACCGCAGCGCCGGCCAATCATATCGTCTCCGCCGTGGCCTGCGTGCTCTAAAGTTTTCCAGCATTCCTGCAGAAACAGCCTTTGCTGGGGGTCCATATAAGTTGCTTCCAAACCCGATATGCCAAAAAAGACAGGGTCAAATTGGTCAACCCCTTTTAGGAAGCTGCCATGATCACCATAGCTGCCAGCCTCTGCATCCGCATAATATTCAGACAGATCAAACCGGGAGACAGGTTCTACCAGGTCGTCCCCCGCAATGAGATGCGCCCACAAATCCTCAATCGTTTCAGAGCCTGCAAATTTTCCGCTCATCCCAACAATGGCCACAGGTTCTCGATCAGTGGTGCCACGCTTAACAGTGATCGAGTGGTTTTCTATGGAGGTGTGATTTTGACGAACTGTCTGGCCTGCCTCTTGCGCCTTGTGGGTGACATTTTCTTCCAACTCGGTCAAAATATTGGGGTAGGTTTCAGCAAGATGTTTTTCAAGCTGAGCCACATTTGCAAAATCGTATAACTCAGTTTGATTCAGTTCAATATTCAAGCTGTTTCGCAATCGGCGCACCCAATCAGCACCCAGAATTGAATCCATACCAAGGTCGGCAAAAGCCTGATCAACACCAATTTTAGCAGCGGGTATGTTCAAGGTTATGGCTAGATGGTCTAGGATAATATCACGAAGATTATGGTTAAGATTTT
>WFTS01000062.1 GCA_015485385.1 Kordiimonadales bacterium | reverse complement strand
CTCATATTGCTTGACCTTACCGAGCCCGTTGGCCCCTCGGCAGGGCTGTTTACCAAAGGCTTCTGCGAACAGCTGGTTGATCTGGTATCAGACACTGGAGTTATAATCGATTCAGATAGCATTTTTCTTTCCACTGAAGGCGGGCATTTCCTTCAAGAAGAAAGCGGCGACGGTGAAAATTTGGTCAGCATCATGCTGCGCGACCGGCTATTGCCACATGTGGAAATGTATCACACAAAAATACCGCTCTATCCCGGTGCTGATTTTGGATTTTTCGCCTATAGCCGTCACGGTGAAAGCCTCAGTATGCCTGTAAACTCTTATGAAGGCCGCCACTATAACCCAGCTGTCCATAAGGCCGCTTTCGCCTTGCCAAATTGGCAAAAAAAATGGCTAAAACTATAATATGAGCTACCAATGACATTGTTATGAGCATTTCCAATCCGGAAAATGCTCCAACTGAATAGTCTAAAATTGAAGGGCAGCCTAACTTACAGGCTTCTGGAGGCTACCTACGGTCAAGAATATCCGTGTTTATGTCTGCAATTTTATTGACCCCCATCAGGGCCATGGCAACCGAAATTTCTTGCTGAAAAATGCCGAGCAACTGGGTTAGGCCTGCTTCTTTTTTGCCAGCAACCGCCCACACCCAAGGACGCCCGATCAGCACACCTTTTGCGCCCAAGGCAACAGCCTTAACCACATCAAGACCACTGCGCACACCGCCGTCCAAATAAACTTCAATTTGCTTACCGACAGCCTCAACAACGCCCGGCAACTTACTGATACTAGATGCAGCAGCGCCCAATTGTCGGCCTCCGTGATTAGAGACAACAACGCCGTCCGCTCCGGCATCAACGGCCAAACGGGCATCATCCGCTTCTAATATTCCTTTGATGATCAATTTTCCCGGCCATAGTGATCGCAACCAGCGGATATCTTTCCAGGTGACGCTTGGGTCAAATTGGGACTGAATAAAGCTTTTGTATCCCGCTAGATCATCCGTTTTTTCAACGACTTCTGTTAAATTCCCTAAGCTATGGGGCCTGCCGCACAGTCCAACATCAAGCAACCAGCGCGGTCGTGCTGCAATCTGTGGAACTCTTGCCAAAGCGCCTTTCAACCCACTGGCATACATGCCGTTTCGCTGGTCACTGTGGCGCATGCCCGGCACTGGTAGATCAACGGTAAATATCAGTGTTTCACAGCCCGCTTTTTGGGCGCGCTCAAGGATGGAAACAACGGCGTCGCGCTGTCGCAGCATATAAAGCTGAAACCAAAACGGGCTGCCCGTGGCCGCTTTTATTTCTTCCACACCGCAAATGCCAACCCCGGAACATGTAAAAGGAACCCCTGCCCTGTGTGCGGCGCGCGCGCCCTGTACTTCGCCTCGTCTGGCCATCATGCCAGCCATCCCAATCGGAGCCAGCGCCAACGGCATGCTTACGTTCTGACCGCTCAACACAGTAGACGTGTCCCGGTCCTTCACATCATGCAGAACTTTTTGCTTTAAGCAGAGCTTGCGAAAATCAGCGACATTGGCAGCCAGAGTATGTTCATCATTAGCGCCGCCGGTAATATAGTCATACAAAAAGGTAGGGAGGCGTTTCTCTGCAAGACGCCTGTAATCCTCTGTTGTTACCGGAGTAATATGCTTGGTCATCGAGGAACCCCTTACAAGGTGGCTATTTCGGCAGGTCTATCACCTTGCCCGGATTAAGTATGCCCGAAGGGTCCAAAGCCTGTTTCAGAGTTTGCATCAAAGCAATTTCCTCAGGATTGCGGCTAACACCCAAGTGCCTTTTTTTGGCTAATCCTATGCCGTGTTCGGCAGAAATAACACCGCCACGACCTCGCAAGGCGCCATAAATAATTTCCTCAACAGCATCGCGGGATTGCGCTGTATCACTGCCCACACTTACCACAATATGAAGATTTCCGTCACCGAGATGTCCGAAAATTACCGTGCGAGAGTTCGGCCATTGATCGCTAAGTTGCGCCTCAATATCGCTAACATAAGCTTCCATATGCTTAAGCGGCAAGCTGATATCAAAAGCAAATAATGGCGCTAGAGCCCGCAGCGATTCGACATCATCCCGGATTTCCCAGATGGCCTTTTGCTCTGCCCCAGACTTGGCCAGCACCGCATTTTCCACCAGCCCTGTTTCAAGCAGGTCAATCATAGCCGCCTCGAACCGGGCGTCGTCATGCGCGCTGTCACTCCCTAAAGCCTCGATAATTATATAATAAGGATAGCTGTCTTCTAACGGTTTTGTATGGCGGTCGCTGTGATGGATGACATGAGCATAAAAGCTGTTCCACATCACCTCAAAAGAGCTTAAATCCCCGCTCAGAACACTGCTGGCACGGCGCAAGAGTTTTATAACATTCTCAAAATCATTGACCGCAACCAGCGCGGTATTCTGGCTGCGCGCTAATGGTCGCAGCCTCAATACCGCACGGGTAACAATACCCAGGGTCCCTTCAGAGCCGATAAACAAGTGTTTCAGATCATAGCCAGTGTTATTTTTAATCACTGTGTTCATCGACGTAAGGATGGTGCCGTCAGCCAGCACAACCTCAAGGCCCAGAACCATCTCGCGCATCATGCCGTACCGCAACACCCTGTTCCCGCCTGCGTTAGTGGCAATATTTCCGCCAATGGTCGCGGTCCCGCGTGAGCCCATATCTAGGGGGAACATCAGGTCTTTTGCTTCTGCCGCCTCTTGAACAACACTCAAGGGAACACCCGCTTGAACCGTGATAGTACCAGCGCGCTGGTCTAGGTCTTCAATTTGGTTCATGCGTTCCAGCGAAACAACAATCTGCTCGGCGCTTGCCAGATGTCCTGCGGCCAGTCCGGTACGCCCACCTTGCGGCACCACAGACTGACCAACTCTGTGACACAGCTTTAAGGCCTCAGACAGTTCATCCGTGGAGGCAGGACGTATCAAGGCGCGAGGGACCGTTACGGCACTCAGGGGATGATCTTTCAAAGCATTGCCTTGAATAAATCCTTTATCCCCAAGCAGCGACGCAAGGTTCGTATCGAGATCAAAAATAGTCATGTCATCCTACAAAATTACTTCGATCAACCGTGGGCCCTTAGAAGCCATCGCCTCTTTGAAACGCGCTTTGAAATCGTCGGTGGTGGTTACGCGGCTAGCTTTAACTCCCATGGCCTCGGCCATATCCGCCCAGTGAATATCGGGCTTTGAAAGGTCGAGCATGGACAAAGCGCGCTCGCCGGGTTCATCAACCCCCACACGCATCAGCTCATAATTCAAAATGGCATAACTGCTGTTGTTGTAAATCACGACACATACATCCAGATTTTCTCTGGCCATGCTCCACAGCGCCTGATTGGTATACATGGCACTGCCATCGGCCTGTAAATTAACCACCTTGCGATCAGGACAAGCCACCGCTGCCCCCATAGCCACAGGCATGCCCTGCCCAATGGCACCGCCTGTAAGCGTCAACCAGTCATGAGGGGCTGCATTATCAAAAAAGCCATAGGACATAACCATGGACGTGCACGATTCGTCTGAAACAATCGCGTTCTCAGGCAACATCTGGGCGACCACTGCATTAACGGCGTCTGCTGTCATAGGGCCATCGGGCAATGAAGGGACCGGCGGTTTTTCGTCTACTGCAACCTCTGGAGCCCCCAGATAATCTGCCAAGGCTTCAAGGGCTAAAATTTGGTCATTCTGCTGGTTTGCCAGCTCATGAATTGCACAGGTTTCAGACCATAAAGTGCTCGGTTTTCCGGGGTAAGCGAAAAAAGAAACCGGCGGCTTAGCGCCAACAGTAATCAAATGTTTGAACCCCTTAAGGCGCTCTTGCGCCATTTCCCCAAAATACTCTAGACGGTCCACACTAGGGCGACCCCGACCGCGCTGCAAACGGGCTGGGAATGTTTCACAAATTAATTTTGCACCGGTTGCGGCCTCGATGCGTTTAGCGGCAAGCAAGCCCTCCATTCGAAGCGCTTTGCCTCCTAAGAAAAGGCAACAGGCCTCGCCGCTACGCAGGGCGACGGCAATTTTTCCGATCGTCTCGTCTGCAACTTTTTCAGGTGCCGGCACAGGCAGGGGTTTGGCGGGCTCAGCGCCGTCTGTCCAAGCATGGTCAGCCGGAACAATCAGGTTGGCCGAACGGCCAGTCATGCTAGCGGCAACCGCTTCGACGCCGTCCAAGCCCAAAGATTGAACCGACCCGTTCGATCTGACCCAATCACTGGTCAGCGCCGCATAGCCTTGAACATCGGCCGTCAACGGCGAGTCTAGCGGCAGGTGATGGGTAGCATGGTTGCCTATAATATTAACAATTGGGGTATGGGCTCTTTTTGCATTATGAAGGTTGGCCATACCGTTTGAAAAGCCCGGAGCCAAATGCAATAGGGTGACAGCGGGTTTATCCGCCATACGTCCATAACCGTCGGCAGCACCCGTTACAACACCCTCAAACAGGCATAATATAGGGTGCATACCCGGGATTTTATCAATGGCAGCAACCAACTGCATTTCTGATGTGCCAGGGTTTGCAAAGCACACCTCAACACCAGCATCGATTAAGGATGTTAACAAAGATTCAGCGCCGTTCATGGTGTCTCCCATTCGTAAAATACATATCAGCCTTTTTGCTTTTCAGCAGGGTTAGAGGCACTGTAACATCGCCCCTTTAACATCGCCCCTTTTTAGCCACCTGTTCCCAAAAGATACCATCTTCCCAAAATATCTTATTAGAAAACCAGAATATCTCATTAGAAAACCAGCCATAGCAAAGCTGTAAAGCCAGTGAATAAAATACTGTCACATTAACGGGCTAATTTTCAAAGCGAATTTGTATGACACCTTCAATGTCTGGGCACATATAGGTAGCCCCACAAGCACACTTCATTATGTGCACAGCACCAATTATTTAGCCGAAATTCATTTAGAAAAAGAGCCAAAAGGGCATAAGGGTAAGCAAAGGTGACGGGGCTCATGTGTGTTTGCGGCCAATAGCTTAAAACGCATAAACCCTTGAGAACAGAAACTGTCTCAAGGGTTTATTATGCAGCTTACTTACCCCAAAAGGGTAATGGCGAAGAGGAAGGGATTCGAACCCTCGAAGGGCGTGAACCCTTACTCCCTTAGCAGGGGAGCGCTTTCGACCACTCAGCCACCTCTCCGCCGCCGTGTTTATGGCAGCAGACAAGGGGTGTCAACGGTGTTTTAGAAAAAATATGCATCCCGTGGGTGCGCGCCTTCAAACGGGCTGCTTTTGCTGACAAAATACCTGCATCAAGGCTGAAATAACCCCGGCTACTTGTTCCGCCTTCTCGTCACAAAAATCAAACGGGTAGGCCTCGTCCATATAGGTGGCTTGCGATAGCTCTAGCTGTACAGCGTGAATGCCGCCCGCCGGATTGCCGTATTGCCGCGTGATATACCCGCCCCTAAAGCGCCCGTTTAGCACACCCGTATAAGCATCTTGTCCGTGCAAGCTTTCCAAAAGGGCCTCGCCCATCCCTGCGCCGCAGCTTTTCCCGTCATTGGTGCCTAGATTAAAGTCAGGCAATCGGCCCTTGAAAAAACGGGGTACACGCGAGGCAATGGAATGTGCATCCCACAGCAAGGCATAGCCGTGCGCGCTCACCAGCCGGTCCAGTTCATGGCTTAGTTTATCATGGTAGGGTTGCCAGTATGTTGTCACCCGAGCCGCCACCTTGTCAGCGTTCGGGCTATGCCCCCTTTTATAAATGGGTTCCTCGGCAAACGTGGTTGTGGGGCACAGCTCGGTTACATTCTGCCCGGGATAAAGGCTTTCGCCTGATGGGTCTCGGTTCAGGTCAATCACATAGCGTGAATAGTTGGCTGCCAGAACGCTCGCCCCCATACCGCCCAGAAAATCATATAGCTTTGGCAAGTGCCAGTCCGTGTCTGCCAACCGCTTGGCATCATCGGTCATACAGCACCCAATAGGCCCCAGCTTTTCACCCGAATGCGGCATCGATACCAACAGCGGAATATGGCCCTTGGTGAAACTGAATATATCCTTTTGATCCGGCAAATCAGATGGCCTCCATGTGCGTAGACGGCAACAGCCCCTCAGCATAGATATTCAAAGCACCCGTCGCAACCAGCGACCGTACGGCCTCGATGTCGGGGGCAAAAAAGCGGTCAGTTTCGTAAAAATCCACTCGGCCTCGCACCAAGGCATGTATTTGCTCAAGCACGTTACTGCTGGCTTTGGGCCGGTGGAAATCAATGCCTTGCGCCGCGCCAAGCAGTTCAATCGCCACCACAGCTCCAGCATTTTCAGCCATATCCAAAAGCCTGCGCGCGGCTGAGGTTGCCATAGAAACATGGTCTTCTTGCCCCGCCGAGGTTGGGATACTGTCCACGCTGCCCGGGTGCGAAAGCATTTTGTTTTCACTCACCAGCGCCGCAGCGGTCACTTGCGCAATCATAAAGCCACTGTTCAGGCCCCCGTCTTTCACTAAAAATGCGGGCAGGCCTGATAATTTCGGGTCCACCAGCAGCGCCGTACGTCGCTCGGATATAGAGCCAATTTCAGCCACTGCCAACGCCAGCATATCAGCCGCCATCGCCACCGGTTCAGCATGGAAGTTGCCGCCCGACAGAATATCGTCATCTTCAGGGAAAATCAGCGGATTATCGGTCACGGCGTTGGCTTCTGTCAGCAGGGTTTGTGCCGCTTGACGCATCACGCCCAGCGCCGCACCCATCACTTGCGGTTGGCAGCGCAGACTATAGGGGTCTTGCACCTTTTCGCAGTCTTCATGACTGTGGCGAATTTCGCTGCCTTCAAGCAAGCGGCGGTACTGGGCGGCGACATCAATTTGGCCTTGCTGGCGGCGCACAGCATGGATACGCGCATCAAAGGGCACATCACTGCCTTTCATAGCGTCCACCGACATAGCGCCTGCCACCACGGCTGCCGCGAATGTATTTTCAATCTCAAACAGGCCAGCAAGCGCCAGCGCCGTTGAAACCTGTGTACCGTTGAGCAGTGCCAGCCCCTCTTTGGCACAGAGCGTCATGGGCTCAAGCCCTATGATCGCCAGCGCATCAGCCGCACTGATAGTTTGGCCTTTATGCTGTAGTTCACCGTAGCCAAGCAGCACCGCCGACATATGTGCAAGCGGCGCCAAATCACCCGAGGCCCCCACTGACCCTTTCGCCGGGATCACCGGATAAAGTTCGTGCTCCAGAAGCGCAAGCAAAGCTTTTATCACTTTGGGGCGCACACCAGAATAGCCCTGCGCAAGGCTTGAGGCCTTCATAGCAAGAACCAGCCGGACCACACCGTCCCTAAGCGGCTTTCCTGTTCCCGTAGCGTGTGAAAGCACAAGGTTTTTCTGCAATATCTGCACATCTTCGGCCTTGATGTGCGTATTGGCCATTAAGCCAAAACCGGTGTTGATGCCGTAAGCCGTATCGCCGCGTTCTATCAGGTCGGTCACGGTTTTACGCGCCGCTTGCGTTGCCGCCGTATCCTGCGGGTCCAGTTGCAGCCACGTTGGCTTTTCGTAAATAGTCCTTAGGTCTTTCAGGCTAAATTGCCCTACCCGGTGTTTTAATCTGTTCGGTGTCATCCTATGCCTCCCGCTGTATCAAGCATCGGCAGGTTAAGGCCTTTCTCAACTGCGCATTCTTTTGCGATTTCGTAACCAGCATCTGCATGGCGCATAACGCCGGTTGCGGGATCATTCCATAATACGCGGCCAAGACGTTCAGCGGCTTCGTCGCTGCCGTCGGCAAGCACAACAAGGCCCGCATGCTGGCTATAGCCCATGCCAACCCCGCCGCCGTGATGCAGGCTAACCCATGTTGCGCCCGAGGCCGTGCTTAGCAAGGCATTTAAAAGCGGCCAGTCCGATACGGCATCAGAGCCGTCCTGCATGGCTTCGGTTTCGCGGTTAGGGCTTGCGACCGAACCACTGTCCAGATGATCCCGACCGATCACTACGGGGGCAGAAAGCTCTCCTGATTTGACCATTTCATTAAAGGCAAGCCCCAGCCGGTGCCTGTCGCCCAAACCAACCCAGCAAATGCGTGCGGGTAAGCCCTGAAACTGAATACGCTCGCGCGCCATATCAAGCCAATTATGCAAATGCTTATCGTCTGGGATCAGCTCTTTAACCTTCTGGTCGGTTTTATAAATGTCCTCTGGATCACCCGAAAGCGCCACCCAGCGGAACGGCCCAATGCCCCGGCAAAATAAAGGCCGGATATAAGCCGGGACAAATCCGGGGAAATCAAAAGCGTTTTCAACGCCTTCATCAAACGCGACCTGCCTGATATTATTGCCGTAATCTACTGTGGGCACTCCCATTTTATGAAACGCTAACATTGCCCTAACATGCACCGCCATCGAAGGTTTGGACGCCGCAGCCACCGCCGCCGGATCACTTTCTCGCATGGACATCCATTTATCCACACTCCACCCAATAGGCAGGTATCCGTTCATAGGGTCATGGGCTGAGGTTTGGTCTGTCAGAGCATCGGGGCGCATCCCTTTTTCGACCATCTGCGGCAGAATTTCCGCCGCATTGCCGGGCACCCCAACCGAGATCGCCTTGCCGTCCCGGTGCGCGGCTTTGATGATATCAAGCGCGTCCTCTACGGTTTCGGCGCGGCGGTCCAAATAGCCGGTTTTCAGACGGTAATCAATGCGGCTTTCTTGGCATTCGATTGCCATACAGCTTGCGCCCGCCATTGTGGCTGCCAGCGGCTGTGCGCCGCCCATTCCGCCAAGTCCGGCGGTGAGGATCCACTTGCCCTGAAGGCTACCGCCAAAATGCTGGCGGCCCATTTCAACAAACGTCTCATAGGTGCCCTGCACGATGCCTTGGCTGCCGATATAGATCCAAGACCCCGCTGTCATCTGGCCGTACATCATCAGGCCTTTGCGGTCTAGTTCGCCAAAATGCTCCCATGTTGCCCAGTGAGGAACCAGATTGGAATTTGCGATCAAAACACGCGGCGCGTCTTTGTGGGTACGGAAAACGCCAACGGGTTTACCCGACTGCACCAAAAGCGTTTCGTCTTCCTCCATATGCTGCAAAGACGCGATGATTTTATCAAAACACTCCCAATTGCGCGCTGCTTTTCCAATGCCGCCGTAAACCACAAGCTCTTCTGGATTTTCCGCGACCATAGGGTCAAGATTATTCATCAGCATACGCATTGGGGCCTCTAGCGCCCAGCTTTTGCAGCTTATTTCCGGCCCTGTTGGGGCGTGAATGTCAGGTCTGTTTTTCATACTAACTCTTTATATTTACTATATATTTACTATTGGTTTAATTCTTGGCACTGGCGCCAACATTTGAAAATCTCGTGGTTAATTCGTAGCGGTCTCCGGGATAAAGCAGCCGTGAAAAACTGGCGACACAATCGTCTGTCCAAGTGCGGCGGGTGATCTCAAGACAGGGGGAATTCTCGGCGATTTCCAACAGACAAGCCTCTTTCAAACTTGGTACAACCGCGCGCACGATATGCTCGGCGCGCCTTAAAGGTGTTGAGGCCAACAGATATTCTGTGGGGGTAATTTTCGTGAAATCCTGCGCCAAAATATGGGGGGCGGCAACGGGGTTTACCCAGCGCTCTTCCAGTTCGATCGGGCGTTTATCGCCACTGTGTAGGATCAGCAGATAATAGAGATCAAGCGCAGCATTACTGCCAAATTCCTGAGCGACCCCTTGAGGGGCACGGCGCTTTTCTTGTGCAGAAACCAAAGCAGACCAACGTTCCCCACGGCTTGCAAGTTCATCGCGGATGCTCACAATATCCGCAGCAAAGCCGCGCATACGGCTGCCTGCAACAAAGCTACCCATGCCAGCGCGGCGGATAATATGGCCCTGTTCGGTTAATTCTCGAAGCGCGCGATTGACGGTCATTCTTGAAATGCCAAGGGATTTCACCAACTGGCTTTCGCTTGGCAATTTGTCGCCAGCGGTATATTCACCCGCTTCAATTGAGCCGAGTACATGGCGTTTTACGACTTCATAAAGGGGTTCCATCAGCGGGCCCTCTCTGCATTGGCTATCGCGGAAACGGTCTCGCGGTAACGGTCAAAAACCGGGCTTTCATCTTTATGTTTGCCGTTTTGGATCACCCATTCCCCTGCAACCATCACATGGCTGATCGGGTTGGGTTGTCCAGAAAATACAAGCGTATCAACAAGTTGTGGCCCAGACGCCCCAGCGAAACACGGCGCTTGTGCATCCAGCACTATCAAATCAGCGCGCTTGCCAACAGCGATCTCACCGATCGGCTGCGCCAACGCCTGCGCACCATATTTTGCGGCTTGCGTCCACAAGTGAAGGCCTGTGTGGCCGCCGCTTTCGCCCACAACAACCGTGCGCTCTTGTCGGGCAAGGCGCTGGCCGTATTCCAGCAAACGCAGCTCTTCCCGGGCGTCGATGCTAATATGACTATCCGAGCCAATCGCCCAGTGGCCTCCCGCCTTTTGAAATTCCAACAGCGGGAACAAACCGTCCCCCAAATTGGCCTCGGTTGTTGGGCAAAGACCAACAGTAGCGCCAGTAGCGGCTAGATTTTTCCATTCAGAATCAATAAGATGCGTTGCATGGATAAGGCACCAGCGATCATCAATTTGCTGATTATCGAGAAGCCAGTTGACCGGTCGTTCACCAAAATGTTTGAGGCTGGCATCAACTTCGGCGGTTTGTTCGGCGATATGAATATGGATCGGAGCCTTGAGGCTGATACGGTCAAGCATATTTATAACGGGACCGAAACTAGCGCTGTTTACTGCGCGCAACGAGTGAAAAGCCACCCCCAATCTGTGCCGCCCCTGAAGGCGTGGGCTGAGGATTTGCAACAAACGGTTAAAGTCAGCCACGGTATGAATGAAGGGCGCTTGTTCGGGCTCAGGTGCTTTGCCCCCAAAATCAGAGGCCTCGTAAAACACGGGCAGATGCGTAAGCGCAATCCCTGCCGTATCAGCCGCCTTCACAATAGCGTCTGACATACTAAGCGACTGATCTAAATGGCTATTATGGAGATAATGAAACTCCCCCACCGCACTGTAACCGGCCTTTAACATCTCAATGTAAAGAGCAGACGCGACCGCCTCCAAAACAGCCGGCGTCATATGCTGCGCAAAACCATACATGGCCGAGCGCCAGCTCCAGAAATCAGATTTCACCGTCCCTTGACACGGCGCCTTATATTCCGCCAAACCCGCAAAAGCCCGCTGAAATGCATGGCTGTGAACATTGGACATCGCAGGAAGTAGCGGGCCAAAAACCTTTACACCCTCTGTGTTAGCGCCGGTTTTGACATGCTCTATCATTCCGTCAGATGCGACGGTCAGGCAAATATCTTTTGCCCAGTCTTGGCCGATCAGGCCTTCTGAAAAATAGAGCTTTTGCACCGTTTTTCTGCTTTTCTCTTAGTTTTCTCTCAGCTTTTTTCTTAGTTTTTCTCTGTAGATTCCGCTGTATCTATGCGGTTTACATACCTGTATATACAGGATTATACAAGTTGCCTTTACTGTCAACTATAGGCTATAGTTTAGGGTGTCATAATGACGGATACAGTAAGATTAAATCTGCAATTCAACGGGAAAACCCTTGTGTTTGATAGGCTTTACACACATGTAAATATCGCGACGATGACCAAGGATGGCCCTGCTTATGGCGCGGTTAAAGATGGGGTCATTGGCGTAACAGATGGACGACTCGCTTTTGTGGGTCGGATGGCGGATTTGCCGCAAAATCATTCCGCATCCGAAACCATCAACAAGCATGGACAGTGGGTTTTCCCCGGCTTTATCGATTGCCACACCCATTTGGTCTATAGCGGAAACCGTGCGGCAGAGTTTGAAATGCGCCTAAAGGGTAGCAGTTACAAGGAGATAGCCGAAAATGGGGGCGGCATAATTTCCACCGTGAAGGCCACGCGCACCGCCTCTGAGGACGAACTGGCAACCGCTGCCGCCAAGCGCCTTTGTCACATGGCTTCGGGCGGTGTGACAACGGCTGAGATCAAGTCTGGCTATGGGCTTACGCTCAATGACGAGCTGAAAATGCTGCGCGCCGCAAAAAAAGCGGGGCAAATGTGCGACATATCTGTGACAACAACCCTGCTTGCAGCCCACGCTGTACCCCCTGAATTTGCTGGGCGTGCAGACGATTATGTCACACATATTTGCTGTGACATCATTCCTGAGACAATTTCACAAGGATGTGCAACCGCCGTTGATGCCTTTTGCGAGACAATTGCCTTCACCCCAAAACAAATATCGCGCGTATTTGATGCAGCAAAAAAGCACGGCCTAGCCATCAAATTACACGCCGACCAATTGTCTGATTTAGGGGGCGGTGGCTTGGCAGCAAAATACGGCGCGCTGTCCGCCGACCATTTGGAATATGCCAGCGAGGCCAGCGTGCAGGCGATGGCAAAATCAGGAACCGTTGCAGTATTATTGCCCGGGGCTTTTTATGTTCTTGGCGAAACCCAAAAGCCCCCGGTTGATCTGATGCGCAAACATGGTGTTGATATAGCACTTGCCACCGACAGCAACCCCGGCAGTTCCCCCGTGAGTTCAATACAGTTGATGTTACATATGGGCTGCACACTCTTTGACCTCACGCCAGAAGAAGCCTTAGCTGGCATCACTCGCAACGCTGCCAAAGCTTTGGGGCTGGGTGACCGAGGCACCTTGGAAGTTGGCAAACGCGCGGATATGGTGTTTTTCGATATAGAGCAACCCGCCGAACTGGCCTACTGGGTCGGCGGTGTGGTGCCATCAGATATTGTGCGGGCCCCCTCATCTTTAACCCAAAGCTGATAGTCTCTGAAATCGAACGCAATTTCATTTTGCATCAAAATATCACTGCCAAGGATCATCACCGGAGCATTCATAAGGCCTGTGATTTCTTTGGTGTCAAAATGGGCTGACAAAACTTCAATGTCACCAAGGTCCCACCAGCCAATTTTAAAATTAGGCAATTTAACTTTGGAATATCGCCTTCGCGGCGAACTAAGACCAAAAGCAACCGTTTGAAATCCGGGTATTTTTGACGCTTCGACTTTGTCACGGGGAAAAATTTTGTCTGCCAGATCAACATTCAGCAACGTTTTACTGGTCCCTGTACTAACCAGCACAGTGATATCCTGCCCACGGTAATTCGTTGTCAACAGCATACTAAAATGACGGTTCGGGCGCCCACCAATATTATGCCAGCTAGCATGAGCAAGAGGCGCTGAGTTGGTATAGACATTCAGCCGATTCCCGCCCGGTTTCCAGTGCAAAATACGTCCCCGAAAAACAGTGTTACCAACCATCCCTGATGGATAGCCGCTATCAATATAAAGGCCTGCGATAGACTGTTTCACAGTCCGCCCCCCTACTTGCCACTGTTCTATCGTGGCCGCAGGCAAACGCAGCAGCCCCTCTGAACTAAAATGTCGCAGAGTACCCTTTTTATACAGTTTGATGGCTGGCCCGTGGCTGTTTTCTTTTAAAATAAGGTTGCGCCGTGCGGCTGTATCAAAAAGATAATATTGCTCTTGGCTGGCGCCTTGAAGTTTTACCGGGATCATCATTCGGCCGTAGTCATCAAACTTGACAGTTACCGAGCTTGTCTCTGCACGAGCAGGCGCAGTTGCCGCTATGATCAGCAGCAGCAGCCCCCACCCCTTAACCCGCCGAGTGACCAGAGCAAAGCAAACACAAGCTTGCCGGCAGATAGTTTGAATGCGGGCAGTCTGAATGCGGGCATTCTGAAGACAGACAGACTGAATAAAGATAAACTGTAAAGACAGTTTCATCGCGACCTCCCAAGCCATATAGCTATTAAAATACGCTATATGGTTCTATGCCGCTATACAACTAAACCATGCAAAGCAGCGCCTCTCATAAATGGGAAACCCTAAACCGGGGCCAGTTGATTAAAATGCTCTAACCAGAGTTTAAATCCATCAGGATCACATAAAGTGAGGCCACCGTAAGAGGTTGTAACAAAACCCCGTTTTTTATAATCACGCAACACCCCTGCAACCGCAACCCGTGTCACGCCCATCAAATCAGCAAGGTCTGACTGAGTTGCGCGGATCATCGGCTCTGAGCCCATCTGCGCCATTTGCAGCAAGTTTTTGCCCAAGCGGTATTTCAGTGGATGCCGCCGAATATCGTCTGCCCATTCAAGCACACTGTGCAATTGCATCGTCAGTGATTTTAAAATGGGTTGCACTAGCGTTGGCTCTGCCATCATTAAGCTGTCGAATTTAGGCTTAGAGATATGGCGCACGGTCACATCACCCTTGGCATAGCCATCATGGGTGCGCGGAAGATCGGCAAACAGGGTGAATTCACCGTAACATTGACCTGCCTCATATACCGCCGTTGTGATCAGCTTGCCGTCGGCATCCATTTTACCAAAACAAACCGCACCGGATTTAATAATAGAAAAGCCCCGTGTCAGATCGCCGCGTGACTGCATAAGCTGGCCGTCCCTGTAGTGTTTGTCCACGCCGAGCGCATCTAATTTCGCACGCAGCGCAGGGCTAAAGGTACGGTAAAGACTGGGAAGTCCAAAATTGAAATTATAGCTCATAGACTTATCAAATGTATAATTGTTTACAGTGTTATCCAACCATACTTGCTAACTTATGTCACGCTTTATGGGAATTTAGGGAGCCAAACATGCCGTACGCCGGGATTATATTTGGAATATTCATCGCCTTTGCCGTTGCAGAAGTCTTTGCTTCGCGCTTCTTTCGCCAAGACCATGAACGCCGTGAAGATAAATATGTTGAAATGATCAGCACCATTGTTGTGCTTGGTCTGACCCAGCCTACAGTTTTGCTTCTGTCGTCAAAGCTTGCCGCTGTTATTGCGCCGAGCGCCGCTGATACACTGGCGGATATTCCCTTTGCCGCAGGGCTGCTCTTATTCATCATTTTCGATGACATGGCCCAATATTGGTGGCACCGAGCGTCGCATAGTTTCCCATTTCTTTATGGTCTGCACCGGGCGCACCATAACGCCGATTATATGAGCATCCGTATCGTCTATAGGAACAATATTCTATATTATGCTTTCATGCCGTCGCTTTGGCTGTCTGGTATTTTGATCTACCTTGGCCTTGGAGCCGTTTACGCGGTCTTTATCGTGCTGAAAATGGCGGTAATTTTCGGCGCGCATTCAAACGTGCGCTGGGACGAAAAACTTTATAAAATCAAATGGCTTTCCCCCCTGATGTGGCTTGTCGAGCGCACGCTATCAACCCCGGCCACCCACGCAGCGCACCACGGAAAATATGCCAGTGACCCCGCAACCAATTACAGAGGCAATTACGGCAACATGCTATTTTTCTGGGATATATTATTTGGTACGGCGAAAATCACTCGCACATACCCGGAGCGTATCGGCGTGGAAAATTTGGCACCCATGACCGCAAAAGCACAGCTATTGTGGCCGATCTTGCGTGATGAAACGTCCCCAACGCAAGAGGGGCCACTATAATCTTTCCAACTGAGTTTTGCTGAAGTGGCGTTCAAGGGGTCACCCCCTACTGAAAGGGTGTTTTTGAAAGGTATAAATATCTGTGTATTGCCCCCTAATTTTAAGGGCGGCGCAAGGCAAGCGGGGTGAATTTCACCAGAAACATCGCGAAGGCCACGGCCCACAACAGCCCCGAAAGGCTTAGAAAATTTTCATACTGCTGGGGCCATAGGGCAGCGGTTATACGCGTGATGGCTGCCAAATTAATACTCAGGTAAATGCTGCTTAGAAGCGTGCTATTTGCAAGTGGCAATCCAGCGTGTCCAAGGGATGCGCGTGTCATAACGGCAAGGGTCGTACTGCCAACGCCGCCAATGGCAAAAGCATGGATCGCCGCAATTTCGCTTAGGATACCACTGGCCGCAAGTGCCAGAAGCAGAAAGCCTGTTGGCACCCAAAAATATGAAACATGCAGGATAAAAACAATCGGGGACGAGAGTGTTTTCCATCCGCGCCAACGGTAAAGCCGTACAAAATGCAACAAGGCTGTCACACCCGCTGTAACCACAAGCGCAAGGCCATCTACGCCCAGCAAATATGCAGTCAGCGTGACCGCCGCAGCGCCTATTGCCACCCCATCAAACGGCGCAAACATCACGGGCAAATTTACCATATTTTGACTGCGCATCCAATTGGCAGTGAAGGCTGGAATGATACGCCCTCCAATGATGCAAATCAGCAAAAGCAAAACACTAAGGCCTGTTTGCCACGGCACAATAGAAAGCTCTACTAACCCGTCGAGGCGCTGAATATTAGCCACCAGTGCCGCCGCGCCAAGCAATAGGAAAACACCAACAATCTTGAGGTTTCTCCAATTGCCGCCGCCGATAATCTCGCGCGCAGCCAGCAAGACAAACAGGATGAAAAACCCAATTTCAGCAACCGCGCGCGGGTGGTCTGCCCCCCATCCGTACAGTAGAAGCACAGCCAGCACACGAGCAATAAACCAAAGGGCAAACAAAAGGCCCAATTCTGTGCCGCGCACCGGCGTGCGCCCTGTCCAATTGGGGATAGCTGTTAGGGCAAAACCCGCCACCACAGCCCCGCCGTAACCATAAACCAATTCGTGCGCATGCCATGCCAGCATGTCTTGATTGGCCCCCAAATTACCAGCTATGCCCGTGATATAGACCAGCCAAAACAAAAGGGCGAGCACCGCCCACAGCGCCCCTCCAAGAAAGAATATTCTGTATCCCCCTGCCAGTATGGCGGGGCCTGTGTAGGCGTGCGGTGTTTGCTGTATCGTCGCCATTTTAAGGCCTGCCCTTGGATTGGTTGCTAAGGTATGTCTTTCCTTGTCATGAACCAAAGGCGCAGTGTTTGATTTGTATCAAACATAGCGCTGAAATTCCGCCCGGCAGCAAAGAGACAAAGACTGCAAGCGCCCATATTCGACGCCTTATTCAGCCTCTCTTGTACCTGTTCAGTCGTCTTTCCCGGGCGTATTCTCTGGCGTATTCTTTGATGCAATCTCTGACGTTTGCTCTGGTGTTTGCTCTGGTGTTTGCGTTGGCGCTTCCTCAGCGGAGGCGTCTTCGGGTTTTTCTTTAGGGCTATGCTCAGGCGCTACAGCAGGTGTGGCTTTATCACTCCCTGTTTCACCCCATTTTCGGGCACGGCTTTTACCGGGGCTGATATAGCGGAAATACAGGCCTTCAAGGAACTGATATCCAAAAACCAGAATCAGAAAATCCCG
>WFTS01000061.1 GCA_015485385.1 Kordiimonadales bacterium | reverse complement strand
GGCTCGAAGGGCATGAACCCCTGCCCGATCTTAAAGGAATTTGGCGGCATCTGGAAATTTGATGCAAGCAAACCTATGCAAACCCAGCGCGAGGACGGAGTGCGCTATGCAACAGGGATTCGCAATGCAATGGCACTGGACTGGAACCCGCGCGCAGATAGCCTTTATGCAATCCCTCATGGGCGTGATCAGTTGGCTGAATTTTTTCCTGAGCATTTCACACCAGAAGAAAGCGCCGAACTGCCATCAGAAGAATTTCATAAGATCAGCCAAGGCGCAAATTTGGGGTGGCCATACAGTTATTTTGACCTCAAAAAAGACGCACGCATGGTGATGCCCGAATATGGCGGCGACGGAAAAACTGTTTCTGACATCGGGCAAAAACCACTGCTTGGGTTTCCGGGTCACTGGGCGCCAAATGATCTGTTGTTTTTAAGGACAGATGCCTTGCCCGAAGGCTATAGAATGGGCGCGTTTATCGGCTTTCACGGCAGTTGGAACCGCGCGCCTCTACCGCAGCAAGGTTACCGTATCGCCTATGTGCCGATGGATGCATCAGGCAAGATAATCGGCGATTGGATTACATTTGCCGATGGCTTTGCCGGGACAGATGTTATCAAAAGTCCGCGCGACGCAAAGCATAGGCCGATGGGCCTTGCCGAAGGCCCAGACGGCGCGTTGTATGTGTCTAGTTTGATGTCTGGTGGGCGCTTATGGAAAATCACATATGAAGGCAAGTAATTTGGTTTTAACCGCAGCGGTAGCCATGTGTGCCGCTGTGCTTGTTGCTGTCTCCGAGAGTGGCGCTGAAGATCACCCCCAAAAGGGAGGTGAGGGAGCTGGCCAAGCCCTTTACCGTGCGAATTGCGGCGGCTGCCATCAGGCAGACGGGGGCGGTGTGCCGATGATGCAGCCAGAGTTGATCGGCTCGGCTCGGGCCAATGGGAACAAGGGCGGGGTCATAGAAATGATTTTGCTCGGCAGTGTTGCCATTGAACCCGGAATGAGCGATTACTCTAACGAAATGCCGTCTTTTGGGCACCTGTCAGACACTGAAATAGCATTGATAGCCACTTATGTTCGCACCCACTTTGAAAATACCGGCGGCAGCGTTACTGCTGACGACGTCCGCACTCTCCGCCCCAAATAGCGCTTTTGGTCAAGAGGCAGACGCCGACTGTGCTGCTGATCCTGAAACAGGCGCATGTGATACGGCTGACACGGCCCTGATTACGGTTGTTGAAAAGCGGCTCGTTTCTGCACATGCGGGTCAAAGCGTCACTGTCATATCGTCGGACGATCAGCCTTTGATGCGGCTTGATAACCAGTTGAGGTCTATCCCCGGCATTGGCCTGTTTCGCCGAGCCGACAGCTATACGTCGCACCCCACTACGCAGGGACTAAGTATGCGCGGTGTGGGCGCTAATGCAGCGGGACGGGTTTTGGTAACGCTTGACGGCGTGCCTGTGAATGATCCCTTTGGCGGCTGGATTTACTGGTCTGCGCTGGAGGCGGGGCCTATTGTTGAAATGAATGTCATGCGCGGCGGCGGGGCAGGCGCCTACGGGGCGCAGGCTTTGGCGGGAGCCTTGGATATGCGCTCGCGGCGCATCAGGCCCGGTACTGGCAGTGCGACGGCGTGGCTGGGGTCTAGGGGCAGCTATAATCTGTCTGGGCGCGCGGATTTTGCGGTCGGCGATACCGGCTTACAGCTTTCTGCTGGTCGGTTTGAAACTGACGGCGCCTTTATGCGGTCCAAGGACCAGCGCGGGCCGGTGGATGTGCCTGCTGCCAGCGAAACTACGCGGCTGGGCGGCAAACTTGAAAGCGCGGTTGGTGACGTGAATGTTCGCTTATCAGCCCGTTATTTCAAAGAACAGCGCACCAATGGCCTGTCGCTTTCAACCAATGAGACCGAAGCCGTTGATATTGATCTTACCTTATCAGGCGACGGCGGTGATGCCGCGTGGGAAATAACCAGTTATTACCGCACCCGCGATTTTGCCAATGTATTTGTCTCAGCGCGTGATGACCGCACCACCGAACGCCCGGTTCTTGATCAGTTTGATGTCCCTGCGTGGGGGGCTGGTATGCTTGCTCGTGTCCAGTTTGGTGCATTTGAACTTGGCATGGATGCGCGCCGCATGAGCGGAGAGGTGAACGAGCGTTACCGAAACTTGGGCGCAGGCTTTACGCGTGGGCGCAGGGCAGGGGGTGACCAGTGGATAGTGGGATTTTACAGCGAATACGGCGCGACGTTTGGTGAAACTGACTATTCTGCAACCCTTCGTATGGACCGCTGGCGCAGCTTTGGAGGCCAACGCCTAGAGACTGATTTATCAGACGGCAGTGTGCGCCGCGATGATAATATTCCAAACCGGGGTGATTGGATTTGGTCAGGCCGTTTGGGGTTCGAGCGCAATATTTCGGGCGCCATTTCGGTGCGCGGCGCGGCCTACAAAAGCTGGCGCTTGCCAACACTGAATGAATTTTTCCGCCCATTTCGGGTGGTCAATGATATCACCGAGGCCAACCCTAATTTGGTGCCTGAAAAGCTATATGGTCTTGAAATAGGGTTTGATTATACACCGCTGAACACGGTTAGCCTGAGCGCAACTTTATTCCGCAATTGGGTCTCGGACGGGGTTGGCAATATCACCATTGGCTTTGGTCCGGGCTTTTTCCCGTTAGGCGGTTTTGTACCGCCGGGCGGTGTTCTAAGACAGCGCGCCAATATCGACCGCAGTATCACCGATGGCTTGGAGCTTGAAGGCGGGCTTGATCTTCACGGCGGCTGGAACGTTAGCGTGCGCTATCTTTATGCGCATGCGCGTATTACCAAATTTGCGGCAAGGCCCGAACTGGTGGGTAAGCAACCGGTGCAGACCCCGCGCCACAGCGCTGTATTGGCGCTGGCATATGATAACCACGGTCGTTTCAAGGCGACCGGAGAACTGCGCTATTCCGCCGCCCAATTTGATGATGATCTGAACGCACGTAAGCTGGGTGCCGTCACCACGGTTAATCTGGCGGCAGCTTACAAGCTGCGCGATAATATCAGCCTGACCGCCAATGTGGAAAACCTGTTCGATGCAAAAGTGATCGCCGCCATCACCGCAACAGGTTTTGAAACCCTTGCACAAAGGCGTTTTGCCCGTATCGGACTAGCGGTTAGTTTTTAAAGCGTGCCTTGGGTGATTGATTTTAGCCCGCTATAACGCTACAAGGTCTCCATAATTAAAAATAAGCAGCGATACTGCTGCACCCCGACAGGAGACGACACCATGAGACCAATCAACGCTATATTTGTATCTGCAGCCTGCCTTACATTAGGCGCGTGCGCTATTACTGTCACCGATGACGGTATCAACCGCAGTGGCCATAACAGTGACACTGATTTTGTATCCGTAAAGCTGCCTTCAGGCGCGCGCGGTACGATTAGCTGCCCCCAAGAGATGGAAGTGTTTGTTGTGAACCGTACATCTGAGGGCAGAGGCCTTGTCTATGGCTGTCGCACGGATGATGCACGTGTGCCAACGCTCGATTAAGCCGAACAGAGAGAGGGCTTTGCCCTCTCTTTTGATTTGAGGGCCTCCATCGGCAGTGATGGCAGTGATGGCAGTGATGGCCGTCGGGGCTTGGTAAATTATACCCAGCGCCTAACGCGTTTCATGTAAGCCAAATACGCTTCACCAAATGCTTCGGTCATAAAGGCTTCTTCGCTGGCGATTAGTTTTTGTAGTAGCAGAAAGGTGCCTACAGTGACGGCTAGTGTGAAGGGGCCGGGCAGCATCAACAGTGTGCCGATCAAATACAGCATCACCCCAACATAGATG
>WFTS01000060.1 GCA_015485385.1 Kordiimonadales bacterium | reverse complement strand
GCTTTTACCTAGCGTTTCTGATCACATATGTGGTTGGCTTCCTGTGGCAGGTTTTGTGGCTTAGGAAGCAGGCGGCTTAAGCACTTTGTCTAACTCGTCGTCCCGTGCCCTGCCAAAGGCAGGTTAACAACACGGGACCCAGTAGACAAAATATCTTCACCTTTGGTGAAGTCTTCCTTGAGTTTTTGGACCCCGGACCGTATCCGATACTGGTCGGGTTTTTGGGTGATTGAAGTCGCACATCTTACGAGAAAGTCAGAAGATGTGTTATATTGTAAACAGTGGGAGAAAATTGGCTAAAAATACGCCTATTCGCCGCCCAGCGCCCGTAAATACCAATTGAGGAAATGCTGTTCAAAATATTCCATTTTTGAGAGAGGCCCAGGCTTATAGGCATGCGAGTTCACGCCTTTCTGGTTATTGACGATGATTTCCTCGTCGGCCTTGATGGTTATGTCCCACAGCCATGTGAGGGCGGTTTTATCGAAATCTTTTCCGTCCTCGGCATCCTCGCGCACAAACCAGTATAGATCACCCACACAGGTGTCTTGCCCGGTGGGGGTGAAGCGGTAGCCCAGCATATGGTCATCATAAATCAGGAAAAAGCTTAGTGGCCCCAGCATAAATTCGGACGCGCCGCCATCATAGCCCGTAAGCTGCCCCAGAAGCGGTGCCACGGGCTGGGCATCCACACTGCCCGTCAACGCACCTTCATAAAGGGGGTTGCGGCCATACTGAAAGCCCTCGGTGCCCGGTTCGGCCAAATCAAAATAGGCGTTCAGTTCTTTAAGCTTGGTTTTTGTCTCAGTGCTATCCGCCTTGAGGCTTGCGGCATAGCGCTCTTTGTTAGCTTGAAATTTAGCCGGTGAGGCGGCCATGGCGTGAATTTGCGCAAATTCGGGGTGCGCCGGCGCGCAGTGATAACACTCCTGATAGTTTTCAACTGCCAGCTTCCAATTGGCATTGATACTGTAGCTTTGGTGGTGCGCCAGCTTCATGGTTTCGAAGCCGAACAGATCAAACACATCTGTGAGGCTTTCATACATGGGCGCGAGCGACAGCGGTTCTTCGGCCATGCTGACGAAGATCAGCCCGCCCACCAGCGCTACATGCACACTATGCAGGCTGTTCTCGCTTTTGTTAAAGTCAGCAGGCATCTGCCGTGCCCCCGTTAGCGAGCCATCCAAATCATAGGTCCATGCATGATAAGGGCATACCAAAGCTTTTACGGTGCCGTGTTTTTTGAGACAAATGTGTGACCCTCTGTGACGGCAGACATTCATATGTGCCTTTATTCCGTCCTCAGCGTGTATGATGATGATGCTTTCCACATCAAATTCAAATAGGAAATAATCCCCAACATTGGGGATTTGAGACGTGTGTCCCGCGAAAATCCAGTGTTTTTGAAATATTGCTGTTTGCTCTGCGGCGTAAACTTCAGGGCTTTTATAAAAGTCACGCTCTAGCGCATGGCCTGATTTATAGTTGGCCAGAAGTTCGGCTATTGCAGCATGTTGAGGTTCTGAGCTTTGCATTGACATGCTTATACAGTTGTACAATAAGCAAGCGTCTGTCAAATGCTATGTGTGAGGATGCAAAAATGGCCCAAGATGCAATCATTATCGGTGGCGGTCATAATGGACTTGTCTGTGCTTATTATCTCGCAAATGCTGGGCTGAATGTGCGCGTGCTTGAGCGCCGGGGTGTTGTGGGCGGCGCGGCTGTGACGGAAGAATTTCACCCGGGGTTCAAAAACTCGGTGGCATCTTACACTGTAAGTCTTCTGAACCCTAAAGTGATCAAGGATATGGACCTGCATAAGCACGGCCTTAAAATCCTTGAGCGCAAAGTGAATAATCTGTGGCCGAATACGGACGGCAATTTCCTCGCTTTCCCGGTAGGTAGTAAGGCACTTCATGACGAAATCGCGCTCTATTCCAAAGCAGATGCGGCGGCGCTGGAACGCTATGGCCGCGACATTGAAATGGTGGCCGACCTGATCCGAAGTTTTTTGCTGGAAACACCGCCCAACGTCGGTGGCGGCATTCGTGACCTGTTGAAAGCCGCCGGATTTGCAAACCGGTTAAGAAAGCTGTCCATTGAAGACGAACGTATCGTGATGGATATTTTTACCAAAAGTGTTGCTGATTTTCTCAGCATGTATTTTGAAAATGACTATGTGAAAGGCGCTTTTGCTTTTGACGGTGTTGTTGGTAATTATGCGGATACGCGGACACCCGGCACGGCCTATGTGTTGATGCACCACGCGTTCGGCGAAGTGAACGGCAAAAAGGGCGTTTGGGGGCACGCAGTGGGCGGCATGGGCGCCATTACGCAGGCGATGGCTTCGGCTGCACAAGCCAAGGGCGCTGAGATTGAAACAGATGCCGCCGTCAAACGTGTTCTAGTGGAAAACGGTAAAGCAGTGGGGGTTGAACTGGAAGACGGGACTATCCACAGGGCGCGTATTATCGCCGCCAACGTGAACCCAAGTGTGCTTTATAACCAGATGGTAGACGAGGCCGCAATGCCAGCCGATTTCGCCCGCCGTATGAAGCATTATAAAAATGGGTCCGGCACCTTCCGCATGAATGTGGCGCTGAGTGATCTGCCGAAATTTACTTGCCTTGATCAGCAGCCGCGCGGGACGGCAGACCATCTGACAGGCGGTATAGTGATTGCCCCAACGCTGGATTATCTTGATAAGGCCTACCGGGACGCAGCAGAGTTTGGTTGGTCCAAGGCACCGATTGTGGAAATGCTGATCCCCAGTACGCTGGATGATACGCTTGCGCCCGAAGGCCAGCATGTGGCCAGCCTTTTTTGCCAGCAGTTTGACCCGGATGTGGATTGGGATGCCCACAGGGAGGCAACGGCAGACCTCATAATTGATTGTGTTGAAGCGTATGCGCCAGGCTTTAAGGACAGTGTTATTGCACGGCAAATTCACAGCCCCTTAGATTTAGAGCGTAAATTTGGTTTAACGCGCGGCGATATTATGCACGGTCATCTTAGTCTGGACCAAATGTTTAGTGCACGCCCCGTATTGGGGCATGGGAATTACCGCGCGCCGATACAGGGGCTTTATATGTGCGGGGCAGGGACGCACCCCGGCGGCGGTGTTACCGGCGCACCCGGCCATAATGCCGCAAAAGAAATTCTGCGCGACCATTAGGAAGGGTCATAGGGTCAGCTTTTCAAGAGCGCACTTTTAGGTCGGTTGCCGCTTCAACAAAGTCAAAGACAATGTCCAGCCCATCCGTGGACGAAAAGGTTGCAGGGTTGAGACACCATTCCAGCCACATGCCGTCTAACAGCGCGTTGATACCAACCGCTTGGCCGTGTAGCTTTGCAGCGGGCACGGTGCGGTCTGCCTCAACATAAGCTTGCCCCAATAGCCGTTCTACCGCGCCTACATAGTGGGCATGGCTGTCTTTATGAATATGGGCGAGCGCCGGTTCTGAAAGCGTGAGTGACCAAAAAGATAACCAAACTTTCAGCAGTTTTGGGTCAAGATTATCGGCATCAAAGGTGGCTGTGATAAAGGTTTTAAGCGCGGCAAGTGGCTGGTCTTTCTGTCCCTCGATACGGGCCTCAAAAATCGTGAGGAATTTTTTAGCGAGGAAACGGTAGCTCTCGGCGATCAAAACTTGCTTGCCGCTGAAATAATGGGTCAAGAGCCCGGGTGTGACACCTGCGATTTTTGCGATCTGGCGCACAGTGGTGGCCTTATAACCGTGCTGTGCCAGCGAATGAATAGTGGCATCGATAAACAGCTGGCGTTTGTCATGGCTGGCAGTATCAACGGTAAAATTATTCACACGCTCTCCTGTTTGGCTGAAAGTTAGCTCTTATCACGGGTTTCGCTGGTTTGAACAATCTCTTGGGGCGTTTCGTTTACCTTCAGTGAAAACACATCGGGGCGGGCATAGTGCCCAACCACGTCCAAATCATATTTGCCGCGAATAATTTCGGATTTATCCAAGTCTGCGGTGAGGATTGTCTCACTGCCGTACACAGGTCCGGCTAGTATGTCGCCAAACGGTGAGATGATACAACTGCCGCCTCGTATCAGAACCGTGTCTGGAGCGTCACCTTGGATAGGGTGATAATCCGCAGGGCCATCAGCGCGCACCATAAACTGGGTGGCAGACAGTACAAAGCACCGGCCTTCAAGCGCTGTGGTTTGCATCAGCGGCAGCCAAACATCGCGGTCATCCACGGTGGGCGCACAGTAAAATTCAACACCCTTCTGGTACATGGCAAGACGGGTTTGCGGCATGAAGTTTTCCCAGCAAATAGCTCCGCCAAGCGTCCCGATTTCGGTTTGGGGCGCAATCAGGGTAGAGCCATCCCCAAAACCCCAAACAACACGTTCCAGCGCAGTCGGCATTAATTTGCGGTGTTTCCCTAAGAAAGCGCCGTCAGGAGCAAAATACAGCATGGTGCAATAAAGTGTTCCGCCGCCTTGTTCCACGGCGCCCACCACAAGATAGACATTGGCGGCTTTTGCAATTGCGCCCACGGCATCACAGTCAGCGCCCGGTACAGTGATGGCTGCGTCATAATAGCGCTTGAACATGTCGCGGCCTTCTTCTGAGCGCGAGCCGAGCCTGACGCCAAAATCCAGCCCCTTAGGGTAGCCGCCGATATAGGCTTCGGGGAAAACCACCAATTGCGCGCCGCCCTTCGCCGCCTCGTGTGTGAGAGTTTCAAGTTTCTCAAACGTGCGTTTTTTGTCAAACAGCGGCGTGCCAGCCTGCACTACAGAAGCGGTGATAATGGTCATACTATTTTCCCCTTAGATATCCTTTGTTATAGACGCCACAGCGCTTGCGAAATCAAATGCTAATTTAGCGAAGTTTGCTGAGGAGGTATAAACATGGAATATATACCGCGAATAGAGCGCGATACTAAGGGTGTTTTAACCGAGTGAAAAATCTAAAAGAGATGAGCGCCAGAATGATCGTTATTTCGAAGCTCCGCTTGGGCCAGCACTCGTATTAAGCATATTTTTAAAAGCCAGACTTACTTGCAGGTAACGCTCTTTGCTTTCAGTGGGAAACGGGCAGCCCACACCAGCACACTTTTTATCGAAAATCCGTCCAAGGCGTGCTAACTGTTTGCGCGCGGTGTCGAAATTGCCTTCTTTAAGCGCAAGCAGAGCATATTCAATGCGCGCATCTACATTCCACCGGTTCTGCGCAAGTGCTTTTCGGAATGATTTAACGGCCTTCTTTGATTTGCCCTGCTGTGCTTGGGCAAGGGCTGTCAGATAGAAAAGCTTTGAAGCTACAATTTGTAATTCAGAGGGTGAAAGCTGTGTATATATGCTGCGCGCTCTGGCATTGCCTGCACTTTTTGATGCATCTGGGTCCGAATTCCAATATTCGCCTGAAAACGAGTCGCCCCCGTTCAATGACATGGAAAGCTCTAACATAAGCCCAAGTTCGTCACCTGCTAGGCGCCGACTTAGGCCCAAGTGACTTTCACTTGCCGCTAATTTTGTGAAATTCTTTTCTGCCTTGAGAAAATCCCCATCAAGAAAAGCTTGGAAACCATCTTTCATCGCACCCCGTAGTTTTTCGACTAGAGGATCGCTTGTGATTTCAAATTCATCATCAAATTTCTTTGCAGATGTATCACCGTTTGAGCGTTTGGTTGTTTGAGGCTTTGATACCGCTGGTGCTGTGATTTGTGGACTGGCTGCGATGGATGACGGCGGCGCTAAAAGCACCTGATTTTGGACTGCAAAAGCTAAGTTTAAGCTAACGGCTGTGATGAATAACATTTTTCAGCCCCCAAGGTTTTAAAATGATACACTATATTATCTAGCATATCTGACGGTGTTGAGGAACGAATTTATGTGAAGTCGTCTTATGCTCTATCCCAGCTATAGAAAATAGACAGGTGGTTTTATCTGATGCATGAGAGACGAGTTTGTTGATTGCCGAGCGAATCTCCGGATTAAATCGGTATTTCTAGGGGTTTTGAAACACTCATCGCTGACGTCTCGGTCTGAACGGCACGGGTTTTATTCTTAAATAAGTCTATTAAAACAATGTGTTAAAAATTCTGATGATTTTTTATTTAAGAATATCTTGTCAAGGCTGCTCAGGTGTACTACATAACTAATACACCGACACGATAAAGGCTCTGCGAAACGCACCTCATCAAGAGGATCGAAAGCAGGGCTAAGCCAAAAGAGGCCATAAGGCCCAAATGGTGATAGCGAGGCCCCGATGGGGAATAAATATCGAGTGGGTACGGGAAGTGGTAAAAATGCCAGCCCGAGTGATGACAGACTGAGACTGAGAATAAACAATAAAGAGAGCCCATAAGGGCCGATACAGTGAGGACTATACTCGGACCGTTCGTATGGTTCGTTACTAACTGGGGAAGCCCAACAAAGGGCTTCCCCGCTATTAAAACAACAAAAACAATTAAAACGACAATGACAGCAATGACAGCAACGCTAAAAATAAAAACCCTGAAAAAGGGGCCTTTTTCAAAGAGGCAGATAGTGAGGAGAAATAAGATGGTTACCCGCACATACCAAAAAATAAAAAAGGCCATGCAGAACAGCGCTCGTTTGGCACGTTTCGCAGATCATTTTTATGCTGGTCGCATTGCGCGTGATTACACCCGCTTCGCTATTTCAGCGTAAGGGAGGGTGAAAGCATGACGCCGGATTGGACAGATGATCAGCCCATTTATCGGCAACTGAAGGACAAGGTAGTAACGGCCATAATGGAAGGGGCGCTCGCTGAAGGTGAGGCGCTTCCCTCTGTTAGAAATGTCGCTGTGGATATGCAAATTAATCCAATTACTGCATCAAAAGCCTATCAGGAGCTGGTTATGGATGGTCTGGTCGAGAAACGTCGCGGGCTGGGAATGTTCGTGCTTGAGGGGGCGCGCAGTAAGCTCATGGAAGCTGAACGCACCCGTTTTATAAATGAAGAATGGCCGCGTGTGCTGGAAACGATCCGCCGCCTTGGTCTTAATGCTGATGAGCTGCTGAAAAGCGGTCTTGCGGATTAGGGGAGACAAAATATGACAGATACACAGATAAATCCCCCAGTTATTGAGGCTGTAGGGCTTTCAAAATCATTCGGGGGTTTCCGGGCGCTTAAAAGCGTTGATTTTACGATGCCCTTGGGCCGCATCGTTGGTGTTATAGGCGCGAATGGCGCCGGTAAAACCACGATGTTGAACGCTATTCTTGGCCTTACGTCTTATGAAGGGGAGCTCAAAGTGTTGGGCCATAACCCCTCGACAGAACGCGATGCCCTGATGAAAGACGTGTGCTTTATCGCCGATGTAGCAACCTTGCCAAAATGGATGAAGGTTTCTGAAGTTCTTGATTATGTCGAAGACGTGCATCCACGTTTTGACCGCGCCAAGGCGTTAGACTTTTTGTCGCGCACCAGTGTGCCTCTCGACAAAAAGGTGCGAGCGCTTTCAAAAGGCATGACAGTGCAGGTGCATCTAGCGGTGGTGATGTCGATCGATGCTAAACTTTTGGTGCTGGATGAACCCACGCTTGGCCTTGATATCATTTTCCGCAAACGCTTTTACCAAAGCTTGCTGGAAGAATATTTTGATGAAGACCGGACGGTTATTATCACCACCCACCAAGTGGAAGAAGTGGAGCATATTCTCACCGATGTGATGTTCTTGCGGGACGGCGATATTGTCTTGGAAGCCGATATGGATGACCTGACCCAGCAGTTTATTGAAGTGATGGTGGAAAAAGGCAAAGAAGAGGAAGCGCTTGCGCTCAAGCCGATCAGTCACGGAACGACCTTTGGAAAATCAACATGCGTGTTTAAAAATATTGACCGCGAAACACTGGCCAAATTGGGCGAAACGCGCCGCCTTGGGCTTGCTGATATCTTCGTGGCGACCATGACAGGAGACGGGCAATGAAGATATTTAAAGCCCTAGTAAAGAGGGAAATCCTCGACGGCAAAAACGGCTACATCCGTGTGCCGCTTATATTAGCAGGCATTACGATTGCTTTGTTGTTGCTTTCAGCCATTGGATTTGGCGACGCCATCCAGTTTGACGAAATGCACAGAGAAGGCATTGAAAGTCTTGGCGATGCTATAGCTTTGGCGCAGGAAAAAAAACCACTCGAGATGCCGGCGGGGATTACCATGGGCTATTGGGGTATGACAGCTTTGCCGTGGGTGGCCTTGCCGTTTGTGATTTTCTTTTCATTGCTCGGGTCTCTCTATGAGGAACGCCGTGACCGGTCGATCCTATTTTGGAAATCCATGCCTACGGCTGACTGGCAAGAAGTTTTAGCTAAATTGTTTGTGCCGATTATCGTAGCTCCTCTTATTTTTCTGACTATTGTTGCAGTAGCGCAGCTTTTGATCGCGCTCCTGCTCAGCATAGTTGTGCTGTTTCAAGGGGGGCCTTTCTTTGTCATGTGGCCCTTGTGGTTCATGATGAAAGCCTGGTTCGGCTGGTTCATCATGTATCTGATGCTTGCACTGTGGGCTTTACCACTGTTTTCTTGGGTTTCGCTGGTATCGGCTTTTGCCAACCGGATGCCGTTTCTGTGGGCGGTCCTTGCACCAGCCATCCTTATCGCTATTGAAAGGATTTTCTTCAAAACCACATTTCTTGGCGCTTGGATCGGCAGACATATGGGCGGATGGATGGAATGGGCTTTTCAAGCTAAAGCCCACCGTATTGACGGCCCGCGTGATATTTTCGCGATGCTAACCGGTGACGCACAGATACAAGCTATTGCTTATTCGGTGACGAGCTTCCACTTTTGGTCCGGGCTTGTGATCGCCGCTGGTTTTATTTATGCCGCCATCGAGATGCGCAAACGCGCGATCTAGCCGAATTCTATCTTAACTCTCCCAAGAAACAGATAGAAACTGTGGGCTGCTTCCCCTTCTGAGGCAGCCCATAATATTTCGAGGGGTGACGTGTCAGCATGCTTCAGCGTCACGACAAAAAATACAAGAGGCAGTGAACAAATAGGGGGGGAGAAATAAAAGTGGCACAGTGAGAAGACGGCTACGTATCGACGTCCATTTTATCGACGTCCATTTCCAGTGTTTCGAACAGAAACCCCGGAGTGACACAGCAGCTTACCAAGCTCCATTCCCCCATAGACCGAGCCCGTTGCCAACAGTTGCGCGGGACTAGCCTTTGAGGACGTTCAGCAGCAAGCACATTGGGGCCTAACAATAGGCTTTCTGGTGTCTCGCCCTCTGTATTGATCTCAAGCGTTAAAGGGGCCCCTGCATGCCAAAACCACAGCTCGTCCACATCTAATTTGTGTCGATGTGCAAAGCCATTTCCTTCTAATAGATAATAAATAGTAGAAGCATGACCACGCCCCTCTGGCCCTTGGGCATTTCTATACATGCGCCGAAAATAGCCACCTTCAACATGAGGCTGTAGATCAAGCTCTTTTATAATATCTTCGGGTGTCATATGGGGATGCGCCCTGTTTATGCCGTTATAAAGTTCATCTTGGTGATGCAGAGCTTAGGGCCGTGCGAGTTGATAAAGCGCGATCGCGGCGGCGTTTGAGACATTTAGACTTTCAATCTCGCCGGTCATTGGGATTTTCGCGACCACATCACAGTTTTTCTTAACCAAGGGGCGAAGGCCTTTGCCTTCTGATCCCATAACGATGACAATATTATCCCCAAGTGAGACATCATCAAGCGCCATCTTTGTGGTGCCGTCCAATCCGATATGCCAATAGCCCATGCCGCGCAATTTATCGAGCGCACCGGAAAGGTTGGAGACTTGCAGCCAAGGCAGAGCCTCAAGCCCGCCAGCGGCTGATCGGGCTAGTGTGCCGGTTTCTGATGGACTGTGACGATCTTGTGTAATCAGTGCGCGTGCGCCGAATGCAGCCGCTGAGCGCATGCAGGCCCCAACATTATGTGGGTCGGTTACTTGATCAAGCATCAGGATAATATTTTTTTCGCCGTCGATGGGTGCCAACTGTTCCAAGTGTAAGCTGGGCAGGGGCAAAACTTCGACAAGAATACTTTGATGAGGCGCGCCGTCTGGCACCGAGGCCGCAATCATAAGCGCATCCGGAGCCACTTCAGTTTTTAAGTTGGGGCGAATGTTCACAAGCGTTTTGTCAGACAGTGCCTTTTCAGTGCCAATGAGACGTAGACATTCGCGCTTTGAATTTTTAAGGGCCGCCTCAACCGAATTCCGACCATAGATGAAAAAGCCGCGCCGTGCAGATGGGCGGATTGCTTCCGTGGGCATTGTCTCTGGATTTGATTGATGGCGCGCTGTAGCGCGTTCGCCTCGCTTTTCTGCTGTGCGCTGCTGCCCGCGGTCCGCTGAGCGCTCTGAGCGGCGCCCAGCACTGGTTTCGCGCTCAGGACTGTCGCTCCAGTTTTTTGATGATCCACGTCGTCCACCACGACTTCCACTGTTGCGCGGGCCCCCTGACGGTGTTTCTTGGGTCGGGCGTTTTCCGTCGGGCTGTTTGCGTGTTTTAGACATCGGTGAATCCTGTGTGTTTTGGCATCAAGCCAGTGCTTTTTCTAGCGCTTGAGCAGAGCTTTAAATCTATAGCAAGGAAAGCGCCACCAAAAAAATGCTTTCATGGGGTAGGTTGGTGTTGACAAGGGGGGAGATATGGGCATATTGCGGCCTCACCCGACGCAGGCTTTATTGGCTGCTGCCGGGCATATATGCGGAGGGGTGGCCGAGTGGTTAAAGGCACCAGACTGTAAATCTGGCCGCATAGCGTACACAGGTTCGAATCCTGTCCCCTCCACCACTACCCTGCCTACGGCTGTACTGTAGGGAGGGCGTTTTTATGTCCGAGAGGAGCCGCTTGGCTCTGAATGGTTATGATGATGCGGGTGTAGCTCAATGGTAGAGCAGAAGCCTTCCAAGCTTACGACGAGGGTTCGATTCCCTTCACCCGCTCCAACACTGGTCCCCTCGGGCCGAAGTATGAATGCAATGATCCTCTAGGGCGCCGCCCCTTGTCGGTTGTTGTCGGGATTGAAATGGTCGCCCAATCTGGCCCCGTTTTATTTATACGGGGATCCAACCGGGCGTTTGCTTGCAAGGATTGACGGGCATGGCTAAAGAAAAGTTTGAACGCACGAAGCCGCACTGTAACGTTGGTACAATTGGTCACGTTGACCACGGTAAGACAACGCTTACAGCAGCGATCACCAAGGTACTTGCGGAAGCAAGCGGCAATGGTGAAGCGGTAGATTTCGCGAATA
>WFTS01000059.1 GCA_015485385.1 Kordiimonadales bacterium | reverse complement strand
TTGCGGTGACAGTGACAATACCCGCGCTATCAAGCGAGATATTATAGGTCACGGCCTCGCCGTCATTGCCGGAAAGCGACAAGCTGCTGATCGCAAATTTACCCGTATATTCGGCAAAATCAGGGATTACGATTTTGCAATCAGGATGGGTTTGCGCCAACAGGTGATCATGCACGCGCTGGAAGCTGGCATCATCGAGGAAAACCCCGTCGCCCGAAACACTAAGGGACACATTGCCGCCGCCTTCCAGCAGTTCCTTAAAGCCGCCGCTGTCTTTGTTGGTGATATCAATGGCTTCGCCGTTCATATCAAACGAATTGGATTTAAACCCGCCGACAACGCTGTATCCAGCATCGGTGAAATCTGCCGATCCATCGTGAATTTTCAGTAATAGTTCGCGGCCTTTTTGCGCTGCCATGATGGCTCTCCTTTGTTAAAAAAACGCATGAAAAATTCGTATGCACCGCCCTGGGGGGCATGCAATTTCGCACCTAATGCTTGCGCCGAAGCGCAGCGCCTAGAAGCTTTATGGTGTGAGGTTACTAAGACAATTTGGCGTCACTGATGAACATCCAAACATTTGCATCCATCAAAGTTGGCCTTACGCCCATCAACCCTGAAGATAATATCTATTGGTGCACTTCAATGTGGAATTCAGTCAGTGCTCGGCGCAAGACAGCAACAGTGAAACCAAAAAAATATTTTGCGCTGCACAGTATGTGAGTAAATTACTTTCGCAGGCGAAGGTCTTCGGTAATAAAGACAGCCATGATTGTCGTTACACCCCATATTTCCCTTGAGGACCATGAGCTAGGTTTTACCGCTGTGCGCGCCTCCGGACCGGGCGGGCAGCATGTCAATACAACCAGCAGCGCGGTCCAGTTGAAATTTGACGCCGCCAATTCACCCGCGATCAGCCCTGCCATATTTACGCGATTAAAACGCATCGCAGGCCAGCGCATGACCAGTGCAGGTGTTATCACACTAGAGGCTTCGAGCCACCGCAGCCAGCATAGAAACCGCGCAGATGCACTAGAACGCTTACTCGGCCTCATTCGAGCCGCCGCCACACCTCCGCGCCCACGGCGTAAAACCAAACCCAGCAAAGGCTCGGTTGAACGCCGCCTTTCTGGCAAATCCCGCACATCCAACCTCAAGAAAACCCGAGGGCGAGTATCGGGCGACGATTGAGACATCACACTTTTTGCTTGTAAAACGACGATCTAAACTATTAAGCTGTATATATATTGCTTTTAATTTTGGGGAGAAAAAGCATGAATAAATCTATTCCAATCAGCCTTGCTATTATCGCCATTTCCGTCGCCAGTGTTGCAGGCACCTATTTGTATGACAGGGCGCAAGTTGCCAATGCCCTTGAAGCCCGCAAAAATGAATTTGCCATAATCGCTGAAGCAGACGCTTTGCAGCAGCGCCAAGAAATGCTTGCGCGGTGCCGCGCGGAATTGACTACCCTGCGCACCAAACTGACAGACGCGCAAATCAATGCCGCCCAATATGCACCTAGCCCGAATATCAAAGACCCTGAAACCCTTCAAGATGTGCAAGCCATCTTATACAAAAAAATGCAGAGCGAAATCACCCCTTTGAAAGACACTATCGCGCGCCTTGCTAAGGAATGTGGTTAATCGGCCTGAAGCATCTCTCAATGCCATATATTTTGCGCCGGGGTTTCCGACAAAATTCAATAGCCACAAACACCTAGTTTGAATACACCAGCGCGCTGTAGCTTAGGCGGCCTCTGTATAAGCTGCCCGCTTCGCTCCACTGTCGGACCGTGCCTGCGCTTTGCAGCCTTAGTGTTACCAGATCATACCCTGGTAGGCTGATATCCGTATTTTGCAGCGCACTGTCGGTGGTTGCCATCAGCTCTTTCACCTGCATCTGGCTGGCCTCATCAGACCAAAGCATCAGATCAAAATTAATCACCGCGCCTGAGGTATCTTTCAGATCGCCACTGCGGATGCTTGTTTCCCCCATCGCCAGATAGGGATAGCGTGCATCGGCTGGGGCCTCGTCATAAATGCCGGTCAGATCATACCCAAGCGCGGCATCCCCTTGAAGGGCAGCAAAGATCGCTTCCTGCAATTTCACAGTTGCACTTATGCTCATAGCTGGTTCCCTTCGGTTAGGGTGGCATCAAAAATCAGGCTCGGCAGCGCGTTAAGGCTTTGCGCTTGTTGGCCGCTGACACGGTAGACGGCGCCTTTCCAGCCGATGCGCCGCGCCTGCTGATATTGGCTGCGGTACTGGACCGTAAAGCGCACCCGTTCGGGCATATGTTCGTGCTCGCCGCGCTCAAGAAGGCTGCCGCCCTGTTCGCTTACGGCTGCCCACACATCGGTAATGATCGGGCTCGTAGTTACAAACCGCCCGCCTGCGCCTTGGCTTTTTTCTTCCCGCATCAAAGTGATACGGTGCCGCCGTGCCGCCAATCCGCTTAGGTGGCGCGTCATAGCCTGCGCTCCCGGTACGGAGCCAGCAAACCGGCCGCGCCCGAGGCTGCAATTGCGCTATAGGATGAACTGTTAGCGCTGGTATCGCCCCGGTTGGCATACAGATGACTGGCAAGCATCAAAGTGGCTTGGCGTAAGCTTGCAGGTACCGCGTTCCAGCTTGAACCAAAGCCGCTTATCAGGGTTATTTTAATGCCGTCAACCGTACGCCCTGCCGCCGGCCAACGCCGACCCGACTGAAGTGCGATCAAGGGGCTCAACCCCGGCCTTAACTGGTAATTGTCGGCACTCCAGAGCGTTTCCGTGCCGTCTGGGGCGATCATATTTATACTGGAAATGTCGCTAACCGGGCGCAGCGGCAACACAATACTACTGGCGGCCCTGTCCAAAAGGGATAGCGCTCCGCTGGCTGTGCCTGACCACCAAGGAATACTGTGTGAAGATGTCCCCAAGCCGTCTTGCAGGGGCCATTTATCCAGATAAAGCGCAAGTGTGCGGTCCACCAAATATAGATTTAGATAATTTTCCACCAGATTGCGCGCACTTGAGATAAGAGCGCCAAGCGGTGCATCTTCATCCGACCCATCAAGCCGGAGATGGTCTTTAAATTCGTCAAGCAACACCGGCTCACAGGCTGGCGGACTGATTATAACTGTACGCATTTAAACCTCCATCACACGAATGGCCGTGCTGCGCTCTACGGTACGCCCAGCGTTGGTATTGATTTGGCAAGTCAACCGGTAGCGATTGCCCCTTGTCCCGGCGGAAACATTGACAGCCGTCACAGCGCCTGTCTGCTGGCTATCTGCCAGCGTTGGGGCGCCTGCGTCCGTTGGATACAGGCTCCAGCTATTGGCGGTAATGGCCTCGCCCGGCGCAAGCCAGCCGGACCAATCAAAGCTATAATCAAGCGTACTTGATGGATCTTTTGCAAAAACGGTCACGGGGGGCGTGCTCCTTCTGTTCTGGGGTGCGTCGTTCAGGGGGTCGCAGTTTAGGGG
>WFTS01000058.1 GCA_015485385.1 Kordiimonadales bacterium | reverse complement strand
CGGTAAACCAGTTCAGCGCCTAAATATCCGGTCGCACCAACCATAACGGCAACCACAACACTGCCAGCGATCATCGCCGTAGACACGGCTTTGGCTTTATAAGTCCAGAAAGCGAACAATAGTATCGCGCCGCCGGTTACAAATGCGTACAAGCGGTGCACTTTCATCACCTTGTGCGCCACATCGTCATGGTCAACGGTGTTATAGGCGTCGATCCCGGCGAGGATGGTCAGCACCGTGATGCCCGCCCCAACCCAAAGGGTCCATTTTGCTATATTTTCAAAAAGGGTGCTTTTATCTTGATTAGCTTTTGACAGCACAAAAAACACTGCCGAAATCGTGAGCAAAGCCACCGTGAAATGCACCATCAATGGGTGCCAGTTTGGTATGATTAACGTATCCATAGATAAATTCCCAAGTTTAGACTGAACCACGCTAAAAATTATGACACAGCCCAGCGCATGGCTCTTTTAACTCTGATTAAAAAAGGGGCAGCGAAATATCGCCGCCCCTTAACTTTTAGCTTAGAAGTTCCGGCGAAGTTGAATGCCGAACTGACGTGGCTCACCAAACACTGTTACAGACTTATCTGGATCAGCACCGCCCGTAATGGTGCGCGCTGATGTTTTATAAGTCGCATAACGATTATCGGTCAGGTTCCGGCCATAAATTGACGCAACCCAGTTTCCATCATCGGTTTCATACGAAATCCGAGCATTGACCAAAGAATATGTATCAGCACGGAACTGCGGCAAGTTGTTACGCTTGAAGTCCACATTATCACGCCACGCAAAATCACCACGGAAGATCATACGGCCCGATGTGCCAACATCCACAGTATATTGTGCGCCAAATGAATAGGTCCACTTAGGAGAGTTCGCCAATCGGTTGCCAGAGAAATCTACGCCGCCTTCAAAGAATTTGGTGTATTTAGCGTCCAAATACGCAACCGATAAATTGAGATCAAAGCCCTCAGAAACCCGAGCAACAAATTCGGCTTCCATACCTTTGATTTTCGCTTTACCAGCGTTGGTCGTGGTTGCGATACCGCCAACAAATTCTACAACTTGCAGGTTGGTATAATCATACTGGAAAACACCCACGTTAGCGCGCAGTCTCTTATCCATCAGCATAGATTTGAAACCAGCTTCATAGCTCCAGAGAACCTCTGGATCAAACGCGCCAGCATCCCCTAGCTGGAAACCACCGGATTTAAAGCCCTTGGTCGCAGACACATAAGCCAACACATCTTCGCTGATATCATAATCAACCGCAAAACGAGGTGTCCAAGCGCCCCAATTCGCAGTTGGTGAGCCGCTATCCACTTCACTTCCGTTTACTTCAATACCGAAATCATAGCTTTTCTTCTCATAGCTATAACGAAGGCCAACGGTTGCCCGCAAACGATCTGTAAAGCTGTAAGTTCCCTGACCAAACAAGGCGTAAGCATTGGTGATATTCGCTTCCGGGATCACGATTTTTGGATTCTGGAACAGAATATCAATGCCGCCGTTACCGTCTTCATTGAGGAAGAAGGCGCCAACAATCCATTCAAGTTTATCTGGATTGCTGTTCGAAAGCTGTAGTTCTTGTGTGAACGAGCGAGAGCTTTCCTGGAAGCCAATATTGAACAAGAACAGATCTGTACCATCCACATCGATCAACTGATCAATATCACTTTCACGGTAAGCCGTGATTGATTTGAACGTATAATCATCGCCGTTCCATGTCGCGGTTGAGGAAACGCCCCAAACATCCAGATTGCTTACTGGCGGTGTATCCAAAGCCACTTCGCGGTCACCTGTTGGGATGGTCGCACCGGCGGCAGCAAAATGCTGGGTATAATCAGCGCCTGTCGCCAAAAAGCCTGTTTCGCGCTCGTTAGCATAATCACCGCGCAAGACCAGTTCAAAATTATCAGACAGGTCCATCGCAATAGTTGCGCGGGCTGCAAAGTTATCTTGGTCCTGATATTTATTGCCAGACACGACGTCATTATAGATACCGTCGCGGTTATTATTTACCATCGTCAGGCGTGCACGCACTGTATCGCTAACCGGGCCAGATATTGTGCCCGAGAAGGTCCGCTTCCTAAAGCTTCCCATAGTCACACCGACAGCCCCTTCAAATTCGTCCGTAGGAGCCTTTGAAATGATGTTCAGTGTACCACCAGTAGAGTTACGACCAAACAGAACGCCTTGCGGACCACGCAGCAATTCAACACGCTCGATATCGAACATATCCTGATAGCCAGTGGTTGGACGCGGCTGGTAAACACCGTCAATCTGAACGGTAGAGCTTGGATCTGTGGCCACACCAAAAGCAGATGTGCCGATACCGCGGATATTAACGATCGCCATGCTGTCGTTGGTCACGGTGATGCCCGGTACGAAGAAGGTAAAATCTTCAATGTTGCTGATACCAATGGCATTCATTGTATCACCGCTAATAGCCGTTACACTCAGCGGGGTATCTTGCAGGCTGGTCTCACGCTTTTCAGCCGTGATAAAAATCTCTTCCAATAGGCCGTCATCTTTATCATCTTCATCGGCGAATGATGCAGGTGCAAGCAAAGCAATAGCGCAAGTCGTCGCCAGCAATTTTCGTGTTGGTTTGTATGTAAAAGTCATGGTGTCCTCCGTAGGGCATACGCCCAAATTTCCCAAAACGAGTATTAAAAACTCGGTAAACTGTATTTAAAATTGCAATATATCTGTTAGCGGCAATAGATAAACGAACCACAGCTTGGCACCGCGTAGGTGCAGCATACAGCTAACAGCTTCAATGAAATCAGGCTTGGGTTTTCGGAGGGTGGCGAAGGGTCGGCACATCAACGCTAAAAGGATTGGTGTCAGACCATTCAATTTTAATCTTCTGAGGAATGAGGATAACGCTGCTATATGTCGCAACGATGCTGGCATCGCACACGAGGCCGCCTAGTCCACAGCATCCATCAACAGACGAATGGCTATGGCTGGTATCCACATTGACCGGCACACTGACATGAAAGCCCGTAAAGCGAGCAAGGTCAGCTTCTGAAATATCTGTCATGGTATCGGCTTCAACAGCGTCAATTACAGAAATAATCGTCCGATTAACGGCAATTTCTTCGATACCGGGGTGGCTTTCAAATATGCTTCCGCCGGCCAGCGCAAGGGCTGGAGACCCGACCCACACAAGAATGTGCAGCATGACAATGAAACGCGAAATCTTCAAGATTTCCCCCTTTATAACTGCGCATAACTTATTCGCCTTGTCTCTATTCTGTCAAGGTGTGTGATCACGCTGACAATAAAATTTCATCTGAAACCAATGAAACAACAGCGTGAGCAGAACCGAAGGCTTGAAGAATACCCTAAAGTGCGGAGGCCCCTAACCTCTCGATCAACACAAAACATTGATATAGCACACCAATATAGTCAAATATCGCTTCACCTGCCCGGCAGCGGGTGCTATATGGCCGCAAAACTTCGACAAAAACACCAAGACACTCACTATTTTGGGGAGCAGTATCACATGCGCATATTTGTGAAATCACACACACTGATCAAGTTCGGCACATTTGCAGCTGTGGCGGCTTTACTCAGTGGCGGGGTTAGTGCAGCAGACACAAAAAAAAGTGCATGGACAGGTGATATTGATGTCAATGCCCTCTTTACGTCAGGAAACAGCTCTCAGACGTCATTTGGGTCCAATGGGAAAACAACATATAAAAAAGGGGCTCTAGCCCATACTGTTTCTGCATTTGTTGATTTCAACAAAAGCAACGGCATCACTGACCGCGAGCGCTACGGCGGGGCCTATAATCTGGCTTATGATTTTTCCAAGCGCATGTTTTTCTCGTTCGACACCAGCTATGAAAGCAACTCGTTTGGGGCGTTTCGCGAGCGTATAACACTCGCGGCTGGTGCTGGTTATAGATTTAAAGATACTGATGCCCTGAAATGGACACTAGAAGCTGCGCCCAGTATGCTTTTCACCAAAAATGAAGATGGCAGCGATCTTGTTTCAGATTTTTCCGCCTTCGCCCGTAGCAGCGTAACGTGGCAATTCACAGACACTGCCAAATTCACCAACATCACAAGCGCTTATTTTGGTGGCAGATCTATTGTGGAACTAAAATCCGCTGTCGAGTTTAAAATCACCAAGTCTATTTCCAGCAAAATGTCATATGATGTTCTTTATGACAGAGATGCGCCCATTGACCGAAAAACCACCGATACAATCGCACGCGTGGGCCTTAGTTACGGATTTTAACCTTAGACTATTCAGTTTAAAGCGGGCTCAACTGGACGAGACCGAAAACTTGCGCTATTTATTGACAAACGTATCAATCTCAGGTGGCCTCCTTTGGGCCGCCCCATTGTATCAAAGGCATTTCCTATGACACCGTTTAAAACCAATACTATGCGGGCGGCTTTGCTTGTATCGCTTGTTTGTGTGCCAGTGGCCGCACCTGCTATGGCTCTATCCTATGACGAAAAGGGCCACGACGCCAAAACTGAGGCTGAGGTTGCGCCCACCCCTTACAAAAGCCGCGACAATACAATGGCTGCCGTTGATGCCCTTCTAGCGCGTGCTGAGGCAGACAAAAAGCTTGGGCTGATTGTTTTGGGAGGCAACTGGTGCCACGATAGCCAAGCGCTTGCTCGCAACTTAAATAGCCCAGAAGTGTCATCGGTTGTCGGCGATAATTATGAGACCATACTTATTGATGTTGCCGGCCTAAGTGAAAATATGGATGTAGCGCGACGCTTTGGTTTGCCTGTGATTTACGGCACACCAACTGTTTTGATCGTTGACCCTAAAACGCAAACCCTGTTGAACCCCTATAATACGCACCAGATGCGCGATGCAGACAGTGTCAGTGTGCAAGATACCGCCGCCTTTTTCACAAAAATGTCCAAACTTGACACACACAGTGTGCAAGCGGATGCTGCCTTAGGCGACCATTTCAAAGCAATGTTGGCTGACATTGACACCTTTGAAAAAGCACAGGCTGACCGTATATACGGTGGGTTCAAGGTGATTGGCCCCATCATTACGATGGACAAAGACAAACGCCCTGAAAACTTCCGCGAACTGTGGGTTGAATTGAGCAAATTCCGCTATCAGATCACAGAAGACCTCGCCGCGCTACGGGCCAAAGTCCATGCTATGGCAGAGGCTGGCGATACCGCAGGAACGCTAACTTACCCAACATACACACCCTTTAGCTGGGAAAAATAAGGGGCAATCGCCTTAGGCTGGGACAACAGCAGGCGACTGGGGAAAGAGCAGGCAACTGGGGAAACAGCGTTAGGGAAAGCGAACATGCTTGAGGGTATTTTCGCCGTCAAATAGAACGGTTTGCAACGGGCCTTTGCCTTCTATGTTTACCGTGTTCATTTGATTGGGCCAAATGTCCCTCAATGCATCATTGCGCAGTGTGAGGGCCTTCACCTCTAGTTTGGTTTCGCTTTCCTGATACACCCAGAAGAAATTCCCCTCGACCTCATAACCCACAAGGCCAAGCTCTACCGGTACATCATTTTCGTCCCATAGCGTGAATTTCTCCACGGTGTAACGGGCAAATTTAAAGCCGGTTTCCGGGTTGGCGTGAATGTCGGCATCGGGCCCAAATAACAGCGTTACCGCTTGCTCGGCGTCATGAAGATAAAAGCGGTGAACCACCTCTAGGGTTCCAGAACGTGGATTAAACAAAAGCTCAGTCAAGGCGGCCTTTTGCTGATGCGCAAAAGCGGGCACCGTTACGGCACCCGCTCCCACAATCAATAAGATAGAGAGAAATTTACGCAGCATTATTTTTTGCTGCCTTCCTTCTTATCGCCTTTTTTCTCACCATCTTTTTTCTTATCGCCGGTTTTCTTATCATCAGTTTTCAATTTGGCCTTGCTGTCCTGCATAATATCCCGGCCCACCAAACCACGGCCTCGGCGAGGACCAGCCTTAAAGGCCTCGATACGGGACGGCACGATCCGGCGTGGATATATATTATTTTCCACGTCCACATCAGCAGTTTCCCAATCAGGATCCACGACAACGCTTTTCAGTTCTTTATCCAGAACCAGCATTTTTTTCACAGCATCCGGTGACCGGCGCCAAATTTCAGCGGGGATATACATTTTCTCAAACGACCCGTCAGCAAAGGTTAAGCCTAAAATGATAGGCATCACCAAACCGCCTTTGTTCGAGAACTCAAGCACATAATAATTTTTGTCCTCCGAGATCGCACGGTCAAAAACTTTACGCTCCCACGGCTTCAAGCCCTTGAGGAATTTATTATATTTATTGCGCTCTTTGTTCGTAACGGTGAAACGATCGTTTTCGTCGTAAAAATCCCGCACATCTTCGTTTAGTTCAAGCCATGTTTTCCGGCCTTCTGCGACATATCTTTTGTTAAATAGTGCTTCCGGTTTTTGGTTTTCCGCATCGCGTAAACGGCCATAATCTATATCTGGATTTTTGGTATCCATACGCAACTTGTAGATTTTATCTAAAGACACATCCACATGGTCGGTGGTGTAGAACCACCCCCGGAAAAACCAGTCAAGATCAACACCGGACGCCTCTTCCATTGTGCGGAAGAAATCGCTTGGGGTTGGACGTTTGAACATCCAGCGACGCGCATATTCCTTGAAGGCAAAATCAAACAATTCCCGGCCAAGAATGGTTTCGCGCAGGATATTAAGCGCCACAGCAGGCTTGGTATAAGCGTTCGGGCCAAAGCGCAAAATGCTGTCAGACTGTGTCATGATCGGCACTTGGGTTTGGCCTTTCATATATCCCACCACGTCGCGCGGTTCCACGCCCCACGGCATACTTGGATCCCATTCGCGGCCAGCGATGCCGTCAAGAAAGCTGTTGAGCCCCTCGTCCATCCATGTCCATTGACGCTCGTCAGAATTTACCGTCATCGGGAAATAAATATGGCCAACTTCGTGGATCACAACACCTAAAAGAAAGCGCTTGTCAGCCTGTGTATAGGTGCGGCTGCCATCATCCTGCAGTTTCGTGCGCGGGCCATTGAAGGTGATCATTGGGTATTCCATGCCGCCAACAGGGCCATTAACCGACTGCGCAACCGGATACGGATAATCAAACGAAAAGCGGCTATAAACCTCCATAGTGTGAATAACAGCTTCAGTGGAATATTTTTTCCACAAGTCGCCGCCCTCTTTGGGGAAGAAAGACATCGCCATCACAAAAGGCTGTACCTCGCCGCCTTGCTTATAGCCTTTAGCGTCCCACATAAATTTGCGCGAAGACGCCCACGCCACATCACGCACATTCTTAGCCTTAAAGCGCCATGTTTTGGTTTTATCCGTACCTTCTTTTTCGTTTTCAAGCGCTTCTTCTGCTGTCACCACCATCACGGGGCGCTTTGCAGTTTCCGCCTTTTTCAGTCGGGATAGCTGTTTTTTGGTCAGTACTTGTTTGGCGTTTTGCAGTTCACCAGTGGCCGAGACAATATGGTCAGCCGGAACAGTAAGCGACAGCTCATAATCGCCAAATTCAAGCGTAAATTCCCCACTGCCCAAAAACTCTTTATTGGTCCATGCTTCATAGTCCGTATAGGCGTGCAAGCGTGGATACCACTGGGCGATTACAAAAATATCGTTGCCGCCTTTGCGTGCGTCTTTGGGGAAATGCTCATAGCCTGAGCGACCCCCAACAATTTTTGTCTCAGCGATATTATAGGAAAACTCAATCGAAAAGCTGGTGCTTTGGCCCGGCTTTAAGGGCTTAGGAAGATCAATCCGCATGTTGGTGCCAACGATGGTGGCTTTCAAATCGGCACCGCCGCGTGCTTTCACTGACCTGATTTCATACCCGTGCTCGACATCCACCATGCGTTGCTGACGGCGCAACTGGCCCAAGCTGATGCGTGCGGGTTTGCCGCCGTCGCCTGTGGCAATTGTCGGATTGCGCGTTACTGTGCCGCGAAACGTGCTGGTCATTTCAGATGCAGAGCTGGTTTTAAAGCGGTTCTGGTCCAGTTGCAGCCACAAATACTTAAGCGTATCCGGTGAATTATTGGTGTAGCTGATTACCTCAGAGCCTGTCAGACGGCGCTTGGCTTCGTCTAGCTCGATATTGATTTTATAATCCACCTTCTGCTGCCAATATTGGTGGCCTGGCTCACCCGCTGCATTGCGGTACACATTCGGCGTCGGCAGGATTTCTTCCAGTTGGCGGAATTTGTCCTGAAAATTGCCTTTGGTTTGCTTAACCGCATCGGCAAAAGCCGTGTGGGTAGCCAGTGATGCAAGTGCCGCAGCGGCGATAAGCGTATGTCTCAACATTGGTTCGTCTCCCTGTTAACCCGCAAACTTAGAGAAATATCGACCCAGTATATTTTAGGCGAGCCAGTGTATTTCTTACAACCCAACATAGTTTAAACGCTTACTATTCTAACGGCCTGCTATTCTGTAGGCATACTGGGCGCTGTTTGCATTATTTGTGAAAGACCATAGGGCCTACATTCAAAACGACAAGTAACATTTGCAACAGATCTGGCCTGTTCACACTAAAGTTTAGTGCACGAGCATATTTTTCTAATCCCCCCTTTAAAACGCTGTTGGAATTTCGGCTATAGCGGCCTAACTTATGAGAGGCAGCCAGATCAAAATGGCAACAAGAGCGCACTTTCCAGTGTGCTGTGTGCTGTGTGCTATGAGGCGCTATGGGGCCAATGTGCCAGTGGGGCCTGGGAGGCCGATGTGCCAATGAGGCCTATTTGCCAATGAGGCCAATGTAGCCGTATGGCCAATGAGGCCTGTTTGCCAATGAGGCCAGTGTGCCTATGGGGGAATTATGTTTAAAACTATGTCGTGGAAACAACTGGTTCTGCCTTTCTTGTTGGTGATTGCGGTTTTGATCAACAAATCAATGATCCAGCCGCCCGCACCAAAAGGCACCGATACTCCGCTGACAGAATTCTCAGCCGAGCGCGCGATGGAACATGTGCGTAAAATCGCCACTCAGCCCCATGCTGTTGGCAGTGCCGCAAATGCCCGTGTGCGTGAAATGTTAGTGGCCCACCTTAAAGACGCTGGACTTGAGACCGAGGTTCAATCAAGTCAAATTGTTAATTATTACAGCGTCAGGGGAACACAGGAAATTGATGGGCAACTAACACAAAGCCATGCTGCCGCCTCTATCAAAAATGTGGTTGCCCGCCTTAAGGGCAAGCAGAGCGAAAGCTCAGGCCAAACAGGCAAAGCGCTGGTTCTAATGAGCCATTATGACAGCGTTTATTATGGTCCGGGTGCCGGCGATGATGCCTCTGGGACAGCCACTCTTTTGGAAACGCTGCGTGCGCTGCAAGCGGCTGCGCCTTTGAAAAATGACGTGATTTTCCTCTTTACGGACGCCGAAGAAATGGGGCTTTTCGGGGCTCAGGCTTTCTTTAAAAATCACCGCTGGGCCAAAGAGGCAGGCCTTGTCCTTGATTTTGAGGCGCGCGGCAGCAAAGGCCCCGTCAATATGTTTCAAACTGGAAAGTTGAATAATAAACAAATCCAACTTTTTGCAGATGCCGTTGAGACCCCTTTAGCCAACTCGCTAATGGTGACAGCCTATGAGGCTATGCCCAACGACACAGACATGTCTATTTCCCTAAAAGCTGGTATTCCCGGTATGAATTTCGCCTTCACAGATGGCTTTTATGATTACCACACCGCTGGCGATAATCCTGACAACCTCAGCCCTGCAACATTGCAGCATATGGGGGATCAGGCCCTTGCCATGACCCGCGTGATGGGCAACCAAATACTACCGCTTGAGGACACATCGCCTGCTGTATTTTTCGATTTTCTAATGCTGTTTATGATCAGCTATCCGCTTTGGGGCTCGTGGCTGGTTGCCGCATTTGCCGTAGTCGCGATGGCGTATTTTGTTAAAGGAAAACTCACAAGCAGACAAATCGGCGTCAGCGGCATCTTAAAAGGCGCGCTCGCGGCCCTAATGTTCCTTATTGGCTATGCCCTTATCATTGATCTTTTATTCCTGATGATAGGTGGCAGAAACGGTGACATGGTCGAAGGCCGCCGCTTATTCGCGCTGGCGAACACACAGTTGCTTGCCTTCTCGCTTATAGGGCTAGGCTTTGCGCTTGCGTGGTTCCGCATGACAGTGCGCGGCTTTAACCGCCTTTGGCTGATCGCAGGCGTGCTCCTAAGCATCCTCCTGTTTATCTTTGAAACCAGCTATATCCCCGGCTTAGTGGGCTTAGGACTTACGGGTCTGGCATACATAGCCCTGCGCAACCCTATTGGGGACACTGAACGACTGATTGCTGGGCTTGATTTATATTTGCTGATTGCGCTTATAATCCAGTTTTTGGCCCCAGCAGGCAGCCACTTATTTATGTGGCCGTTCCTTGTGCTGGTCGGCGGCTTGATCCTGCATCAACGCGGCAAAGCCGGACTGGTTATAATCAGCGTCACGGCAATGCTAGGGGCACTATGGCTGGGATATTTCACCGAGATGGGATACAGCACGCTCGGCATTATGTTACCATCCATTATCGCGGTGCCTTTTGGCTTATTATTGCTGATGCTGGTGCCAACCTATCTGCATGTCATGCGAGATTCCCATCAAATGATGGCATATATCAGCGCTGCATTTGGTCTGGTTCTCATAGCCTATGCGGGGACAGCTACAGGCTTTTCCGAACGCTATAAGCAACCTAGCGAAGCCTTTTATATATTGGATGCCGTGGGGGACGGAACCAACTATTTTGGCAGCCGCATGACGGCACAAGATAGCTGGTCAAGCCAACTAATCACCGAGGATAGCCAAGACATTTCCGTCAGCAATTTTCTTGCCGGACAGCGCGGCACTGCCTGGATAACCCCTGCTCCTATGTCATCCTCAGCTCAAAAAATATCGCTTGAAAATATCATATCAGACGGGGACCATATCTCAGTCACTCTCACGCCAGGCTATCGGGGGGATATTGTCTTGCTAACCCTTAAAAGCGCTGCGCCCATCCGCAAAATCACTCTTAACGGAGCCCCCCTACACCAAGAAGGCGCAGACCCTGTATTTTTGCGCTTAACCTATTTTGCGGTCCCAAAAAGTGGCTTAACGATTGATATTATCAGCGAAGGCACACTCACGCTTCAGGCTTCTGAAATCAGCAGTGCGTGGCCGCAAGATATCGCTGCCCAAATTCCGCCAAAACCTGCTAATATCATGGCCGCGCCTTACAGGCTTTCGGACATGACTATCTCGTCGGTTACCCATGTATTTAGGCAGGGAAAATAAGGATAATTCGCCGTGTGTAGCGATATTAAAATACAAGGAAACACATCAGAAATCGGCCCTAGCCGCTCGCAGACACTTAATCAGCGCATTATTCTTAGTGGGCACGGCGCCCCTTGTGAGCACACAAGCAGCGAGCAGCCGATCAAGCACTATAGCACGGCAGAACTTGATACCGCCGTTTGGGCCATTGCATGCGACTTATATGATGCCGGTATTCGTAAGGGCGATAGCATCATAATTCAGCTCCCGAATATCACAGAGAAAGTGATAGCTTTTATGGCGGCTTACCTGCTTGGGGCGGGCGTAAAAGAGCTGGCAATAGATGTCGGCGGCGAAGCGCTTCAACAGGCGGCAAAGCAAAGCCACATCAAAGCCTATATTACGTTAGCTTGCTATAAAACCGAGCGCTTTGTCAGCAAACATCAATCGGCCTTTCCCGACAATACGCTGATCTTTGCCTTCGGCGATACCGAGCCAGAATCCGCACAATTGATCGGCAACCAATTTGCCGACATCGAAGCTTTGCACGCATGCCAAGCCTATGTGGAAGGCCAAAATAACGGCATGCTACCATCAGATATATCCAGCTTTCCTATAAGCTTTCCGCTGGATTTAGAAGATACTGTATTTCAAATCCCCCAATAAAAATCCTAAGCGCATCAGATCCCCATTGCATCAGCTCCTCAGCACATCAGCCCAGACGCACCAGACAGCGGCGACCAAGCCCCCGCCATCCTCATAGGACAGAGAGAGGTCTATTTTTCGGCTAATGTTGTTAGGCCAAAATCCTCTAAAATAGAATAAAGCGCTGGCAAAAACAGGAGCACTAAAACAGTAGATGTGCTGATACCAAAGGCAATGCTAACCACAATCGGGATCAAAATTTGCGCCTGCATACTGGTTTCCAGCAATAGCGGTAACATGCCCGCTACTGTGGTAAAGCTGGTCAGGAAAATGGCCCTAAATCTATCCCTGCTTGCTTTCGCTGCTGCTTCATGCACCGACGCCCCGGCCAAAACACGCGATTTGGTAAACTCCACCAAAAGGATGCTATCGTTCACCACTATACCTGCAAGCGACACAGCGCCCACCATGCTCGGCATTGTCAGGTTAATGCCCATAATCAAATGCCCCCAAATCACGCCAATAAAGGCAAGAGGGATCGCAATCATCACCACCAACGGCTCGATGTAAGATTTAAACTGCAAGCTCAGGATCAAAAACACCCCAAACAGCCCAAGCATAAAACCGCGTCTTAATGACCCCATCGTCACCTTGCTGTTTTTCGCTTCGCCCTCAAGGGCTAATGTTACTCCGGGATATTTGGCCGTCAGTATCGGCACCAATTTCTCACCGACGTCTTTCAAAACTTCTCCGCCATTGATGCGGGCAACATCCACGTCGGCAAAGACGCTAACCGTTCTGACACTATTGACCCGGTGAATACGACTGTAGGATCGCTTTTCTTCAACTGTCGCGATGCTTGATAATGGGATTGGGGTCCCTGTTTTCGGATGCAGAACTGTGAAGCGGTCAAATTCGCCCAAACTGCTTCTAGACGCAGCGTCAAGGGAGACACGTATTTCATAGGTTTCGTCGCCGCGCTGAATTTCCTTTGCGATAGTGCCTTGATATCCAGCACGCACCTGCCCTGCGATAGTTTGGGCATCAATGCCCAAACTGTAGGCACCTTCCTTCAACCGCATTTGCAAAATTGGCCGGCCAGAGCGCAGATCATCCAGAATATCTACCACACCGTCATATCCGTGCAGCCACGCTTTTAATTCAGCCGATGCCAGTGCCAATTCCTCTAAATTATCCCCCTGCAAGCGAATATGAATAGCGCGGCCAGCCGGGCCTACTTGAGGTTGGCGGTACTGAATAGACAACACACCCGGTAGTTTCCCGACGCGCTCGCGCCAATCATTAGACAGTTCTGCAATGGTGGCATTCCGCTTTTCAGCGCTGAGAAGATCAACCCCAATGGTTGCCAGATGTGGTCCGGTTTCAAAGGCGTCCACATGTTGGCTGAAGGTAACGCGAACATTTTGCACCAAACGACTGTCTTCTTTTTCGCTGAAAACTTCATTGGATGCATCAAGTGCGGTCAGGGTTTTATTCACCACGCCTTCAAGTTGTTCCAGCGTTGTGCCGGGAGCCATTAATATGCGCGCTTGAACAATGTCGCCGTCCAGGTCTGGAAAAGCCTGAAATTTCAACACCCCACCCACAAGCATGGAAACAGAGACAATGAACAAAGCCAAAACCCCACCCACAAAAGCATAGCGTTTTGCGATAACACGGTTAGCGAGCCTATAAAGTTTCTGCCTCGCACGCTCAAACACCATATCGAAACGTTTTTGAAATGCGTATTTTTCTTTTTCTTCGCCGTGTTCCAATGCGTGCATAAGATGCCGAGGCAGAATAAAAAAGGCTTCAAACAGGCTGACAGTTAAAACCGAGATCAAGACCATCGGCAGCACTTTCATTACCTGCCCCAAATCGCCTTTCATCAGCAGCAGGCTGGAAAATATCAACACTGTTGTCGCAAAAGAAGAAATTACCCCGCGCGCCACCTTTTTGGTACCGTCCACAACAGCGTCCAAGGGGCTTTTGCCCTTTTGGCGCTCTGACGCAATATTTTCCGCGATCACAATCGCATCATCCATTAAAATGCCAATTGCCACCAAGAGGGCAACCATGGAAATCATATTGATCGACATGCCCAAAACAGACATTAAAGCAAAACTCGCGAGGAAGGATACTGGCAGCCCCATTGCCACCCAGAATGTGTAGCGCATTGAGAAAAACATAAAGAGCGCAAGCGCGACAAGTGTTATCCCCATCATGCCATTGTTTGACAATAGATCGAGCCGCTGTTGTACAATTGATGCCCGGTCGCCGGTTAAAGTAAGGGAAACTGCTGCAGGCAAACGCTCTCGCTGTTGGGCAACAAAGGCTTTCACCTCTGCTAATACATCTAGGCTATCGTCGCTTTTGTTTTTGCTAATGGCGAGGATAGCGGCGGGTTGACCATTGAAGGTGATTTTATCTTCCGCTTTTTCAAATGTATCGGTGATGGATGCAATATCGCGTAGAAAAACTTCCCCGCCTTCGCTGCTACTAACAATCACCAAGCCGCCCAATTCATCAACAGTGCGCCTAAGGTCAGTGAAGCGCAGTTGCACTTCCTGTGCATTGGCTTCGATGATACCTGCTGGGAGATCAACCCCTTGTCGTTTGATACGCTCCGCGACATCTAAAACACTAAGGCCGTATTGCTCTAGCATATGCATAGGCACTTCGACCTGCAGTTGCCGATCTGAAAAGCCGCGCACCTCAACAAGTGGTATCCCGCGCACACGCTGGGCCCGGCGGCGCAAATCTTCGGCTAGCTCTTTCAGTGCCGGACGCGGCAGATGCCCACTGATGGCAATACTAACAACCGGGTCAGTGCGGCCTAGTTCCTTGACAACAGGTTCTTCAATATCCACTGGAAAATTGTCGATCCCGTCCACGGCGGCCTTCACATCATCGACAAATTGAGGCATATCGCCCTCTTCAAACATCTTGAGTGTCATCAAGGCGACATTGTCTTTGGCTTCGCAGCGTTTTTCATCCAGAAAGCTAATTCCGTCTGTGGCGCGCTCTAGAGGGATGCAAATGCCTTCCTCTACATCTGTCGGGGCCGCCCCCGGATACGCCACACTAACCTGCACTTCAAAGCGATTAATTTCAGGGAATGTCTCCATCTTTAAAGACGGAATAGCCGCCAGGCCGATGGCTAGCAGTGCCAGCATCAATATATTTGACGCAGTTTTATGCTGCGCGAAAAAGCGGATCATTTTAGCACCTCAGGCACAGGCGGTACGCTGATTGCATTCAGCGCAGTCTCTGCTTTTTCAGACGGTTGTGCATCCAACTTCATTCCGTCCACTGCCGGGATAAGGTCCGTTACAACCACATGCTCTCCGGCTTCAAGGCCTGCGCGCACAACAGCCACATCATCTTGGGTCACCACATTTACGGCCCGCAGCGATAGTTTTCCGTCTGAGCTGGCTATATAAAGTTTGCCGTCATGCACAGCGCTGCGCGGAACCACTAGGCTGGGCAAAGGGTCACTATAGAGATGCACGGCCACATACATGCCCTTTAACAAAGGAGGGCGCACACCGGGCACGATCTGGCCATAGGGGTTCTCAACACGCACCACCATTGCTATGGTTCTGGTCGCCATGTCTTGGCTTTCCCCGATCCTAACAACCGTGCCTTTCCAGCGCGCTTCATATACACGGTCGGGCAGAACAACCTCGGCTTTGATGCCAAGCTGGCTCAGCAGTTCGCTTGGTCGGTCAACCTTGCGTTCGCCGGTTAACTGCCCCATGCCAACGATTAAATCACGCAAGCTTCCAAGCGACAGGCGCGTTGTGATTTCAATGGCGTCAACACTGTGGGCATCAAACAAACGGCCCCCTGCTTTTACATATTCGTCTTCGTCCACATGCACAGCTGCGATGCGTGTGGTAAAGGGCAAGCGAATTGTTGTGCGCGCAAGGCGTTCTTCCTGCTCGACCACTCTGGCTTCATTTTGTTTGATGCGCGCGGCGGCAACATCAATTTGACTTGGCAATATCTCCATCTGTTGTTGGCGAGCCTGAAGGTCTTGCTTTAATTTCAAAACGCCTTGCTCTTCTTGATCAAGTGATGCTTGAGATATCGTGCCGTTTCTCATTAGATCGCGCTTGCGCTCTAGGTTCGCGGTGCCAAGTTTCAAATTACGCTCTGCGATCTGAAGGGCAATTTTGGCACTATCCAACAAGAGGGTTTGCTCTTGTTTTTGCGCCTTTGCTGCCACTAGGTCTGCTTTTGCCTGCGCGAGGGAAAGCTCATAATCGGTGGGGTCTATCCTGAGAACCTCAGTGCCTTTGCTTAAAAACGCGCCTGCTCTTAGCGCCGGATTCATATAGATGATGCGCCCCGACACTTCAGCGCTGGCCTCAAGAAGCGTAGCGGGCTCAACAAAACCATATCCGGTGGCACGCGGCACAAAGGGGCGTTTCTTCGCCACGATATATTCGGCTAACGGCGCAGGAGCCCCTATATCTGTATGTTCAATCTTCGGAGCGAAACTTACAATAATCAGGGCCAAAGCAATGCCCACGCCTGCATATAAAGGCAGCGCAAATTTTGAGTTGATGAGGGGGAGCTTCATCTTTTTTTCCATTATAATAAGGCTGAAATTAACTTTGAGGGGCGGTGCCGTGGCGGAACATGGCCAACGCGTCATCGCGAAAAGCGATTAAATCAGCATCGCAGAACTCACCGCCATGCAGAGGTATTTCAAGCTGACTAATCAAAAACGGATGCACAAGGGTTGCGATCAAAAACATCACATGACGAAATTCATCCACGTCAGGGCGCACACGCCCCGCCACCTTTTCAGCAGCCAGCAATGTCAACCATTTGGGAACAAATTGGCTGGCATACCGGACTTTGAACAAATCTGTTAGATGACCACCAGAGGTTAAAACCTCCCGGTGCATCAAATGTGGCAGCCAGCGGTTTTTCAAAAGCAAATCATGAAAGGCAATCACCCATGCGTCTAAGGTTTCAATCTCTTTGATCTGATCAATCAGAGGATCGAACGCTTCTTCCAGCACTGCTTCGGCTAATTGCTGCTTGCCGCCAAAATAATAATGCACCATCGCGGGCGTGACCCCAGCGTGTTTTGCCAAGGTAGCAATTTTCGTCGCCGCATACCCACACCGTGAAAACAAATCCGCCCCTGCTCTGATAAGGCTAGCGCGTGCAGCATCGGCTGAACTTTCCTTAGGACGCCCTACACGGCGCGGGGACGAAGGCACCTGCTTGGCTCTGGCTTGGGCATCAGGTGTGTGGTCTTGTGCAGTGTGTGCAGTGTGTGCAGTGTGGTGTGCAGGCATTTGAGACACTTTCAACGTGCTGTAACATGTTAAAGAACTAGAAATTTGGTCTGGAGATCATCTTGTAGCAGTAATTAATTAATGACTTAATTAATTACAAGGAAAATGCTATAAATATTTCTCCCGCTCACAAAGAACACCGCCAAATCGCTTTTAACCTTGGCCGAGATACTCCTGTGATTTCAAATAGGAGCTTCCCATCAGAACACTAGGAACTTCCCACCAGAACACTGGGATTTCCGACCAGAGCACTAGGAATTTCCCACCAGATCACACAAAAAGAGCACAACACTGACTGATCACTATGGGTGAAGCTGATCACCGTCATCTTTTGGGTAAACTTACACAGCATTTGAACTTAGAACGCGAAAATTTAGCCAGAAAATTATAGATGTGTACATGTACAGCGAAACAGAGGCCTTACTCAGCCATCACTTCATGCTTGATGCGGATACGGTCTTCAGTTGACACACCAAGAAGGCCCCCGACTTTGGCTAGAATATTATCTTCGAAATTGTCTAGCTGGTTGTCGGCAAAAGCCACGCGCCACAACAGCCGCACAATATCCTGCCGCCCCTCTTGGTCCAGCTCTTTGGTGATAACCCGCGTAAACCGGTACAGGCACGAGGCTTCTTTCTGCTGGGTTTCAGCGTCGGTCAGTATTTTTTCAGCCACCGCTTTGCTTAGAGCAAACTGATCTTGCAGGCTGGCTAGCAAAGTAGCGCGTTCCTCGCTGCTGAAATCATCATCAACCAAGCTGACATGCACCAAAAGCGCCGCTGTTGCCAACTGTAACTCGCTGCCTTTATCGGTCGCAGCATTGGCCTTCAGGCCCAATAATTCTGAAACTTTACCCCACACTCTACTGGCTCCTTAATGCGAATATCATCTGGTCATATATCCCTCATCCCTGCAAAAAATACCAGCATACTTATGGTTTATTCACTCTTTTGAAAAGGCCCGAGTACAGGCAACTGCTTTTCGCCATTTGACGAGTTTCGCTGCGCGCGTGTCCTCATTCATTTCGGGAGAGAAACAAGCCCCCCGTCGCCAGTTTTTTGCAACATCTTCTAAGGATGAATAAAGCCCCACCTGCAAACCAGCTAACGAGGCCACCCCAAGCGCAGTGGTTTCATTCACCATAGGACGTTCAACCGGAACCCCGACTATATCGGCCAAATTTTGCATCAACCAATCATTTGCTACCATACCACCGTCTACCTTTAGGCTTACCGGCGTAATACCGTCTTCGGCCATGGCCTGTAGCAAATCACTGGTCTGAAAACATACGGCGTCAAGAGCAGCACGAACCAGTTCAGCCCGGCCTGTGGCTCGGGTCATGCCAAAGACACTTGCGCGGGCTTCACTATCCCAATGAGGTGCGCCGAGGCCCGTAAAAGCAGGCACCATATACACGTCGCCCGCATTTCCCAGCCCGGCGGCTAGTTGCTCGGTTTCTGAAGCATTTGAGACAATGCCAATCCCATCCCTAAGCCACTGCACAGCCGCACCAGCAACAAAAATAGACCCCTCAAGCGCATATGTCGCTTTCCCATTCAACCGATAAGCGACAGTGCCTAGCAGCCTGTTTTTGGACCGCATGATCTTGTCGCCCGTATTGATCAAAATAAAACAGCCTGTACCATAAGTGCTTTTTAAAGTCCCGGCGGCAAAACAGCATTGACCGATGGCAGCGGCTTGCTGGTCCCCCGCGACACCCAAAATGGGAAGCGCACGACCAAATATATTTGGATCAGTCATGCCAAAATCATCCGCACTGTCTTTCACCTCGGGCAGCAATTCCATAGGCACGTTAAACAAGCGCAGCAAATCATCGTCCCATGTCTGAGTTTCAATATTGAAAAGATTAGTACGGCTGGCATTCGTGGCATCTGTCATATGGCTTTTTCCTGCCGTTAGGCGCCATATCAGAAAGCTGTCCACTGTCCCAAACGCAAGCGCACCCGCCTCTGCCAAAGCACGCGCACCCGGTACAGTCTCTAGTATCCAGCTAATTTTTGTCGCTGAAAAATACGGATCAAGTAGCAATCCTGTTTTCGCCTGTACATCAGCCTCAAAGCCTGCATCAATAAGTGTGCGACATATTTCTGCTGTGCGCCGGTCTTGCCAAACGATCGCATTATAAACCGGCGCGCCTGTTTTGCGGTCCCAAACAAGCGTGGTTTCCCTCTGATTGGTAATGCCGACAGCAAGAACCGTATAGCCCTTTGCCTCAGCGTCCTTGAAAGCAGCTTGTGCCACTTTAAGCGTGGTTGCCCATATGGCTTCGGGATCATGTTCTACCCAGCCATCAGCAGGGTATATTTGCGGGAACTCTTGCTGCGCAGATGCAATGATATCTCCCGCTTTATCAAAGACAATCGCTCGGCTGCTGGTGGTCCCTTGATCAATCGACAATATGCATGGATTATCCGCCATTTCAGGCCCCCTCTGCCCTAAGATATAATTACCTGCATTAGAAACAGATCAAACCCTGATGGCAAGAGGTGGATAGACTTGGAGCAAAAGAAAAGGCCGACCAGCAACCACTGATCGGCCCAATATTTCAAATAGCAGATGCTATTGTGTCTAGCTTAGAACTGGTAGCTAGCGCGCAGATACCAAGATCCACCTTCATAGTTCGCAGCCGAACGGCGTGGGTACTGAAGACCAACGCTCAAACGGTTTGCATTTGGTGGGCCAACTTCTCCGATGAATGAATCAAAGATGTTAGACGCGCCAGCAACAAAGCGAAGGTTGTCGTTATACTGGTAACCAAGTTCCATGTCGAAATAGACGATCGCGCTGATTTTAGCACTTTCGCCTGCGCCAACACCGATACGTCCACGCTCATCAAAGTGTGAACCATAGAAGTTCGCACGGGTCATGAAGTTGAACTTATCGCCAAAGTGTGTATTGGCAGTCGCAACAAAGCGGAACTTAGGATAGTTATTTTCGATGTCTTCAACAGTTGAATCGCTCACTGGTGTAACAACAGTGCCGTTATCCAATGTGAACTGTTTCTGACCCCTTACATCGAACTTGTTATAGTTCGCAGCAAAGCTGAAGTCTGTTGATGTTTCAGCAGACCAATCGAAAGCAGATGTCAAAACCACATCTACGCCCTGAGAACGGGTATCGATCGCATTGGTGTAGAAGGAAATGGTCGGGCCTTCCACAACATCAGGTGTAGAGAGATCATCGTCTGGACGAACGTCGCCGGTCCGGTAGATACGGTCATCAACATCAATGCGGTAGAAATCTACTGCCAATGTAGTGCTATCAGAAAGATCCGTTGTGAAACCAAGGCTGAAGTTCAAAGATGTTTCTTCAGTCAGTTCACGGCCACCAGCAGCAATAGCTTCAGCACTAGTTGCCGGGATCAGACCTTCTTCAATCTGCTGCCCTGTAATGCCGTCAAACGTTGTGATGGTTGTACGGACGTTCGCCTGACCAGGGGTCGGAGCGTGGAAGCCTGTAGAAACCGCACCGCGAATGGTGAACCCTTCAGTAACATTAAAGCGACCAGCGATTTTACCGTTCACTGTGCTGCCAAAATCAGAGAAGTTTTCATAGCGTACAGCATACTGCAACATAACAGCATCGCTTACATCATGTTCGATATCAACATATGCGGCAACGTTGTCACGGCTGAAAGCACCCGCATCTTGTGGCTTAAAGCCGCCAAGACCGTTAGAGCCTGCACCAATATACGAGTTTTCTTCACCCGCAATGATAGTGTAAGTTTCGTTGCGATACTCACCACCAAACGCCAAGTTGATATTGTCGCCAATTGGCTTAGAGAAATCGAGATTTATGTTGGTCTCTTTTTGCTCGTAACCACCAACGTCAAAATCACGCTGTACAGGCTGACCACCAGAAAGGCCAAGCGATGGGTTCAATGTATTATTCAGGAAATAATCCAGAGTATTAGAGCCTTGGCTGATGCTTAGATCATAGATCATACCACCATCGGTTTCGCCTTTTAGGCCACCAATAACGCTGTAATCGGTTTGAGCGCCATCAAGGTATGGTGTGTAACCCTGTTGCAAGCCAGTAAAGCCAAGCGCACGCAGAGCTTCAATCGATGAGTGAGCCTGACCAAACACAGTTGGGTCAGCATAACCACGACGATAGAAGAAACGGTACCTGCCATCTGTCTGGGCATAGTTACCGCGCAGATAGAATTGCATTGTATCTGTCAGATCAATACCAGAGTTGATAAACAAACGCGTACCAGATGTCTCAGGACGTCCCCATGTCTGTGCAAAAGGCGCATCATCAAATGGGCTATCAGCACCAACGCCTTGTACACCAGCGTCAATCAATGCTTGCGCATCAGCACGCTGAATACCACGAGAAAGCGCTTCGTTATCAGTATATTCAGCACTGATATTGAAGAAACCAGTATCGCCAAGTGGCAAGCCTGCGTTTGCAGACACTTTGAAGCTATATTCGCCTTGATAGAATTGGCCATATTGAACGTCAACTTGGCCGCCTTCATTTGCATCTTTGGTGACAAAGTTGATCACACCAGCGATCGCATCAGAACCATACTGCGCGGCAGCGCCGTCACGAAGAACTTCAACACGCTTGAGTGCGATACCAGGGATCATGCCAATATCAGGGCCATGCGCACCGTTACCAGCGGCAGGAGCAAAGAACTGCACCAAAGCAGAGCGGTGGCGACGCTTGCCGTCGATCAGAACAAGTGACTGATCCGGTGCCATGCCGCGCATAGATGTTGGGCGCACAAATGCGCTACCATCACCGGTAGCCGGTGTAGCGGTGAAAGACGGCACCAAAGCTTTCAAATTATCAGTAATATCAACAGCGTTACCAATGCTATTGAACTGACTTCCTGAAAAGGCATCAACCGGCACTGGGCTATCGGTTGCGGTGCGTGGCTTTTGGCTGCGTGAGCCGATAACCACAACTTCTTCAATTTCCACCGAACTTGCACTCTCTTGCGCAAATGTAGGCGTAGCAAAAGCTGCTGCTGCTACTGAAATAGCAAGAAGCGAAGTGGTTTGCTTAAACTTATCCATAGAGGTTCCTCCCGTTAGTATGATCATTGACCGCCATTTAGGCAAATATAGAGAGCCAAAATAAGCGGCGTTTCAGTGCCCAATATGTTCTTAAAACCTGCAATAAACCTAAGTTTATAGTGCCTATTTCAAAACCCAAATGGGACTAGTAATTTTCTACTGGGGCAGAGACGAACAAGTTTGCCATCTTGGGAATAAAATATTAGCGTTTTCGACCGATAACGACCGGCCCCAAATTAAATAGCCAAATACTGTGGGAAAATTACAACAGACAGCCCGTAACATTAGGCATTAATGCGCCATAAACTGCCGCCGAACGTCCTCTGCTGTGGCAATTTTCCTGCCCACCGCCAGGGCGCTCTCTGCTGCATGAGAAACCAGTTCCGCATTATTTTTTACCTGCACTCCGTCTGCCCGCAAGAGGTTGTTTTCAAAGCCAACCCGAACGTGACCACCGCTTTCAGCCGTTTTGGTTGCAAGGCTATATTCATGCGAACCAAACCCACATGCTGCCCAAGGGACATCACTGCTTGCCAACGCCTCATAAAACATGCGCTGATCTTCTGTGTTTTCGGCTCCCTTTGAAGCATATGTTCCAAGAACACCCAGCACAAAAGGGGATGGAGAGGCAAAAAGCCCCATACTCCGCATCCTTTCAAAGCGTTCCATATCACTTTGGTTATAGAGAATTATCTGCGGGAAAATTTTTCGCTCTACCATCCAGCCAAAAAAGTCGGCTGTACTGGTTTCGTCACTGTCTTGGGGGCAGATTTCACGCAGAGCAATCGACACAGCTTCAGGCTCTAGCGCGCGCACCATCTCCATTTGCTCAGAACGAGAATATATGCCCACAGCCTCAGTGGTGACTTGCAGGACCAAATCCTGACCCACGCGCGCGCGGATTGCCTTAATTGCGGCTCGGTAACGGTCAACCGACAGGGAATGCTTCCCATTTTTATCGCGAACATGCAGGTGCATGATACTCGCCCCCGCCTCCAAGATTTCTTCAGCGCAGGCCGCTAATTCATCCGGAGAGATTGGAATGTTTCTGTGATCTGCTTTTGTGCGCCGCGCACCGTTGGGCGCACACATAATAATGAAAGGATCAGTCACCAAATACCTCGTCTAATGTCGCTGTTAATTTTGTCACAAGTTCTTCAATATGCTGATCTTCAACAATGAACGGTGGCGCCAATAATATATGCGCCCCAAGACCGTCCTCGACCCTGCCGCCGCTTGGATAGCACATTAAACCACGTTCCATGGCAACGGCTTTGATGGTTTCCGCAATAGCGTGACCATTTTCAATCGGTGTCCCACGCCTTTTGTCGGCGACAAATTCTATCGCCTGAAACAGCCCTCGCCCCCTTATGTCGCCAACATATGGGCGCTCAGACAAAGCCGCTTTCAAAGCCGTCATCACTGCGGCTCCTTTGGATTTAACCGCGTCTAGTAGCTGATATTTTTCAAGGGCGGCAACGACAGCCGCGCCAGCCGCACAACTGCTAGCATGGCCCACATATGTATGGCCATGATCAAACCCACTATTTTTATGGCTGAAACGGTCAACGATATGTCTGCGTGCGACCGTCGCCGCAAGCGCTTGATACCCACCACCGATACCCTTGGCAAGGGTAACAATGTCCGGCAAAAATCCGTCTTGTTCATGTGCGAAAAACGTACCTGTGCGTCCAGTCCCACACATAATTTCATCTGCAATCAGCACTATATCATACTGATCACATATCGCGCGGATCCGCTTGAAATAACCATCCACCGCAGGCACTGCGCCCAGCGACGCACCAACAACAGGTTCGGCGATAAAGGCCGCGATCGTCTCGGCGCCCTCGCGCAGGATGGCCTCTTCTAGCAAATTCGCAGCTCGCAGACCATAGTCTAGGTCGCTTTCGCCCTTTGATTTGTGCCGGTAAGCATAACAAGGCGCGATCCGCGGCCAATTGATCAAAATCCCTTCCTGAGCCCGCCTGCGCTCAGGGTTACCGCTTGCCGATAGAACACCAAAACTATTGCCGTGATAGCTGTGCTCGCGGCTGATGATTTTTGTTTTTGATGGCCTGCCCTCAGCGCGCCAATATTGCCATGCCATTTTCAAAGCTGTTTCGTTGGCCTCGGACCCGCCAGAGGTGAAATATGCCTTGGCTCCGTCTTCACCAAACTTGGCCACCAAAGCACTGGCGAGCGCCTCTTGCGGCCTGTTGGTAAAAAAAGCCGTGTGGGCAAAGGCCATCGTATCCAACTGCCCATGGAGGGCGTTTAAAACGTCCGGATGTTGATGCCCGAGGCAAGACACCGCCGCGCCGCCACACATATCCAGATAGGCTTTGCCGGTATCATCATATATATACATGCCCGATGCTTTGGCTGCCACCGGGTAGGTTTGATGAAAACTTCGCGTAAATACAGCACCCATTTCACTGGCCCTTCATGATAAGTTCGCCTTAAAATAAGACAAAAGTATCTGCCTCCAGACTTTGTTTTTCAAATTTATAATTTTTGCTTATCTATAAATATAAGTTATAATGAGTCCATGAATAGTCGCCAAATAGAAGTGTTTCATACCGTTATGAAAATGGGCACCGTCACCGAGGCGGCGGCCAAACTTGGCATTACGCAACCCGCAGTGACCGCCAGCCTCAAACAAATTGAGGCTGCGCTGGGTTTCAATCTATTTCACCGTGCGGGTGGCAGGCTTCACCCGACAGGTGAAGCTCGCATCCTTTTCAACGAAGCCGAACGCATCCAAGATAGCCTGATGGTTTTCCAAAAACTGGCCGACCGTTTAAAGCATGATCTCACCACTCACCTAAGGATCGCGGCGCCGTCAGTTTTTAGTCATGATCTAATTCCTGATGCAATTGCCGATTTTACGGCAGAAGAAAAAAGCTGCCTGATAGATGTCACCACCCAACATCACGACGAGATATTGGAGGATATCGCCAGTAATGTAGGTCACAATAATTTAGGGATTACCTTTGGCCTTGACGAAGCTTCTGCGATCAATGGCGGAGGTCAGCTTGGGTCAATTCTGATCGGGAAATCCCAACTCGTTGCCTTGGTGCCCGCTGATTGGCCCATTGCAAATCGTACCAACTTGTTGATCGAAGACCTGACGGCTTTACCAATGGTCGGGACTTTTTCGGGGGAACCCCTTGGTAATGCCGTTGAAACCTTAGTGGGCAGCTCGACAGGAAACACCAGCGGGACAAACCATATAGTACGCGTTCAAAACCACAGCGTAGCCGCCAATTTAGCCAGCAACGGTGTGGGCGTTGCGATTATAGATAGCGTAACGGCCGCCTACGCCCAGCGTTACTTTAAGGGCCGGAATTTCAAAATTCGCAGGATTAAGAACGCGCCCGCGCTTGATGTGACAGCTGTCTATTCGTACGAACATCCCCTGAACAAACATGCCAAGCGTTTTATCGACATTTTCCGCAAATACTTCAAAGGCTTACAGCCATAGTGCGACCCTGCGCCCTGCACACAAGTGTCACACATATTTGCCTCCGGCTTTAATCCCCTTATATCTGTAAGGAAACATATCTGTAAGGAAACCCTCGGGTTCCCAAGAAACATGCTACAAAGATAAAAGGCCTCAGCCATGAGCATCAAAGCGATTAGAACACCGGATGAGCGATTTGAGAATTTACCGGATTATGACTTTGCGCCAAACTATGTCGACGACCTAAAAGGCTATGAAGGCCTGCGCGCACATTATCTTGATGAAGGCCCGCTGGGTGCTGAACGCACGTTTTTGTGCCTACACGGCGAACCCTCTTGGGCCTATTT
>WFTS01000057.1 GCA_015485385.1 Kordiimonadales bacterium | reverse complement strand
GTATCTGGCGGCTGCGGGGGTTGGCACGATCGGCATCATTGATGATGATGTGGTCGAGCTGTCGAACTTGCAGCGCCAGATTATTCACCGCACAGCGGATATTGGCACAGCTAAAGTGGCCAGTGCTTCCGAAGCGATCGCAGCCCTAAACCCGGATGTGAAGATCGAGCTGATGCAGGAGCGGTTGACGCCTGAGAATGCCGCCGAGATTATCGGAGCCTACGATATTACCGCTGACGGTACGGATAATTTCAAAACTCGGCATCTGGTGTCTGATACCTGTGTTGCTTTGAAGAAAACCTTGGTTTCGGCCGCCCTTGGGCCATATGAAGGCCAGATCGCGACGTTCAAACCCCACGCTGGCGAGGGTTTGCCTTGTTACCGCTGTTTCTTACCCACCGAGCCTGATCCAGATAGCCAGCGCACATGCTCTGATTTTGGCATCCTCGGCGCGGTTGCAGGCGTAGTGGGCAGTTTGCAGGCGCTTGAGATACTCAAAGAAATCACCGGCGTTGGTGAAGGCTTGGCGGGCAAAATGCTAATGATTGACGCCTTCACGATGGATATGCGCAAAATCGGGCTGCCGAATGACCCTGCGTGCCAAGCTTGCGGTAAAGGACAAAAAGCCCATGGCTAAAGCGCAAATACGCCGTCCAATGACCTTAATCATGATCAGTGCGGATGCAGACAAAATCCACATGGGTTTGATGTTGGGCGCGACAGCCGCAGCGATGGGCCGCCCCGTGACCTATTTTTTCTCAAAAGGGGCGACTGTGTTTTTGACCAATAAGGGCTGGGACACGATGCGGGCATGTGATGGAACCGAAGCCCTGAAAATGGATATCAAACTGGACGAACAAGGCATTGCTGACACGGGATTGCTGCTTGATGGCCTTGCTGCGCTTGATGTGCGTTTTGTCGCCTGTGAAACGGGTTTGCGCGAAAATGATTTTGATCACGCCGATGTGGTCACACGCCCGGCAGTTGAAATCAGTGGCCTTGCCGATATTCTTGAAAAAGGCGAAGGCGGTGATTGGCTAACGTTTTAAGCGGTGTCAGCTCGGCCTGCTATGCGCGTTTGCGCTCGATTTCATAGGTGCCGAGAATATTCACTTGCTTGGTATGAAACCTAAGTTCCTCCATAGCGCGCGCAACATTTTCCGTGCCTTCATGGCCGATAATATCGGCGTAAAATTCGGTCGCGGTGAAACTGTCGCTTTCATAATAGCTTTCCAGTTTGGTCATATTCACCATGTTGGTTGCAAAACCACCAAGCGCTTTATAAAGGGCAGCGGGGATGTTTTTTACCTCGAAGGTAAAGCTTGTCATCAAATCACCGCGCAGCTTTGCTATATCGTTGGCTTCACGTGATAGCACCACAAAGCGGGTGGTATTATCGCCTTCGTCTTGTAGGTTTTCGCGGATGATTTTCAGCCCGTAAACCTCGGCGGCTAATTTGCTGGCAATACCGGCGATGCTGTTATCGCCTAGTTCCGCCACATATTTGGCGCTGCCAGCGGTATCGGTGAAGGCTTCGCGCGACAGACCCATTTCGATCAATTTATGGCGGCACTGACCCAGCGCCTGCACATGGCTGGTAACTCGTCTAAGCGTTTTCTCCGTGGCGTCTTGGGTGGCCAACAAGCAGTGGTGGATCGGCTCAAAATGTTCCCCAATGATATAAAGCCCGCTGCCGGGCAGAAGGATATGAATATCTGCCACCCGTCCAGCGGTGGAATTTTCTATTGGAATCATCGCAAGCCGGGCGCGCCCTTTTTGGACTGCGGTGAGCGCCTCTTCAAAGCTAGGGCAAGGCAAAACATCCATGAACGGAAACTTTGCAAGCGCGGCCATATGGGAATAGGCACCAAGTTCGCCCTGAAACGCGATGATATTGTCTGAATTTTTGGTCACGGCTGGATTTCCACTGCGCGCACGCTTTATCCCGCGCACGCTTTATAATGTTTAAAACGGGGAGAATTTGTGCCTGTTCGGTGCGCTCAAGTCAATGAAGGCCTAGTTTTTATTGTGCCTGTGCGCTCATGTCGCAGTTAAAAACTTGTTGTTTTTGCAATAAAGTCTGGAATTCTGTAAAATCATGCCTTGAAACGAGGGGGCATCAGCGGCTATTGTCGCGCCAAATTAAACACTCAATGCCATGATAGGTTTCAGCGGACGAGTGGGACCGTGGTTTTCTTAACTTTATAGAAGGCTACGTGTGATAAACGGATAGTGTTTGTGAGCAAATTGGCTCACCCATTAGGAGAAGAACCAGTGGATTCCTTTGAGTGGAATAAAATTTCAGCCGCCATTATTGGTACGATATTGTTTGTGATGGTTATCACTTCATTTTCCGAAAGCGTGTTTCACCGCGAAGAAAATGTGAAGCCTGCTTATACGATTGAAGTGGCGGAGGCGAAAGCTGCGACCGATGCTGTTGTTGAAGAAGGACCGTCACTTGCGACGCTTCTTTCGAATGCCAGCGCGAAACGCGGTGCAAAACAGTGGGGCAAATGCCGCGCGTGTCATACAGCAGACAAAGGCGGAAAGAACGGCGCAGGCCCGAATCTTTACGGCATTGTCGGTCGGGGCGTTGGGGCAAAAAGCGACTTCAAATATTCTAAAGCGCTTTCAGGTCAAGAAGCCACTTGGACTTGGGAGCTTTTAAATCAGTGGCTTACGAGCCCAAAGAAAACATTTAATGGCACGTCAATGGGTTTTGCCGGCATCAAAAAAGACGGCCAGCGTGCCGATTTGATGGCGTATCTTGCGACCCTATCTGACAGCCCTGTTGCTTTCCCGTCAGAGGGAGAGGCAACAGCTGAGGATGGTGCGGCTGCGGCCCAGTAAAGCTGTTGCGGCTGAGGGTGCTGACATCCTAGCTAGAAACCAGCTGACATTAAATTATCGATAAAAACGGTGCTTTTGGCGCCGTTTTTTTGTTTTAAGCCTTTGTTTTAAAAGCCTTTAATAAGACTTGTCACAGGCAGTGGGCGGAATATGGGACAATGTGTGCAAAGACCCCCCGCGAAATTTGGCGGGTTTTTAAAGCCGCTTAAAGCCTGAAAACGGCGGTAGCTCTGTCTCTTGGGCGATGCGCTTGATCACTATATTGACGGTATCAATAGTGACAGCCATTTGTGTCGAATTGGCATGTAATATGTGCAAACTGTCCAGCATCCACCCAACATGACCGGGGAAGAAGGCAAGATCGCCTCGCATGGGGGTTTCACCGTCTTCAAGCAAGCGACCAAGGCTTTCAAATTGCGCGCCGCTATCTCGGTGAACCCGGTGCCCGCAAGAGGCCAGCGCAACCTGTACCAAACCAGAACAATCTATCCCCAAAGCACTGCGCCCCCCCCATAAATACGGAGCGCCGATCATGCTTTCGGCAATTAAAACCGGATCTGATTGATATTGGCCAACAATAGCGAGGTGTTTCTCAAAAACCCAACCGCCTTCTTTTAACGGCATGAAGCTATTTTGCGCACTGCCGGTGATGGTGACATAAGACCCCATCACCAAGGCGCTGGTGGGCTTGGATTTAATGTCCGGGGCAGAATAAATATGGCTTAGAGGCATGTTAACCCGGTGGGTTGGCCCCAAAACATCAGGGCGCAAACTGGCGATATCAATCCAGCCCAAATAGCCATCAATGACCGAGACAACAAGCTGCCAGCCCTCTGTTTCCCCCAGCACTTGAAGAGGTTCGCCTTTTAAAAGGTAGGTTAGGGTTTCGCTGGCATCGTCGGGATCATATTTCAGCGGGGTCATGGTCGCATGAACCTGAGCATCAATGGTCGCGCTGTGCACCAGCCGATCATGCCTGTCGATGATGTCGGTGGGGTCATATAGATCAGGCAGACCAAACGCCTCTGCGACGCTGGCCTTTAGGGCGGCGCTGGTCTTTAGAGGGCTTTCTTCCGATGCTGTTTCATGGTCATTTGGCATGATATCAACAGGCTATAGGATGATCGCCTTAGAATATAGTGGAATTATGCATCCTGAGGAATGGCCTTGTCGGCTTTGACAATCCGGTCCGAAAGCTCGCTTAGGAAAACGGCGCCTTTTACGGTGCGCTGCACCAAGACGCTGCGCTTGTCTGCTTCGTCGCGCTTGCGTTTCACCAGCCCCATGCGGCCCATCGTATCCAAAGCGCGGGTGATCACAGGCTTGGTCACATTTAATTCGGCAGCCAAACCGCGTACAGTATGGGGAGGATCGGTCATATAAACCGATAATAAAACAGACATTTGCCGAGAGGTGAGATCCGCATCATGAGCGTTTACGCTGCGCAAATGCGCTTCGCGCCATACTTTAAGCATTCTTGGGTTGGTTTTTTCGCTCATATGTTAGCTCCTAGCATCTTTCCTTGTTTGGAAAGTGCCGACGCGGCTTGAAGCCAGTAAAAAGTGTTTCTGCACAGCTTTTAACAGTTTACGGTTAAGACAGTCCTAATCAAGTCTATCGTTTAACTTGAAATTTTGCCGTTTAATTTGATTTCCCCACTTTTTCTGAGATAAAATTTTCGATCATGGAGAAACATGCGCGCAAGCCTTGCGCCCCGCCACCCACTGGCCTGCCGGGGTGCGCGCTTGGGGTCCAGCCAAATACATCAAAGTGCGCCCAAGTGACCGTATCCCTGACGAAACGCTGTAAATATAAAGCGGCTGTAATCGCACCGCCCTGCCCAGAGCTGGCGATATTGTTCATATCGGCAATTTCGCTATCAAGCAGTTTGTCATATGGCGCCCAAAGTGGCATACGCCACAAAGGATCATGATCAGCGTTGGCGCTGGCCTCTAGCTGTTCCCAAAGGCTGTCGCTATTGGTGAATGTGGCAGGCAGATCAGGGCCTAGCGCGGTGCGTGCTGCGCCGGTTAGGGTTGCAAAATCTAGGATCAAGTCCGGGTTTTCCTCGCTGGCAAGCGCCAAGGCATCACACAGAACCAGCCGCCCTTCAGCGTCTGTATTACCGATTTCAACCGACAGGCCTTTTCGTGTGGCGATCACATCACCGGGACGGTAAGCATTGCCGCTTACGGCATTTTCAACCGCTGGGATTAACACCCGAAGCCGGACCTTGAGCTTGGCCCCCATGATCATACGGGCGAGGCCTAAAACATGAGCCGCACCGCCCATATCCTTCTTCATCAAGCGCATGCCTGCCGCTGGTTTCAGATCCAGACCGCCCGTATCAAAGCATACCCCTTTGCCGACAAGCGTGATCAGAGGGTGTGACGCTGCGCCCCATGTGAGGTCTATCAAGCGGGGTTCGCGGCCCACACCCGCCGCCCGGCCTACCGCATGTACTGCGGGGAAGTTTTCCTCTAGCAAATCCTCGCCAACGATTGTGCCGCATTGGCCGCCGTATGTTTCCGCCAGCTTTTCAGCGGCATCTTGCAGATCAGCAGGGCCCATATGTTCGGTTGGTGTATTGATAAGATCACGGGTAAGCGCCGCGCCGTTTACAGCGTGGAGTACCGCGTGTGTATCGCTGTCGGCAGATAAGACAAGCACACGGTCTTTCTTTTCTACGTCGCTTAGATAGCGGTCAAAGCGGTATTGTTCCAAGCACCAGCCGTATGCACCCGCGGTAACCGCTGCGTCAGTGACACCTGTGACCCGGTAGGAACCAGCCTCTAGTTTAGAAACAACAGAGGCGAGCCACCAAGGATCAGTTTCTGATGGTTTGCTCTGCCCCATGCCCACAAGGATACGGTCAACCGCACCCTCTTTGCCGGGCAGCGGGCAGAGTGTATTTTTTTTGCCGGAAAAGCCAACGGCTTCAGCCCATGCGGCCTCTGTTTTTGACAAAGCGCCTTTGAAGCTGCTTTGTGTCACCATTTCAAGCGTACGGCACCCCATGTCGGGTGTTTGGTTGATAAGAAGGCTGGAAAGGTCTGACACGTTGGCTGCTCCGTTGCTGTGGGGGGATGGGGGAAGAGCGTTTAAGCTTCGGGTGCGATTGTAACCTTGATACCATCCATGCTGTCATCCACTTCAAGCTGACACGATAAGCGGCTGCTGCCCGCTTGGAAATGCTCGCTGTCTTCCAGAAGATACTGTTCGTCGTCTTCAAGCTCAGGCAGTTTGCTGTAGCTATCTTCGTCCACATAAACATGGCAGGTGCAACAGCTACAACAGCCGCCGCAAACGGCTGCTAGATCGTCAAAATCATTGTTGCGCAGATTTTCCATTAACGAGAGGCCGACTTCACCGTCGATATCGCTTGTTTGACCTGCGAGATTAGTTACCGAGATTTTTACCATGATATGGGTCCTATGGCTGGTGTCTTGTTCATAAGGGGAGAATGCTTAAAAATTAGATAGTGTCATCTCGCAAATATAAAAGCTTTTCAAGGGAAAAGCGACCCATCTGTGTTGGCTAATATATTGGCGAGGCCATGACGCCGCCTTCTACGGGCAGGTTGATGCCTGTGATGAACTGGGCTGCTGGCGAGGCTAGAAACAGGCAGGCATCCGCAATATCAAGGGGGGTGCCCATGCGCGACAGCGGAGCTTTTTCTTGCCAGCGGGATACGCCTTCCGGCCATGCGTCTTTGATACCGTCACGTTCGATCAAGCCGGGGGATATTGTATTTACACGGATACCGTCGGGGCCAAAGTCTTGCGCGGCTGACTGTGTGAACATAATCACGGCGGCTTTCGAGCTGTTATAATGCGCGTGGTCAGGCCCTGCATTTAGCCCGGAAATAGAGGCGATGTTAATGATTGCCCCGCCGGTATGCTTCATCTTTAAAGCGGCTTTTTGAGTGCACAGAAATACGCTGTCGGTGTTTGCTGCCAGCACTGTGCGCCACTGATCTATGGTCATGGTGCTGAGGGGCGCATTTGGAAATATACCCGCGTTATTGATCAAGACATCTAAGCGGCCAAAATGGGCTGTGACCTTATCCATCAGATCGGTGACAGCCTTGGGGTCCGTGAGTTCGGCGTGAAAGGCGTGTGTTTTATCCCCCAAATTGGCGGCTAGGGCTTTGGCTTTTGCCTGCCCGTTGCGGTAATGGACAGCGACATTGGCGCCTGCTTCTGAAAACCGGCGTGCAATGCCTTCGCCAATCCCGCCGCTTGCCCCTGTTACAAGGACGGTTTTGTCTTTAAAATTAAAGAGCTGATCAACAGGCGTGACAGACACGGCAGATTTCCTTTTATCCATAGGTGGCGGCTTGAGTTTTTGAACGGCTTTTGGATATTTACCCCGGATATTTATATGAAGGTTACGGCAGCAAAAAGCAACTTAATGGCTGTCTGGCTCAGGCTTTCCTTCATATAAATCTTTACGCTGTAACAGGGCCTTAGATATAAAATCCGTAAAAATGCGTACCCGAGCGGTTTTTCGTAGGTCTTTATGGGTTAGAACCCACATATCTTGCTTTAGCAGTAATTTGCCCGGTGGTATTCTGGATACGCCGGGTGCGGCATCTCCCATAAAGCACGGCAAGATCGCAGCCCCCATGCCAGCACGAACAGCTTCAAGTGTGGCAAAAGGATCATCAATGATCGCCCCCATTTCCATATTTGGATAATCGGTTTCATCGTACCAGTGGGCTGCATCTGAACCCGTGGACCAGCCGATCCATTTTTGGCTGGCTTCTAAGCGGCCCTCATGAATGCAGCGGGATGCGGCGTAACAGGACCGGGCCACAGTTAGGATGCGGCGGCCCACTAGATCGTCTGGGGGGTCATTGGAGATGCGCACGGCAACATCTGCCTCGCGCCTAAACAGGTTGGCCATGCCGTAACTGGTTAATAATTCAAGTCGGATATCAGGATGACGCTGGGTAAACAGGGTGAGATCATCTGCTAACGGCCCGGCCACGAGTGGCGCAGACAGGGCAACACGGATGATGCCTGATACTTTATCGTCCTGTCCAGCAAGGCGTCGGCTGGCATCTAGCATCAGTGTTTCCATGTCTGTCGCAGCGCGCAGAAGGTCTTCACCGGCTTGTGTCAGCAGGTATCCAGTGGGGTTTCGGTCAAATAGCCGCACGCCCATGTCCGCCTCTAATGCCGTTATTTTACGCAGGATTGTAGACCGGCTAACCCCTAAGGATGCCGCCGCCAAACGCAGTGAAGACGCCCGTGTTACAGCAAGAAAATACCGAATGTCGTCCCAGTTTTGCATATGTCAATTTTGAAACCCATTTAACCAATTATGAAAACTTTTATCGCATTAATGAGAATACTACATTCGAGGCTAAGGATTGGTCAATAGCGGGTCGCTTTATGCATGTAGGAGAGAGATTATGAATGCAGACATCCCAAATGAATTGTTTTGGTTGACGCTGTCAGCCATTTGGACAGCTATGCTTTGGATGCCTTACGCATATGTGCGTATTCGCAAAATAGGGTGGGTGCGTGTTTTTATTGATCCTTTGCCCGGAGATGATCCCTTTGATCAAGACTGGGCGCACAGGGCATACCGGGCGCATATGAATGCGGTTGAAACATTGATCCCGTTTGCTGCGGTGACATTTGCAGTTGTGGCTTCAGGCCAGACAAATGCAATTACAGCGACGGCAGCGGCCGTCTTTTTTTGGTCTAAGGTGCTGCATACGCCAGTGTATATTTTGAAAATTCCAGCCTTGCGCCTTCTGACTTTTATGGCAGGCCTTGGTGCGACCCTTGTTATGGCTGCCGAGCTTTTATTTTAGGGTCTGTGGTTTAGAGAAACTATGCCTGAGGCTTGTGGCTTGTCGCTGGCCTCTGATGTTTGGCCTTAGGCGTTTGGCCTCGGATCTTTGGCATTAAGTCCGTAACCGTAGGCTGCTGCTTTTAGGCTACGGCATGTAAATATAGCGTTTGGGGGAATGGAGGAGCCGGAGGGATTCGAACCCTCGAGGGGTTGCCCCCAACACGCTTTCCAGGCGTGCGCCTTAAACCGCTCGGCCACGACTCCTCATTATTCTGCTGCAGTGGGGTTTTCACAAGCCAGCATGACTGTATGACAGTCATGAAACCCCATAGCTGCGCGCGCACTATAGCTTTCTGAAAAATATTGGCAAGTAGGGAATATTCTCTCTTTGGCGTGAGGGTACAAGCCGTGCTTTAGCCCTATGAAAAAGACCCTCCGCTCTACAGCGAAGGGCCTGATTTTATTTTGATCGTCGCCCTGAGGGCTTGTCGGATATGCTGCGATTATTCGCTGCGGATCGTCGCGAGGAAATCTTCCACCTGCGAGCGTAGTTCGTCCGATTGCTGGGTCAATAGTTGGGCAGCCGATAAGACCTCTGTTGCCGCTGAGCCCGTAGACGTAGCCCCTTCATTCACCGCATGAATGTTATGGGTAACTTCCTCTGTGCCGGTAGACACTTCGGACACGTTGCGGGCAATTTCCTGTGTTGAGGCATCTTGCTCTTCAACCGCAGACGCGATGGAAACAGAGGTGGATTCTATCTGCGAAATAATATTCCGGATTTCATCCATTGCCGTGACCGCCGTATTGGTGGCTTGTTGCATTCCGCTAACTTGTTCGCTGATTTCCTGCGTGGCGTTTGCGGTTTGGTTCGCAAGTGATTTCACTTCACTTGCCACAACCGCAAATCCGCGCCCAGCATCACCAGCGCGGGCGGCTTCAATGGTCGCATTTAGGGCGAGAAGGTTGGTTTGCTCAGCGATATCATTGATCAGTTTAACAACGTCCCCGATTTTTTGGGCGGCCTGCACCATATCGCCGATATCTTTGCCTGCATTTTCTGTGCGGTTAACGGCGTCTCGTGCAGCGGCGCTGGATTGGTTGGTTTGGCCGGTGATTTCACGGACAGAGGCCGATAGTTCTTCAGCGGCACTTGCAACCATTTGGGCATTGTTGCTGGCTTGTTGTGCAGCGTTTGCAACGACCTCAGATTTTTGGCTGGTATCATCAGCAGTTGAGGCCATGCCACTTGCAGAGCCTTCCATTTCCTTTGCGGAGGTGGACAAGCCTTCAACGACAGCCATAACGCGGGCTTCGAACGAATCAGCCAACTCAAGCATTGCGGCACGGCGCTCTGCGCGGGCCTGCTCGGCGAGTTCTTCCTCTTGCTTGCGGCGCTCTTCGGCTTCTTCGCGTTTACGCTCTTCTTCTTCGTCACGCTGTTTGCGGCGCTCTTCAGCTTGCTTTTGTTGCTCTTCTTCAAGGGCTTTTCGTTCAACGGCATTTTCTTTGAACACCTGAACGGAACGCGCCATATCGCCGATTTCGTTTTCATGGTCAGCGTGGGGTATATCCACATCCAAATTGCCGTCAGCAAGGACCATCATTGTGTTGGAAAGCGCGTTGACAGGCCGCAGAACACGGAAATACACCACCCAGAAGGCAAGGCCGCCGATTGCAAAGACAAGTACGATCAAGATGCTGGCCCATACCATGGCGGATGTTGCCTCAGATATAGCGCGATTGTTAAGTTTTTCTGCCAGTTGGTTAGCATATTGGCTCATCATATTAACGGGCTCGGCAGCAGTTTCCGTTGCCTCTACCCATTCTTCAGGGGTGAGCCCATAATCAACGGACACTTCTGCGTCTTCATCTTCCGCATCTTCGATGGCTTCGTCAGACAGGTCGTAAAGGCCAAAGCGGGTTTCGGCAAAATCATCAAAGAATATTTTTTGGATTATATCCTTTTGCGCCGAAATTTTGGGTGTTGCAGACCGGGACGCTGCAATAGCCTGTACTTGATCCCATGCATTTTGGCCGCGCCCACCATAGCGCGAGCTTTGATCTTTGCGTAAATCTGAAATTGGTTTTCCTGATGCTATATTTTGGCCAAGCCCAGCGGATTCGCGCGCAGCATATTCCAGCATCACCCATAATTGGAACTTCAGGTTGTTCACGGTTGCGATTTGGTCGTCCCCGTAATCATAATCGGATTCGATCTCACGGCGCATTTTCGCTGCAGTGTCTACAAGCCGGTTCATTGCGCGGGAAATATCGCGGGTTTTGGTGGTTTTAACGCCCTGCGATAGATCCGTATCTATGGCGTCATATAAGTCGGTATAGGCCTGATAGGCTTCGTGAAAATCTTTTTGCGCGACAGCAAATTCCTCGATCGCTGCATCATAACTTTCTTTATTTTGGTCTTCGCCGTCAAAGTCTGGCAGGTCAGCCAGTTCGTCCGTGATTTCGTCGTAGGTTGCTTCAATAGCGCCTCGGTTCATGGATATTTTAGTGATAAAAGATTGCGGCGCTTCTGTGTTCAAGCCATACGCCGTGAGAGTGTAATTTCGCTCTACGCTTACAGAAAGCTTCAGAGTGGCGATATCATCGATCAATTCATTTAACGCCATCGCGCGCTCGGCTTTTTCTTGCTCGGCGTCGGCATCCATAAATTTGACGACCGCCATAGCGACCGCGATAACAATCAAAAGTCCAGTTACAGTGAACAATAGATTGCGAATAGTGAAAATTCTTAGCGTTGACTTACTCTCAAGTGCGGTCATGTCTTAACCTGCTCCTTGTTGATTACAAAACCCCAAAGTTACCTTTAAGCGTACCCTCACACGCATCACTGCACTTACCAGTTTGCAGTTAATGAAGTGTAAAGAAGCGGCAGCACATATGCGAACTGTCGCTCTATTTATCTTCCCCTCGAAACCAGATACTAGCGCCTGAGAGGTTTTGCGCAATCACCAAGTACAATTTAATTGAAACTTCTTACGGAACACTTAATTGTGATCGCTGGCGCTGATCAGGGTTGTTTGAGGTCATTACGGATGCGAATCAATGTTGGAGTCGGGCCTTTTCAAATATTTGCCGGCGCTCCTTAGGATGCTGAATTGGCAGGGCTTCTCGTTTTACATCTTCTGTGTGATATGTGTGCCGGGATAGGTATGGCGCAACGCGGCGTGAAAGAAAGTGAATTGAATGGCAGAAGAATTGGCCAAAGCAGACTGTATCATCATCGGCGCCGGGGCCGCTGGATTGATGTGCGCTCTCACAGCAGCCAAGCGCGGCAAAAAAGTGATTTTGCTAGAGCGCAACAGAAAACCGGGGGCGAAAATCCTTATTTCCGGCGGTGGGCGGTGCAATTTCACCAATCTTGATGTGACTGCTGAGGCCTACCTTAGCCAGAACCCGCATTTTGCAAAGTCAGCTCTTAGCCGGTACGGCCCTTATGACTTCATGGACATGTTGGCCAGAAATGGTGGGACATGGCACGAGAAAACACTGGGACAGCTTTTCTGCGATCAAGGGTCTCGAAAGATCTTGGATATGCTGTTGGCTGAATGCCAGCAAAATGGTGTGTTGTTGAAAACGGAAGTGGAAGTCAAGGCTGCGGCGTTTGTGTCGGGGGGCTATTTGCTCGACACCAATCTTGGTGATCTCCGTGGGGATAAATTGGTTTTAGCCACAGGGGGGATGTCCATCCCCAAGATGGGGGCCACAGATTTCGCCTACCGCATCGCCCGAAAGTTTGGGGCTAATATCGTTGAACCTGCTCCAGCCTTGGTTCCCTTAGTGTTCGGTGCAAACATGGTTGCAGACATGAAAACCATTGCCGGGGTCTCGGCGCTGTGCAGTGTTGGCTGCGCCAACGTGAGGTTTCGCGAAAATTTACTGTTTACGCACCGAGGACTTTCGGGCCCGGCAATCCTGCAAATATCGTCTTACTGGCAAAAGGGTCAACATATCACCATTAATCTGTTGCCGGAACATGAGGACATATTGGGCTGGCTGAAAGACCAACGCCGAAATCGGCCAAAGGCTGGTTTGGCGGCAATTCTTCGTACGCCGCTTGCGGAACGGCTTGCTGACTGGATTGCGAAGCCGTGGCCCGGCAATCTGGCCGACATGTCCAATACACAGCTTCTTGCGATCAGCAAACGCTTGGGCGCATGGCATCTTACCCCCACAGGCTCTGAGGGCTTTAAAAAAGCGGAAGTGACCAAGGGCGGTGTTAGTACACAGGCTCTCAGCAGCAAAACGATGGAATTAAAGCACCAAGCGGGGCTTTATTTTATCGGGGAATGTGTGGATGTAACAGGTTGGTTGGGCGGTTATAATTTCCAGTGGGCTTGGGCTAGTGGCCATGCATGTGGTCTAGCGATATAGTCTAGATTATCGGCATTGGGTTTGCCGGGCTTTTAGTGACTTTACTCTACAGGACTGTCCCATGGTACATACGATCCCAAATTGCCTTCATGGCGCTGAGATTGTTTCTCTAGCGGCTGGTACGCGGATCTTTCAGGCGGGGGACCGCTGCGAGCAATTTTTTTATCTGTTGTCGGGGCAAGTTCGGGTTGACCTTGTATCGCGCGCGGGTAAGCCGGTTACACTATACCGCTTCGGAGCCGATGAGACCTGCATTTTAACAACATCAGGTTTGATGTGCGGCGATTTATATAATGCGGAAGCAATGGTGGAGGAGGCGGTAACGGCTTGTGTTATCCCGCGCCCCCGTTTTGAGACTCTATTGAATATCTCGGCAGATTTCCGGGCACTGGTTTTTGCGTCTTTTGCACAGCGGCTTGCAGCCATGATGGCAAAAGTTGATGAAATCGCATGCTTGTCAATTGATCAGCGCTTGGCTTCGTGTCTGCTTGGTCTTGCGAACGGCAATCAGCAGGTTCTGGCCACCCACGCCAAGTTGGCAGCAGACGTTGGAACTGCGCGTGAAGTGATCAGCCGCAAGCTTGCCGACTTTGAAAAGCGTGGCTGGGTCAAACGCGGCAGAGCCTGTCTGTTGATTTTACAGCCAGAAAAATTAAAGCGGCTAACCTTGCACGGTGACTAAGTCACGGTATAGTTGGCTGTGATGGACTAAGATTTATTTTTTAACTCTTAAGGGGACTGTTATGAGCTTTTCAAATGTGGGTACGTTCGACCGTATCATTCGCTTGTTGGCTGGCATAGCGCTAGTGGCATATGGCATGTTGGCAAATCTTGGGGATGCAGAAATTTACGGCACGATCGCCATTGGTGCAGGCATTATCTTTGCCCTGACAGGCGTGGTGAGCTTTTGCCCAATTTACCGTTTGTTTGGTTGGCACACGACACCAACAGAAGAATAATCTGTCACGCTGGCCCGTAAGCCCGCTGAACCGTAACACGCTGGACCGTAAGAAGAGCCTCTTATTGAAAAGTAGGCCCCTTCGTGAAGGCTGGCGGCATCACGGATAACGCCATCATGCAGCGGTTACTCGGCCTAGGGTCTGGGCGGGGGCTGTTCGTGCGGTCGTGACCACTGGCTAAAGAGGTGTTACTCGACAGCTAAAGGGTCTGTTCCGGTGCCACTTGGGTGTTTGGATACATCCCCGCCAGCGGTTTCTGCGAATTTCTTCAGTACCAAATCGGGGCCAGCGAGGATCAACAAACCAAGCTGTTCTGATCCTTGCCATTTTACTTCGGCGGCAAATTCGCCCAAATCTTTGATCTCCAGAAGAATGCGCTCACCCATAGCAAGGTCAGCATCGCAGGAAATCAAAGTGCCAGCATGGGAGACATCGCAAATCTCACAGGTGAATTCGCGGTCGTCTTCTGTTGTTAGGGTTCCAGTCCATAAAACTGGCAGCCGGCCATCTTGGCGTTTGTCTTGATTACCATTGCCCATTTTTGTGCCTCATTCACGAGAGTGTTTTGCGTATCAAAGTCAAGCTATCTGATTTTTTGCTTGAGTTAAACCCGGTTAAAGTGGCAAGTGATTTTTATAAGGCAAGTTGGGCACTGCGATTGGTGCCTTTTGGCCCACCGCATAGATTAGGGAGCGCGACTTTATGCGCATCATCGACGGCATTCGGTCTATTTTTTTCAATATAGCCTTTTATAGTTTTGCCATCTTGTTTCTAGGGCTGGCGGTCTTGCCGTTCAGTTATCTGGGCAACGAACAAATTGTGCGCCGTATGGTGGACCGCTTTTGTCGTGGTTCGCGCTGGTTAGCACGCTGGGTGATGGGCATTAAATGTGAATATCGTGGGCTGGAAAATTTACCCACTGATACCGGGTTTATCCTCGCCGCCGCACACCAAAGCAATATGGACCCTATTTTGACATTTCCTATTCATCCGGGGGTGACAGCGCTTGCGAAAAAGGAACTTTTTTCCACACCGATTGTTGGCAAGATATTGAAGACGATGGGTATCATCCGTATCGACCGGCAGTCTAAAGAAGCGCATAAAGTTATGGCCGGGGTTGGCCAGCAAGTGAAAGAAACCAATAAGCTGCTAATAATTTATCCGCAAGGCACACGCATGCCAGTTGGCAAAAGCAAGCGGTTAAAATCTGGCGCGTTTCATGTGCATGCAGATACAGGCCTGCCGGTGATCCCGGTGGCGACAAATACGGGCCTCTTTTGGACCAAAGGGTTTTTTCACAGGTCAGGCAAAGCGGTTTTTGAAATACACCCAGCCATGAAATTTGGGCTGGAAAAAGATGCCTTTATGAAAAAGCTGGAAGCTATTGTTGTGACACGCAGCAACGAACTGATTGCACAAGCCGGGTATGAACATTTGCTGCCAAAGACGCCAAAATAACCCTCGCCACAGCGTAAGAAATAGCTTTTATCGCGATAAAGTGAAGAAATTCTCGTGCCTCTAGGGCTTGTAGATGGCCCAAAGCTTCCTAAACTGTTATACACCAATGTGTGGAGGTCTCTATGAATGACATGCCTGAAAGCCCGTCTAGTCTGACATATGTCGCTGATAGACTAAGGCAGCAGCATGCTCGCTACCCGGAGCAGTCTGGCTTATCCTTGCGTAAAATTGGCCAGCTTTTAAAAGAAACAATGGCCGTTATGTTTCCGCATTACGCTCAGGCTGAGAGTGATGGGCTAACGTTAGAAAGTCGGCTGAAAAAACTGGAAGACACCTTTTATGTGTTGGTGGAACATCTGTGCAAAGGCAAGGATGTGGGGTGTGCCCGGCTTTTGGTTCAAAAATTTATCGCTGATCTTCCAGATATTGCGGATGATGCCTACCGGGATGCGCTTGCCCTTATAGAGGGCGACCCTGCGGCACATTCAATTGAAGAAGTTATTCTGGCTTACCCCGGTTTTTTTGCCGTGGTTGCTTACCGGGTTGCGCATAAATTATATATGCGTGAGGTGCCGCTGTTGCCGCGTCTTTTCACCGAATATGCCCATCAGCGTACCGGTATTGATATTCACCCCGGTGCTACCATTGGCCACAGCTTTTTTGTTGATCATGGCACTGGTGTCGTGGTGGGGGAAACCACTATTATTGGCAATAATGTGAAATTATACCAAGGGGTAACGCTGGGCGGCCTGCGGGTGGACCGGGAACTCCGCAAAATAAAACGGCACCCAACGATTGAAGATAATGTTGTCATTTATGCGGGCGCCACCATCCTTGGGGGTGAAACCGTGATTGGCCGAAATTCTGTGATTGGCGGGAATGTGTGGCTTACGCGCTCGGTTCCGGCTTGGTCTCGGGTTATGTTTAAACCGGCTGATACAGATGAAATCGTTTCAATACGGTCAAAAAAAGAGGCCCAGTCCGGGCGGTAAATTTAGTTTAAAGTCTGCCTTGGTGGTGGGCCTGTTCTCTTGAGGGGATATTTGTGAAAGTACCATCTATTTTAGATACCATTGGCGGCACACCACATGTGCGCCTTTCAAGGCTCTTTCCAAATCACGATGTTTGGCTGAAGCTAGAGCGCGCCAATCCTGGTGCATCAATTAAAGACCGGATCGCACTGGCTATGATTGAAGCCGCTGAGGCGGATGGGTCGCTGGTGCCTGGCGGTGTGATTATTGAACCAACATCAGGCAATACAGGCATTGGCCTAGCGATGGTTGCTGCGGTGAAGGGCTACCGGTTGATACTGGTTATGCCTGAATCTATGTCTATCGAGCGTCGGCGCGTGATGCTGGCATATGGTGCAGAGTTTGTACTGACACCAAAAGAACTTGGCATGAAAGGCGCGCTTGCGAAAGCAGCCGAGCTTGCTGAAGACACTGAAAAGTCTTGGGTGCCTCAGCAATTTGAAAATCCAGCCAATGTTCAGGTGCACCGCGATACAACAGCGCAAGAAATCCTCGCCGATTTTGAGGGCGGCCTTGATTATTTGATCACAGGTGTGGGGACGGGCGGTCATATTACCGGTTGTGCCAGTGCCTTGAAGGAAAAATGGCCTGATCTGAAGGTGTGCGCGGTGGAACCTAGTTTGTCTCCGGTCTTGTCCGGCGGCGACCCGGGGCCACACCCTATTCAGGGGATTGGTGCAGGCTTTATTCCCGGTGTGATGGATGTTGATCTGCTAGACGGTGTTTTGCAGGTAGCCCCAGAGGACGCTAAAGCAATGGCGCTGCGGGCGGCGCGTGAAGAAGGGATACTTGTGGGATTGTCATCAGGTGCGACACTTGCGGCGATTGCAGCGAAGGTCTCTGAGGTGCCGGAAGGCACAAGGATAATGGGTTTTTGTTACGATTCAGGCGAACGATATTTTTCTGTACCTGACTTTTTCCCAGAAGCATAATTTCCCAGAAGCATAATTTCTGGGGCGCATATCTTTTAGGCGATGATTGGTCAAAGCAAGGCCAGAGACACAGGCCATATTTGATAAAGACAGTATTTGATAAAAGAAGAAAAGAGGCGGGGTTATTCCTCGCCTTCTTCAATTTCCGACATGGATGCACCCGTTTCAAGCCGAACAATCAAGGCAACATGATCCCCGCGAATAGCAAGTTCTTTGTACGAACCACGCGGCAAAGGAATACCTTGGTCAATGCAGTGATTAAGGACAGCGGCACCAACTTCACGGCTTGAAAATAAAACAGGATCAGCCCCGTCAGGTAGGATAAGGCTTACATTTACTTCGCCTTCCCTATCGAGCCGCGAAATAATATCTTCAATATCCATGTCAGTTTGCATGCCTCGGCCCTCAAGAACCGGACGGAGGGCAAGAAAAAGTTCCTCGTCAGAGAAAATGATGCTGCGGGATTCGAGAATCATACGGTGTTTCGCCTCGTGATTAACATTGCTGCTCTTTATGCATGCTATTTATGCAGAAAATCATCTGATTGAAAAGTAATTTTAAATCAACCTTTTGTCGTGACACTATCCCTAGCTGTGCGTTGGCGCCATGCCCTGATGATGGCATTGGCAACGGTTGCAAGCGGAATGGCGAAAAATACACCCCACAACCCCCATAATCCGCCAAATACAAGGATGGCAATGATAATGGCATTTGGGTGTAACTTTACGACTTCGGAAAACAAAAGCGGAGCCAGTAGATTTCCGTCTAAGGCCTGAATAATGAGATAGGCCAAAACAGCGCCGAACATTTCCCCGCCCATGCCCCACTGGAAATAGGCCACCAGCGCAACAGGAAATGTGACAACAGCCGCACCAAAATAGGGCACAACCACACTGAAGCCGGTCGCAACGGCAAGCAAGGTTGCATAGCGTAAACCAAGTGTCTGATAGGTAATGAAGGCAACGCTGCCCACAATTAAAATTTCATATACTTTGCCGCGTGCATAATCGCCGGCTCGGTCTGTGATTTCGCGCCAAACTTGCTCTAAAAGCGGCTTGTCATTAGGCAAAAACGCAGCAACCCACGCAAGAAGCTGGTCTTTGTCTTTAAGAAAAAAGAAAACCATGACTGGAATTAAAACGGCGTAAACCGCAAAGCTAACCACTCCCGTTAGGCCGGAAACTGAATATTGCAAAATGCGCGGGCCTAAATTAGCAATTTCATTGCCAATTTTAGTGAACCAACCTGCCACTTGGTCCTCAGATATAAGGTCTGGGAATTTTGTTTGCAGGGCCAATAATGCGTCTTGCAGGCTCGCTGCCATGGCGGGGCTGTCTTTTACAAATTGACTGATTTGCTCGATAAGGGGCGGTAAAACGGCAATCAGGGCTGTCAGGAAAATAAGGATGAAGCCCAGATAGACCGAGACCATAGCGATCATTGGTCTGGTGCCGCGTCGTTTGAACCATTCGACAGGGCCATCTAGTAAAAATGCGACAACAAGCGCTGCGATTGCAGGCGCTAACATGGACGCAAAAAGCAGCATTAAAATAAGGACAAACAAAAACACCAATAACAAGATCACCATCTGGGTATCGGCAAAGGTTTTTTTCAACCAGTCGCTGACAAGGTTCATGATGTTGGTCCCATGGTGCTTCTTTCTTGAGGCGCGGTTATATTCGCGCACGGATATTTGTATGTGGCTGGTTTCTTCGTGAGTTTCAAGGGTTAGTGTGGCATCAGTGTGGCGGTTGCGGTGGCGCGGGGTGTGCGCAAGTCTTATCCGCTTGAGGCTCCGCCATCAACAATGACATTGGCACCGTTCATATAGGCCGCCTCGCCACTGGCGATATATAAAATAGTTTTTGCAACCTCCGCAGGGTCAGCCGGGCCCCCTTCGGGCATTCCGCCCGCAAATTTGCTCATGTCGCCGTCGATATCTTCCAGCGCGCGCTCAAACATGGGGGTCAACATAGGGCCGGGTGAAACCGCGTTGATGCGAATCGGATCAGCGGCATAATCCAGCGCGGCACTTTTTGTCAGGCCAATCACCGCATGTTTGCTAGAGCCATAAGCCGCCATCCACTGTGCCCCTGATTTGGATAAAATCGAGGCGATATTGATGATAGAGCCGCCGCCGCATTTCAGCATTTCAGGGATTTGGTGGCGCATAGCATACCAAACGCCCATCACATTGGTCTGCATCACATCCTCAACCATAGCCATTTCCAAGTCGGCAAAGCGTCCGGCGCTGTGGCTTATGCCTGCATTATTTACGGCAATATCAATTTTCTGCTCGGCATCGAGTATAGCTTGAACGAAAGTAACAACGCTGGATTCGATGCGCACATCAGCATGGTGATACCGCACGCTTCCCTCAAGGGGATTGCACAGGCTTTCAACGCGGTGGCCTTCATTGTCTATAAGCCCACAGAAATGGACAGAACCGCCTTCGGTTGCAAATGCTTTGACAATGGCCTCGCCCAAGCCTGACGTGCCACCTGTTACCATTATTGTTTTGCCGCTGAAGCGCATAGAGGATCCTTCTGTGAACGCACTGCTACAATGTCAGCGCCTTTAGGGCAAGTGAAACCCGAGATACGCTTTAAGGGTGCTGATGGCTATGCTTGTGTTCTAGAAAGCGCGGCATCAGAACACCAAAAAAAGCGCGGGCGCCTGTATGGACTAAAATGACGCTCATGGTGATTAACCATATTGCCAGCAGCAGAGACCCTGCCTTAGGGGTTGGCACAAGAGCCGGGGCAAGCTCGGCCGTTATGGTCAATGTTATCCACACAGCAAGTGTCCAAGGAGTGACCAACTGTACGAAACGATAGGCGGCTGCCAGTGCGCCAGCTTTTAGACGCCCATAAGCCGCAGCGGCAAGCATAGCTAAAAGCGCCAGCGGTGCCACAAGCCGCCCGGTTGCCGTGACCAGATCAAAATCCTGATGCACACTATGCGCAGGCATTAAAGCATAAGGCCCCGGGGCATGTTGCTGGAAATGCGCGCCTATCAAAGCAAGAACAAAGACCAATCCCAAGGCCGTGCCGATCCGGTGGGCAAGCATTGTCTTTGCTGTGGGCGTGGTTTCATGGTGCTCTAGAGGGTGCATCACGACATGGAATAACGAACCAGCGGCAAAGGCTTGCCAATAGCCGATCAGCGGAACATCATACCATTCACCGGCAAAATAAATCATGAAATAGCCAACCAGTGTCATAACACCAAGCCCAGCTAAGACAGCGATACCGCCTAGTGTGGTGAGAACAGGCCTCAGGAGCCACCAAACAGCGATGCCAACACCGATACGGTGCAGAACCACCCCTGCAGCTAAGAATGAGCTGTCAACGCGGGTTTTGGCGAAGGCAAGAATAGCACCGTCAGATGCGGCATGTACAACCAGCGCAAGCGCAGCGACCAGCATTAAAACCCTGTGGGTCATCTCTTCAGAGCGGTGGAATAAAAACTCTGCGATCCACGGCAGAGTAAAGCCAAGCGCCGCAACGATGAGGGCAATAAATCCCCCACGACTAAGTGCTTCGGGCAGCAAAGTGATGGTGATCAGGCCAACAACTGTTAGCAGTACAAAGCCGTCCAGTCCTGCTTTTATAGTAGGCATATGCCCGACAATGCGCGCCAGCAAAGGTGCAGCAATTAGAACAAGAATTGAAAATATCAGGCCGTAGTCCAATTTGATCCCTTAGGGTTTGTAGCTATAGGGCTGCTCGTTACCATGGTCTGGTATGGTTATAATATTACACTTGGGAAATCTAGTGCTATTCTTCAAGTGTGCGCTTTAAGGGATGAGAGTTCAGCCCCTGTTATCATGGATTAAGTTTTGCTCAGTTGGTGTTCAAATGGGGCCTCGGCTTGGCAAGAAAACTGGCGAGGTTCAGTTGTCTCCGCTGTTGCCTGATGGGGTGAGATACCAAGTTGAGATGCCAAGGTGAGATACCAAGGTGAGATGACAGTGTGATCTTCCGACTTGACCTAACGCCTGACCTGAGAGGGAATATCTGCATGGGCCCATATTGCACAGTGAAGATGACAGAGGCACCAGATGCACGGGCAACCACAGAGGCTGCGCGGTCCTTTTAGCTAGGTTTAAATATAGGCTCCGGCGAGCGTTATGGGGCTGGCCCCTGTACCCAACTTGAAGCGCGCAATGCCCGCTAGATCAGCTGTATTTAATCCCCCCAGATCGAGAAACTTGATGCCCTTAGCCTTTAGCGCCAACAAGCCTTCCCAGACGACGCGGTTTTGGGCGTTCAAGCTGCGTCCTTCATCGCCTGCCCAGCCAATATGATAGGTGGCGCTGTTGC
>WFTS01000056.1 GCA_015485385.1 Kordiimonadales bacterium | reverse complement strand
TGTACGCATTTGTAACCGGCGGCGCGATACTATTGTTCGCTTTCTGGACTTATAAAGCCAAAGCCGTGTCTACGGCGATGATCGCTGGCAGTGTTGTGGTTGCCGTTATGGTTGGTGCGACCGGATATTTAGGCGCTGAACTGGTTTACCGCCACGGGCTTGGTGTTATGCGCTTGCCTGATACTTCTGGTGCTGGCCATGAACATGCGCCCGGTCAAGGCCACGGCGACAGTGCAGAAACGCCTAAAGCGGGTGGTCATGAGCACGCTCCGGGCCAAGGCCATGGCGACAAGCCAGCCGCAATGCCTGAGAAGGAAGGCCACGAGCACGCGGAAGGTGAAGGCCACGGCGATAAAGCGGCGGCTATGCCAAAGACAGAAGGGCACGAGCATGCGCCCGGTCAAGGCCACGGTGACAAAGCTGGTGCAACGGCTGTTGCTGCCGATCCGGCTTCTGTATCAAACGCTTTGTATGAAGCGCTTAGAACCGGGGATGTGGCAACCGTTGGTAAATTGTTCGCTGATGATGCCTTGATCATAGAAGGCAAGCATGCTCAAAAAAGCAAAGCGGCTTATATGAACGGCCACATGAAATCGGACATGGCGGCCTTGCCAAGCATCACGCGTGAGGTCCTATCGCAAGAGGCTGGCCGGTCTGGTGATACGGCTTGGGTAACGACCCATTCGCGTTCAACCGGCACGTATAAAGACAGGACAATTGATCGTTCAGGTCGGGAATTTATGGTGTTACGCCTTGATGGGTCTGATTGGAAAATCACTATGGTTCAGTGGGGCGAAAACTAAAACCTCGCTGTTTCATCGGCTGGAAAGTTTGGTGCTCTGGATGAAAAGTCTGGAGCACCTGCTTTTCACCCCTCGTATTTTGGCCAGATCACCAAAGGGTGACAAGGATTAAAATGGCTAAATTTCACCATAAACAAAGGTATTTTGGGCTATCTGGAGGTGCGACACTTTCGACGCTTGACCCTGTAGTATGGTCCGGCCCTATATTATGAACCATGCGAATCATTCGTGACATAAATCGTTGGGCAATCGCCGCTTTAACAATCATGGTTTTGTTCATGACACCCATTGCGGCTGCGTCGGATGCCCATGTGTGCTGCCCAGATATGTCAGCCTCTATCAGCCGCTATATGTCGCAGGACTTGGTATCGCATTATCAGCATATCAGCGGGGCTGACACTCAGGATCATTCTTCGGATACGTTTCTTGCGAATATGCCGACAGATACGGCGTGTGATATTGCATGTTGTGGTAATGTTGCAGCCTCAAGCATGGCCTTACCAGATCTGGCGTTTCCAGCGGACTGGGCTAAGCCAGCGCAACACCTTATGCTTGCCAGCGTGTCCGGGGCCTCGGCGGCAGATTGTCTCAATACGCCTCCTCCGCGAACCAGCTAAAATTTAGGGCCAATGCAATTGCATTGACTTGGCCCAAGCAGACAGGCCTAATGCGCCTGTCGTTGCCTAGTTTTCCGATATATTGAGGTATTCAAATGTCTAAATTTTCGACGGTTACGCTTGCTATTTTGCTGGCTACCAGTCCGGCCGCTGCACTTGGTGCTAACGGTACTATGAATATTGCGGATGCACCAGAAGCGACAAAGGCCCAAGGCCTGCTCTCGCTGGATAAGGCGGTGGAGCTTGCGCTTGCGTCTGATGATCCCTATCTGTTGCAGCCCGGTGAAATGGCCGCGTCTTTTGAGGCCCGCGCAGTTGCGGATGCACAATTGGCCGATCCTAAGATGCGTATGAGCTTTGCCAACTGGCCTACGCGGAACTTCAGTTACACGCAGGAACCGATGACCCAGCTCAAGCTGGGTGTTAGCCAAGCTTTCCCAAAAGGTGACACGCTAAAGTTAAAGCGCGCCAAGCGGCAAGATCAGGCCAGCGGTGAACGCTTCAAGTATGAACTGCGTGTTCGCAATGTGGTATTGGACACGCGCCTGACATGGCTGGAATTACAGTATAATCTTCAGGCTAGTCGTAAAGTTTCTGAAAGCCGGCAAGCGGTTGCAGAGCTGATCGAGGTCATTCAAGCCATCTATGCTACAGGCCGACAAACCACGCAGGACGTACTCCGGGCCGAGCTAGAGCTGAGCCTTTTGGACGATCGTTTGGTAGAACTTGACCGGCAAGCTGAGGTTCAGCGGGCTAAATTGGCACGCAGGATCGGAAGCATAGCCTATACAAATATGTTGCCCGATAGCCTTCCGGCCTTAAAGCATCCCAGCGATCTGACGGTGGTTATTGATACTCTTGTACAGCACCCTGCGGCCAAGATTTTTTCCACTAAAATTGATATTGCTGACCGGGATGTTTCGATCGCGGGGGAACAATATAAACCCGGCTATGCGGTGAGCGTTGATTACGGCGCACGCGGCAGTGACCGGGCCGATTTTGCCTCTGTGGGTGTCACTATGGATGTGCCGCTGTTCACAGGGAAACGCCAAGACAAGCAATTACAAGCTGCCAAAAAAGTCCGTCAAGCGTCCCGTCTGTCACGGGATACTGTCCTTTTGGATTTGCGCAAAAAATTGCAGGTGTTCCGGGCTGATTGGGAACGTCTAAAAGAAAGAGTATCTTTATATCAAACTGTTGTTTTAGCGCGCGCGAAAGACACCACACAAGCAACGCTTAGTTCCTATCAAAGCGGTGTTTCAGATTTTCCAGAGCTTATCCGTTCCCGCCTCGGCGAATTGGACGCGGAACTTAAATTATTGCGGCTACAGACAAATCGGTTGAAAGCCCAATCACAACTCTTATTCCTTGAAGGTGAAGACGATGCGTAAATATATCCTCCCCACACTGGTTGCCCTCGCAGTTGGCGCAGGCATAGGTTACATGTTTGCGCCTGCTGGTGATCAAGCAGCAAGCTCAGGCGGCGGTAGCCCTGCTGAACGTGAAATCCTTTATTATAAAGCCCCGATGGACAAAAGCTTTCGAAGCGACAAGCCGGGGAAATCACCAATGGGCATGGATCTTATCCCTGTTTATGCGGATGAAGCCGCAGGCAATGATGATCCGAACGCTTTGAAAATCAGCGGTGCTGTTGTCAATAACATTGGTGTGCGTACTGAACGCGCCATACGGTCAGATCTTTCACGCGAAATATCAACGGTTGGCTTTATCGCGGTTGATGAAGAACGCGCCGCGCATGTACATGTGCGTACAGCTGGCTGGATCGAAAAGCTCTACCGTAAAACCGTTGGCGAAACCGTTAAAAAAGACGAGCTAATTTTTGAATTATATTCACCAGAATTGGTGAATGCACAGGCAGAATTTTTACAGGCACTGCGGCTCAAGCAGTCGTCTTTATCGACCGCATCACGCGAGAGACTAAAGGCGCTTGGCATGGTGGATCACCAAATTAATGCGCTGGCAAAAAGCGGTAAAGTAAAGCAACTGATCGAAGTGCGTGCGCCGCAAGCAGGTGTTATCACTGCGCTCCCTGTGGGCGAAGGCATGTATGTGACACCAAGTAAAACCGTATTTTCTCTGGCTGACCTAAACGAGGTTTGGGTGCAGGTTGATGTCTTTGAAGGCCAGTCTGACTGGGTGAAAGAAGGCCAAATGGCGAGCATGACCTTGCCGTTCTTGCCGGGTGAAAATTGGGTTGGTGCAGTCGATTATGTCTATCCAATCGTTGATCCCATTAGCCGTACTGTCAAAGTGCGTCTCGCGTTTTCTAATGCTGATGGTCGTTTGAAACCTAACATGTACGGCGAAATAAACATCGGTGCGTCGCCACTGCATAATATTGTCTCTATCCCACGCGAAGCCCTTATCCGTACGGGTAAAGTGGACCGTGTGGTCATAGCACTTGGTGATGGGAAATACCGCCCCGCTGAGGTTGTTGCAGGCCGCGAGGCCGGGGACCGCGTGGAAATTAAACGCGGTCTTGATGCGGGTGAGGTTGTGGTGACATCAGGCCAGTTCCTGCTTGATTCAGAGGCCAGTATCAACAGCGCGCTTTTGCGGTTATTGGACGCCGGATCTAATGATATGAGCGACATGGATATGCCAAAACCAGCGGCAGACCCACAAGTTCATAAAGGCACAGGCGTTATTCAGTCGATCAGCGATAGCGGGATGGTCAAAATCAAGCATGAGGCGATTGAAAGCCTCGGATGGGCTGCGATGACAATGGGATTTTCCGCAACAAGTGATGTGGACCTCTCAGAGTTTGATACAGGCGATGCCGTGAATTTTGAGCTTCGCAAAGATGAAAACGGTAAACTTCTCATCATTCGTATCAGCAAACTATAGAAAGCGGAGGTTCCAATGATTGCTAATATCATTCGGTGGTCAATCGTCAACCGCTTCTTGGTTGTCATATTTACCCTATTGTTCGCGGCTTGGGGGGTGTTTTCCCTAAGTAAAACGCCGCTCGATGCCATTCCTGATCTGTCAGACGTTCAGGTGATCATTAAAACCACCTATCCGGGCCAAGCCCCGCAAGTGGTGGAAGATCAGGTCACTTACCCTCTTACTACGGCTATGCTCTCGGTGCCGGGGGCAACCACAGTTCGGGGCTATAGTTTCTTTAACGATAGCTTTGTCTATATCATCTTCGAAGATGGTACAGATCTTTACTGGGCGCGCTCACGGGTGCTGGAATATCTAAGTCAAGTGGCTCCGACCTTGCCTGCGGGCGCACGTCCCGCGCTGGGCCCTGATGCCACAGGTGTTGGCTGGATTTACCAGTATGCACTTGTTGATAGAACTGGTGGGCACGATCTTTCGCAGCTTCGCAGTATTCAAGACTGGTTCTTAAAGTACGAGCTGCAAACTGTGGACGGTGTCTCGGAAGTGGCCACCATTGGCGGCATGGTTAAACAGTATCAGGTGGTTGTGAACCCAAACCGTTTGCGGGCCTACAATATTCCGATACAGAAGGTTAAAATGGCCATTCAGCGCGGCAACCAAGAAACCGGTGGTCGTGTGATTGAAATGGCTGAAGCCGAATATATGGTGCGGGCAACCGGCTATATTGATGATATGGATGATCTGCGACAAATCCCGATAGGGCTGGCCGAAAATGGCACGCCGATTTTACTAAAGGATATAGCAGATATCCGCATTGGGCCTGAATTGAGGCGCGGGATTGGCGAACTGAACGGTGAAGGCGAAGCTGTTGGCGGCGTTATCATCATGCGGTTCGGCGAAAACGCCATGAAAACCATCGATTTGGTGAAAGAAAAGCTTGAAATCCTTCAGGATAGTTTGCCCGAAGGTGTTGAAGTTGTCACCACTTATGATCGTTCCGCCTTGATTGAGCGAGCCGTTGATACGCTTAAAGAAAAGCTTATCGAAGAGTTCTTGGTTGTGGCGGTTGTCTGCGCAATTTTCCTCTTTCACTTGCGCTCGTCGCTTGTGGTTGTTCTCAGTTTGCCGGTTGGTATTCTTGCCGCCATTGTGGTGATGAACAGCCAAGGTGTGAATGCGAACATCATGTCACTTGGGGGCATCGCGATTGCGATTGGCGCAATGGTGGACGCCACAATTGTTATGATTGAGAACTTCCATAAACATATGGAGGCAGAGGAGATTACCTCTGAAAACCGGTGGGAAATTGTGGCGAAAGCTGCTGTTGAGGTTGGCCCACCGCTGTTTTTCTCGCTATTGATCATCACCCTTAGCTTTGTGCCGATCTTTGCACTTGAAGCGCAAGAAGGGCGGCTGTTTCATCCGCTTGCCTTCACTAAAACCTTTGCTATGGCAGCGGCAGCCGGGCTTTCCATTACCATTGTACCGGTTTTGATGGGGTATTTTATTCGCGGAAAAATCGTGCCTGAGCATAAAAACCCGATCAATCGTGGTTTGATGGCTGTTTACAAACCGTTCTTAAACTCGGCGCTTCGCCACCCAAAAAGCATGATCGCGCTTACCTTCCTGATTATGGCCAGCGCAGCCTTTCCGCTGGGAAGAATTGGTAGCGAGTTTATGCCTGATTTGGACGAAGGGGACTTGCTCTATATGCCAAGTGCTTATCCTGCCATTTCGGCGGGTAAGGTTGCGCAACTGGTACAGCAAACCAACAAGCTGATCAAAACCATACCAGAGGTGAAAACTGTCTACGGTAAGGCGGGCAGGGCAGATAGCGCCACTGATCCGGCACCGTTGACAATGGTGGAAACCACTATTCAATTGAAGCCAAAATCTGAATGGCGTGAAGGCATGACCACCGAAAAGCTGAAGCAAGAGCTGAACGCGCTTGTGAATGTGCCAAGCCTGACAAATGTTTGGATCATGCCGATCAAAAACCGCATTGATATGCTGGCAACGGGCATTAAAACCCCGGTTGGCATCAAGGTGGCTGGCCCAAGCCTGAAGGTGATTAACGAAGTTGGCCAGCAGATAGAAGCCGTGATGCGAGATGTGCCAGGAACGGCCTCTGTTTACGCAGAACGGGTTACCGGTGGCCGGTATGTTAATGCTGATATTGATCGGGAAAAGGCGGCCCGTTACGGCTTAAATATTGCCGATGTGCAGGATGTTATCCGCACGGCTATTGGTGGTATGGCGGTGACGGAAAGCGTGGAAGGGCTGGAACGTTATCCGGTCAACCTGCGCTATCCGCGTGATTTCCGAGATTCGCTTGAAAGGCTGCGTCAACTGCCAGTGGTCACACCGCGCGGGGAGCAAATTTCGCTTGGGCGTGTTGCAAATATTTATGTCAGCAATGGCCCTGGTGTGATCCGCAGTGAAAACGCGCGGCTTAACGGCTGGATTTATGTTGATATTGCCGGTGTTGATATTGGGAGCTATGTAAAAGTGGCTCAGCAGACAGTGAAAGAAAAAATCAAGCTTCCAGCTGGGTATTCGATCTCATGGTCTGGCCAATATGAATATATGGAACGCGCCAAGGCGAAACTCAGTGTGGTGGTTCCCGTCACGCTGGTGATCATCTTGTTGCTTCTTTATATCAACTTTAAAAACCTCACGTCCGTTTTGATCATTATGGGCACCATGCCGCTTGCTTTGGTGGGCGGGATTTGGCTTCTGTATTTGCTGGATTACAATATGTCGGTTGCGGTGGGCGTTGGCTTTATCGCGCTTGCCGGTGTGGCAGTTGAAATTGGTGTTTTGATGATCGTTTATCTGGATCATGCGTGGGAGGATGTGCAGACCGCTGCGGAAAAAGAGGGTCGTGTTCTAGCAAAAGATGACCTGATACAGTCCGTGATTAACGGTGCTTTGTTGCGTGTTCGCCCCATCATCATGACGGTGGCGGTGATTATCGCAGGCCTGTTGCCGATTATGCTTGGCACAGGGACAGGCTCTGGGGTTATGCGCCCAATTGCAACGCCGATGGTTGGCGGTATGGTGAGTGCTACTATTCTTACTTTGCTGGTTATTCCTGCGGCATATTTGATCTGGAAATCAAGGGGCCTTGTCAAAAAGGTCGCTGCGACAGGTAGCAAAACCAAAGACTAGGAGCGATAGAACATGGATGTCACTGGAACAGATTGGTACGCTGTAGCCTTGCATGCAGCAGCAGGACTTGCAGTGACATCCATCTTGTTTCTCCTATTCAGCATACTAAAAAATCGCCGCAAACAAGATTGGTTGATGGTTGCCAAAGGCACCGCAGCTGCAAGCTTGGTTGCGGTGGTTTTTGCTTTTACTCTTGCTTTGGTATCGCCAGCCGCAAGGGACCAGCAAGGGGATAAGCTGAATAGTAAATCTGTTAAACTGGCTCCTGTGGCGGATGAGCGCTCTCTTGACGGTCGGATGTCAGCCTCAGATTTTGCCGACATATTCCATACTGCGCTCTATAGCGGCGATCTGAATTTTGTGAAAACCAGATTTGCTAAGGATGCGACTATCTTTGAAAATGGCCTGATGGAGCCATCACTGAAGTTATATCTTAACACCCACTTGAAGGCTGAAATACCAACGTTAAAATCTGCAAAGCGCAAAGTTATTTTGCAGCAGTCGATCGAAGATGAAGGCATCGCAGTTGTGGTAACCAGCTCGATCTTGACCTTCTTGGTTTCTGGGGAAAAACGCAATTTCAATAATGTTGAAACACTTAACCTTATTTGGCTAGACGGCGCATGGCGTATCAATCATGTGCATTGGTCCTCACGGCCGATCGAAACCCGTTAACCAGATATGGCAGGCACTTTAAGCAGGGCACTGTCTTAGGCAGTTGCTCTTGAGGCAGAGCCGCCTTATACAGCAGTTCCGCTTGAGGCAGAGCCGTCTTATACAGCAGAGTGACCTTAGGCAGAGCCGCTTTAGACAGAAGACAGGGCGGCCTTCGGCAGAGCCTCCTTTGACAAAGCGTCTTTCCTACAGCCTCTAAGTTTATATCAGGTGCCTAGCTGTTAATTTTTTGGGGCAACCATGGCATCGCGGCGCCTTTTTATGTGTGCGGGCCAACGGCTTTTTATATAGGATAATACGTCGATAATTTCTTGGTCCGTAAGCGTGCCTTCATAGGCTGGCATGTCGCTTTTGTAGGTGTTTGATCCGGTCATGGCGGCAGGACCATATTTTGTGGTTGCAAACAATGTTTCATCGGGGTGGTGCCATGTGTGGCCCGTGGCATCATGCGGCGGTGCGGGCATCCGGCCATAGGCATTGCGGCGCTGCCAATTCGGCTGGCCCTCTAGCTTGGTGCCGTGACAGGCTGCGCATGTCTGTGCGTAAATTTTCTTGCCGCGAGCAACAACCTCTGGATTGTCTGCCGTAAGGCGCGGCACAAAGGCGGTGGTTTCGTCAGAACCGGATAGATAAAAATATCCACCGATACCGGCAGCGATCAGTGCGGCAAGGGCGATCAGTTTATTGGGGCTATTGCTTGTGGAATTACTCATGTGGTGGGCCTATCTGGTAAACGCTACATATTTCGCCAGAAGTGTAGACAAAAGGGGCTTTAACACAAGCCCAAAGCGAACTTTTTTGCCTCTTTTCTGTCTCTTTTCTAACTGTTTTCCGTTTCTTTTTTATATTGCTTGTGGTGGTTGCTTTACAAGCGGCGGTATCCAGCTATATCAACAAGGCAACGCTTTAGAAATGCAACATACGGAGCCATTCATGCAGTCTTTCATCCCCTCAAAACGCACCCTTATGGGCCCCGGTCCATCGGATGTATCAGAGCGTATCCTAAGCGCGATGGCGCGCCCGACACTTGGGCATTTGGATCCTGAGTTTCAGCGTATGATGGACGAGGTGAAAGGCGGTCTAAAAGACCTGTTTCAAACCGAAAACAGGTTAACCTTCCCGGTATCTGCGCCCGGTTCTGCGGGTATGGAAACCTGCTTTTTAAATTTGGTCGAAGAAGGCGACACGGTGGTCGTTGTTAGGAACGGTGTGTTCGGGGACCGGATGCGAGAAAATATTGTGCGCGCGGGCGGCATTGCCGTTTTGGTTGATGTTCAATGGGGGGAAGCTCCAGATTTAGCGGACGTTGAAGCCGCACTTGAAGCCCACAGTGAAGCCAAAATACTGGCATTTGTCCACGCAGAGACATCAACGGGTGTGTTGGCAGATGCCGAAGCACTGTGCAAGCTTGCACAAGCGCATAATTGCCTCACTATTGTTGATGCCGTGACCAGCCTTGGCGGTGTGCCAGTTCGCATGGACGCTTGGGGGATCGACGCTATATATTCAGGGTCGCAAAAATGCTTGTCTTGCACGCCGGGCCTGTCGCCGGTTTCTTTTTCAGAAAAAGCACTGGATAAAGTCCGCGCCCGCACCAGCCCTGTGCGGAGCTGGTTTCTTGATTTAACGCTGGTGATGAATTATTGGGACGGCGAAGGCGGCAGAAGCTACCACCATACCGCGCCGGTGAATGCTTTGTATGCATTGCATGAAGCGTTGGTGATGATCTCTGAAGAAGGGCTAGAGGCCGCGTGGCAACGACACCAGACGACACACACTGCCCTTGCCGCAGGGCTTGAGGCAATGGGGTTGAAGTTCCTTGTGGACGCGGATATTCGGCTGCCGATGCTGAATGCTGTGATTGTACCAGAGGGGGTGGATGAAGCGTCTGTGCGCGCGCATTTGCTGGCAGCGTTTGATCTGGAAATTGGTGCTGGCCTTGGCCCGATGGCTGGCAAGGTTTGGCGTATCGGCTTGATGGGATCTAGTGCTACGCCTGCTAATGTTGAGCTCTGCCTTACGGCCTTGGCAGACGCTTTGAACCGACACCAGTATCCCGCCTCGGGTGCCGCTGCTCTAGCAGCCGCTAAGTCTGTATTTGCGGCTTAACACGCGTTGCGGGATATTAACGGGTTGAATATTAGCGAGCTGAATATTAGTGGGCGGGTTAAGGGGCGTTTGCCTTGCCCATTCGCAAGGGCGAACAACAGCTTTGTTAGTAGAATAAATATAATATTAGAAGATTGTATCTGTTCATAATATTTTAACTAAAAAATATTCCTTAGATAAACTTTGAATAATAGATTTTAATTCTATTTAATAGGGCGAGCCCCCCTAAACTAGATCAATATTTTTCACTCGTTTTCGGCTATACTTATCTTCGGAATCCAGTTGGAAGCGGAGACAAGATAAATGCTCAAGAGACTTTTCACAGAACATCCTGCAACTGTCGGAGAATCATATTTTGGCCACATGGGGCAGGCTTTTTCCTTTGCCGGCGAAATGTTGGTTTGCGGCTTTGCTTGTTTGATCCACGGAATATTCCCGTTTTTATTCGTAAAAACTGGCAGTGAAGCCATTAAACGATTAAACATGAGGATGGTTTTAAAAAGGGATCGCCGGAAGTCACATGCTCAGACACCGGGCGTGATGGCTGAATAAAAGCGCTTAAGGCGTTTCTTGTGAGAAATCGTTTATGAAGTCCCCAAAATCTAGTGCGTTAGCAGACCATCTGTCGGCTTTTGTTGCAACATCCCGCGCGAACCTGCCGGGGCTTTTGTTGGCGCTTGTGCTCGCAATGGCATCAAAATTTGTGGCCAGCAGTTATGGCGGCCCTACCATGTTGTTCGCACTTCTGTTTGGCATGGCGTTTAATTTCTTGTCCAAGGATGTTAAATGCCAGCACGGTATTGCTTTTTCTTCTAAAGTGATTTTGCGCATCGGCGTAGCCTTTTTGGGCGTGCGCCTAACAGTTGGCGACCTATCAGCACTTGGTACGCCGGTTGTTTTACTGGTCATCGCAGGGGTGACTGTGACCATCACGGGTGGCTGGGCCATTGGCCGAGCGCTCAAGTTACCCTCTTCATTTGCGGTTTTATCAGCGGGGGCGGTTGCCATTTGCGGGGCTTCTGCGGCGCTGGCGATATCTGCCGTGTTGCCGCGCAGTGAAAGCCGTGAACGTAACACAATTCTGGTGGTGGCGGGGGTTACCGCCTTCAGCACTTTGGCGATGATCCTGTATCCGCCGCTTGCACATTACATTGGCCTCAACGACCGCGACGCTGGAATTTTCTTTGGCACCACCATTCATGATGTGGCGCAAGTGATTGGTGCAGGCTATGCCTATTCTGATGTATCAGGCGAAACAGCGGCGATTGTTAAATTAATGCGTGTTGCGGCTTTGGTGCCTGCGGTGGTGATCATTGGCCTATTGTTTAAGAAAGAGCGCGGCGAGAGCGCGAACGGGGTAAAAACGCCTTTATTACCACTGTTTCTCATCAGTTTCGTTGCGCTTGTGATTATCAATAGTTTTGGATTTATCCCCGCCCCATTGGTAGCCGCAATATCAGAGGCATCGCGCTGGTGCTTGATCACAGCGGTTGCGGCCTTGGGCGTAAAAACCAATTTGGGCGATTTGTTCAGCGTAGGGCCAAGGCCGCTTTTGGCGCTGGGGGGACAGACGATCCTTTTGCTGCTTTTCAGCTTGGCAGGTATCACACTGTTGGAAGCTTATTTCCCCTAAGCTTTAAGCCAGCGGCAAACTTTCAACGTGATACGACTTGAAAATAAACGGTGACTCGCCAAATATTGTGGTCTGATCAAATAAATTGGTCAGAGTCTGGTAATGTCCGCTACAAGGATACTCCAGCCCTGTAGAGATAGGATCGCACCATGTCGCCTCCCCGGCCAACTGACGAAATCCCATACGAGAGCAAAGTAAGCCACTGGGAAACGGTAAAAAACCTTTTGCCGTATCTGTGGGCGAAGGGTCGTCTGGATTTGCGCGTGCGCGTTGTCGCGGCCTTGTCGCTGTTGGTCCTTGCCAAACTGATCGGGGTTTATATCCCGTTTCTATTTAAAGACGCGGTTGATGTTTTGGCCCCCGGCGGGACGCCCTCTGGCAAAACCATGGCCGCAGTTGTACCGCTTGGATTGATAATCGGGTACGGTGTTGCCCGTGTGCTGGCTTTGGTATTTGGGGAACTGCGCGATGCCGTGTTTGTCAAAGTGGGCCAACATGCCCTTAGGTCTATAGCGCTGAACACATTTCGCCATTTGCACAATCTGTCACTTGCATATCACCTTGACCGTAAAACTGGCGGTTTAAGCCGCGTGATTGAGCGCGGCACCCGAGGCATTGATTTCCTGCTGCGTTTCATGCTGTTTAACATTCTGCCAACACTGTTAGAGATCATCCTGATCACAAGTATTTTTTGGGTGAAATTCGGTATCGTCTATGCGGCGGTTACCTTCACATGCCTTGTTAGTTATATATATTTTACCATGGCGATTACGGACTGGCGGCTAAAGTTTCGCCGCGAGATGAACACGCAGGATACCAAAGCCAATACAAAGGCGGTTGATAGCCTGTTGAATTTCGAGACGGTGAAATATTTCACCAACGAGGAACATGAGGCCAATCGCTATGATATGGCGCTGGAACGCTATGAAAGCGCGGCTGTACGCAGCCAACTGTCGCTCACACTGTTGAATATCGGGCAGGGGGCGATCATCGCACTTGGGCTGGTGGTCGTCTTGTGGATGGCGGCGCAAGGTGTGCTTTCCGGGCATTTCACCATCGGGGAATTTGTGCTGGTGAACTCGCTTCTTATCCAAATTTATATGCCGCTAAATTTCCTTGGTTTTGTGTACCGCGAGATCAAACAATCGCTGACCGACATGGAAAAAATGTTTGAGGTGATCACGACAAAATCAGACGTGGCAGACGTGCCCGGTGCGAGGCCGCTGAAAGCTTCTGGCGGTGCGGTTGAATTTAAAGATGTGCATTTCCATTATGCTGAAAACCGTAAAATTCTGAATGGGATCAGCTTCAAAGTGCCTGCTGGTACGACAACAGCCATCGTGGGCGCAAGCGGTGCTGGGAAATCGACCATTTCGCGTATCTTGTTTCGCTTTTACGATATCACATCAGGCCAAGTGCTGGTGGATGGGCAGGATGTCCGTACCCTGACGCAAAAAAGTGTGCGGGACCATATTGGCGTGGTGCCGCAAGATACGGTGCTGTTCAATGATGATATTCGCTATAATATTCGTTACGGAAGGCCCTCGGCCTCAGATGCCGAAGTGGAAGAAGCCGCCAAGCTTGCGCAGATCCACGAGTTTATCGAGACTTTGCCGGAAGGCTATGCCTCGCAAGTTGGAGAGCGCGGCCTAAAATTGTCCGGCGGCGAAAAACAGCGTGTGGCTATTGCGCGTACGATCCTTAAAAATCCGTCTATTTTGCTGCTGGACGAAGCGACCTCAGCGCTTGATAGCCATACCGAGCGTGATATTCAAGCGGCGCTTGAGACAATTTCAAAAGGGCGTACCACGATTGTGATCGCGCACCGGCTTTCAACCGTGATCAACGCAGACGAGATTTTGGTGATGGATGCAGGCGAAATTATCGAGCGCGGCACCCATGACGCTTTGCTGGCTCTGGGCGGCGTCTATCATGCTATGTGGCAACGCCAACAAGAAGCCACTGAAGTGAAAGCCAAATTGGTTGAACTCGAAGCGCTTGAGGACGCCCGTATAGCCCCTGCGGCCGCCACTGATACGGCCTAAACGGCGGCTGAATTCGGCGTGTTTTCCTCCGTAGTGGCGGCTTTTTGGGCCCGCTGTGCGTCTCTGGCTTCCCGGATCATCCTTGCGAGGGCTGAAAACAGGTTTTTGCGGGTCGAGCGCAGATAGGGCTCGTTATCTTCTAGTTCAGCGATCAACTTACGCCGCGCCTTTCCTAGATTATGATAGGGCATCGACGGGAATAAATGATGTGTGGCGTGAAACCTAAGTCCGACCGGCGCCCACAGAGAACTGATGAAACTATTGCCCGGCACATCTATAGAATCGAAAAATTCTTCCGAGCGTGTCATGCGTTTGTCGCCAGGGTTTTTATAGGCATGTGCCACAAAGGTACGCACGGTGTTCAATAGCAGAACAAGCCCTGTCACAATATACCAAACAACAAGGAACGCACCGGGGAGATAGCCCAAATACCACGCTGTCAGGGCCGAGGCACCATAGAGAAATGCACCAAATTCTTGCAGGCGCCAAGTCCGGTCATTCTGCTTGGTGCTTTCGGGGCGCGCATACATCAGATCAACCGTCAGCGAAGACGCATGGCGCCATACCCAAGCCCTAAATTTGGGGTGCAGGTACGACAGTGGGGTTATCACGATAAAGCGGAAGGCCAAAACAAACGGCGGGAACACAGATGCGGCAATAAATAAAAGCAGTTTCCAAGGGGGCTCTATCCCAATTGGTAGATATTCGCCGTCTTCTTTGGTTCCGTATATTTGCGGTTTATGGTGGTCGATATGGACGCCTGCATAAGTGAAGGACGGCACCTGTAGCGGCAGACCGCACAAGATATTCCAAACAAGGCGGAACAGCTTGAAGGTGCCGCGCCGCATATGTGAAAGTTCATGAATGAACAGAACCGCGCGGTACATGGCGACAGTCGCAACCGCAAGGGCTGCAATCTGAACCACAGAAAAAACAGGGCTAAGCGCTGCCACTGCGACCGCTGACCAGCCGACAGTGATCGAGACAAGAAAATCCACCCAATAAATCACGGGATTGCGGGTCTGCAAGTCTTTTACAATCTGCCGGGCCTCTCGTAATGGAAACTCCTCAGTTTTCTTTGGCGCAGACATTTTTGTCTCCTTGTTCACTGCCGTTTGTCGCCTTGCTCACAGCCGCAAGCTGTGTTCTTTACGCAGACGTATAATAGGGCGCGAGTATAGGCGCTAGTATATATGGGCGTTACTATTACGGGTTTCTAGTGGCTGTTCTTTGACATAGGGCAAATCATTTCTTGTTTTGGGCAGCCTTCATTTCTGCAAGCCTTCGCTTGGCCGTTGCCCGCAAAGCGATGTAGCTATCCTTATAGGCAGCATCGACGCTGCGGCAATAGGTTTGGTTGGTTGTATCGCTGGCGTCGATTAATTTTTCAAGCTCGTGGGTGCGATACCCATATTCAAAGCCATAAATATCACTGGACATATCCTCAAAAAAAGCCCGTTGGTCTGTTTTGGATAAGGGTTTTAACAGCGCATATTCCAGCTCTTCAAAGTGTACAGGGATTGCCGTCTGAATATAGTGGTTTGACAGCTGCGTTATTTCGGTCATGGAAAAATTGAGTTTATGGCGTTTGCACACCCGCGAGTAAGCCTGAACTTGCGCGGCCTCTCTGACATAGCGGAAAGCTTGCAGGTTGGCTTTGTGAAACTTAACCCACAAAGCAAGCCCAAGGTTTTTAAGGTCTGTCAGATTGTGGGGGACAGGCAAGTCACCGCGATCATCAAGTTTAATGTTGCCAGTATTTTGTTCTAAGTCATCGGTGTTTTGCGCTTTTGCTTGGACAGCGTCCGCCATCACACACGGGGCTATTCCGATAAGAACAGCCAGAAAAACAGCATAGACTTTGGTTGGTATCATCAAACATGTATCCTTAATAATTTGGCAGGTGCCCTATTAACCTTAAAATTTGGGCCGAGTTTGATTGAAAATACCCATGTTGCAAGTTTAAAGTGGAGATACGCTGCTGTTTTTCTCTTTATCGGTGAAGAACGCAACCAAACAGACGAAAGGCCTTTTCATGGCTATTGTTACAGCGTTTCTGTGGGTTTCGCTTCTGCTTGCTGAGGCGCCTTGCACGGTTATTGATACCACAATCACGGGCGATTCTTTAGATGGCCTTTTGTGGGACGGCCAAAAAATATCCGTCCATACACCCGGTTGCGGTCGCCCAAGCCGGTATGATTTTATGCTGTTTACCCATCCTTCAAGGCCGAACGCTATTATCAAGCAAATTTGGGGTATGCCCGGTGATACGCTGCGGATTGCCCAAAATGGTCAGGTGCTTATCAATGATGTTGCGGCCAAAACTCCGTTTGGAAAGCCGTACCGGGTTTTGCGTTTTGCCAAGAAGCGTTTGGAAAAACTGAGCAAAAAACCACTGGAAGGCTATCTTCTGCTTGGGCATCCGGGCAGTGAAGATTCTGCCCGTTTTGGCCTGATAACCGATGATGTGATTTTAGGCTATGTCAAACGCGACAAACCCTATGATGGACAGGTTTCGCCCCCGAAATGATGGCGAGCGCAGCTTTAGCTTAGTGTTTTATACCGCGTCAGCATAGCGGCAAAGCCTATAGGGTGGCCCTGTTAGTGTGCCGTATTATCCGGGAAGCGTGCCTTATTCGCCGGGGCTTTGTTGTGCGTGAAACCTGTCAAACAGTCGGTATAGATTGGCCAGTATCAACCCGGCGATCATATGCCAGATACTCCAAGACCCGACAACCAGCGCTGCACTGCCCACTCCGCCGAACTGTGCCAGAACAATGATGAGCCCCAACCCCGTATTTTGGATGCCCACTTCAAAGGTTAGCGACCGCACTTTGTCTGCACTTAGGAACAGTTTTCCGATGATATAGCCCAGCAAAAACGCTGCTGCATTAAAGCCAATGATCAACGGGTACAAAGTGGTGAGATATTTTTTGATCAGGTCAATGTTGGTGAAAATGCCAACCGTTACCAAAATCACGACGATGGCAATTGCCACCGGCATTAATATTTTGTTCAGTCGTTCAGCAATAAGGGGCCAGCGGTAAACAGTGGCAAGGCCCAACAGCAAAGGCCCCAAAAGGCTGATGGTTGTCGTGATGATAAAATCCACGCGGTTGATATCTATTTGGTCCAGCAGGGTGGCCGTTGGGCCGTAAAGCCCAGACCAGAATAAAATAGCGGCCGGTAAAAATAGGCCAACAAAGGCCGTCGATACCAAGGTTAGGGAGACCGAATAGGCAGTGTCGCCGTGGGCGATACGGGTCAGTAAATTGGAAACGTTGCCGCCGGGGCAGCAAGCAACAATGATCATCCCTAACGCGATACCGGGCGTTGGTTCTAAGATTAAAATCAAGCCCAGTGTCATTAAAGGCAGCGCCAAAAGTTGAGCCAGTGTGCCAATTAAAATACTGCGCGGATGACTGCGAACAAAGCCAAAATCTGAAATTTTCAGCCCTAATGCGACACTGAACATTGTAATGCCCAAGGATACAGAAAGCATAAGCCGTACAAAGGGGTCAACGGTGATCACCGCTTCATGGATGCTGGTTAGATTGTCGATTATGTTGCTCCCTAAAGTCCCCAATTTATGAACTAGAGGGAAATATTAGCCTGTCAATAAATACACCAGGTTTGAGGGTATCTGCTTGGTCAGGCTGTTGCTTTATTTCACGCATTAGGGATACTTCTTGATCGACAAAGCACGGTTGCCTGTGTGACAGTCTGTGCCGATATTGGTTGCATATGGCCGTATAGTTCGCGGCTTCACTATAGGGGACACATCCAACATGAATGTCTTAAAGCTTGCCGCTGTCGCGGTGTTTTCCTTTATGAGCACCACAAGCTTATTAGCCGAGGATACTAGCAGAATGAAAAAACACGATGCCGACCTGATTGTTTCAGGGGCTTATATTGTCACTATGAACGGTGCGAAAGATGTGCTGAAGGACGGCGCGCTTGCGGTGAAAGACGGCGTGATCATTGCCATTGGTGATAAGGCAGATATTCTTGCAGCGTATCAGGCATCTGAGATCATTTCAGGTGAGAACCGCGCAGTGATGCCGGGGTTCGTGAACGGACATACCCATTCTGCAATGGTTTTGTTTCGCGGCATGGCGGATGATTTGCCGCTGATGGAATGGCTGAGGAATTATATCTTTCCGATGGAAGGGGCTTATGTGGATGAGGCGCTGATCAAGGCTGGCACGGCGCTGGCCTGCTATGAGATGATCGAAAGCGGCACAACCAGTTTTGTTGATATGTATTTCTACCCGGATGTGATCGCGGGTGTGGTGGACCAGTGCGGTCTGCGCGCCACCATCAGCACCCCGATGATTGATTTCCCAAGCCCCGGTTTTAAAGGCTGGGACGATAGCTTTGCTGCGGGTGTTGATTTTGCCAAACGCTGGAAAGGCAAGCATCCGCGCATTACACCGGCCTTGGCCCCCCATGCGCCCTATACCGTGTCGCCTGAGCATTTGGCGCAAGCGTTTGCAACAGCAAAAGACCTAGACGTGCCGGTTTCAATTCATGTGGCAGAAGACCGCGCAGAGATAAAAACCATCAAGGACCAGTATGGTGTTACTCCGGTTGAACACCTTGAAACCGCTGGCATGTTGGATACGACAACCATCGCTGCTCATATGGTGTGGCCGTCTGAAAGCGACATTCAAAAGCTCGCGGCCTCTAAGGTTGGGGCCATTCATAACCCCACATCCAACATGAAAACCGGCGCTGGTGTTGCACCTATTCCGGCCATGCTCAAGGCGGGGGTAAAGGTTGGTATTGGGACCGACGGTGCGGCGTCTAACAATGATCTCGACATGTGGCCCGAGATGCGTTTCGCGGCCTTGTTGCATAAAGGTATATCGGGCGATCCAACAGTTGTTCCTGCTATCGAAGCCCTTGATATGGCAACAAAAGGCGGGGCATTGGCTGCGGGGTTTCCGGCGGATATAGGCTCGCTGGAGGTGGGCATGAAAGCCGATTTCATCCAAGTCGCCTTAGACAAACCGCGCTTGACGCCGCTTTATGACATCGTTTCTCACCTAGTGTATGCCGCCAACAGTAGCGACGTTGTCACCAGCGTCGTAGACGGCAAAATCCTGATGAAAAACCGCGAAGTCCTGACGCTGGACAAAGCCGAAGTGATGGCGGCAGTAGAGGTGATCGCCAAAAAAATCCGCGCAGATTTAGCGAAGGAATAATCCTAAGGCTTTAGAATAATCCCTTAAATTTTAAGCAATATTTTACCAAGCCTTAAAGGGGGGCGTGCTACTGGTTTGTCTGGTTTGTAATCCAGTTAAACAGCGTCAGAGGCAGCGGTGGACACGGTTGAGTTCAGCCTATATTTGGTTAAAAACAGCCTGATTGATAAGGCTGACGATCGCTTCAAGGCGATCATGCGGTGGAAAGATGTTGATCTTTTCCGCCAGCCTTTAAGCTTTTTATTCCCCGCCGATGCCCATGGTCGTGTGGACCGGCTGATGGAAAGTCAAAGCAAAATCTTTGAAAATATCATCTTTCCGCGTGTGCCGATCCGGGTGAAAACTGGCGGCTATGTAAACTTTGATATGAAGCTGAATGAGCAGCCAGATGGTCGCCGCCGCCTTGATTTTTACAAGCCCGGAAATGCCGATGACCCTTCTCAAGACACCCATCAAAACGCCCAGCCACCAACGGATATGTACAGTTTTTTTAATTTTGTGGAGGAGCTTTTAAACTCGCCCTACGACGGGGGTATGGGCCTGACGATGGTTAGTGTTGATGGTCTGCGCAGCGCGGGGGATATGTCTGACGCTGAGAAAAAATCCGCCCGTCATGACATCGAGCGCGAACTGCAATCAAAAGCCATTGGCGGGCAGGTCGGCAAGCTTGATGAAGCCAGCTATGGTTTGATCACCAAAGGCGATTTCGATGAAGCAGACTTCGAGCGTGAGATCGCATTGGTGGCGGCAAAATTGAACCTTGATCCGGGTGCTTTGGCGGCGCGATCTGCGAATGTTGAAATCGACGAAACCGACATGCCTGCGGAAAAATTAAAGCAAGCTTTGGGGCAATCTCGGGGCGTTTTTCTGGGTGAAATTGAGGCAGACCAAGGGCTGACGACACTTTCGGCCGTGATAGACGGTATCGACCATAACCGGCGCCTGATCGAAGAAGCCCTGAAGAAATATCAGTACCGAACCAGCGCGCGGGCGGTAACCGATAATGTGGCAACCACCTGTTTGTCGCAGTTGCAGCAGGGCAAAGTGAATTTTGAAGGTAAAATCCGGCAACCGGACGAAATTCTGGTGATGGCAGACCACCCGGATTTGGCGATTTCGCATGATCTAGCGCAGTTGAAAGACCTGATCCGGTTGCGCGCAAAAAAGCCCGCGCCCGATCAACAAAAGCCAGATTTTTATGAGCTTAACAGGTCCAGTATGATCCAAAATGCTTTCGCGGTTGAGCTGGAAAATATACTTCTGCAATATAGGGTTAGTCCGTCTGATGTCGGCTTTAGAGTGCGCGGTATGCCCCCTGTGAAACGGGGCGGGCTCTATTGGGAAATGCTGAATATCTTATCCAAAAAAGGCCACCCAATCTGGCTCGACCGGTTTGGGGATGCGGTGGTGGCACCCGAGGCTCTTGGATGTTTAAAGCATGGCTATGTTGAATTGCCTCCGGGGCTTTTGAAAACACTCGCGAAACATTTTGACGGCAAAGATTTGATGAGAAAATTAATCACCACTTGGCGCGGGCTTGATGTGCAAATTGTCTCGGCTGATTTACCGGACTATGACCTAAAAACCATGGCGCAAGAATTGGGTATTCATGTTTCGGTTGAGGATGCCCCTGAAATGGTCGAAATGTCACAATAATCGCGGTTTTTGTCACATGGTTGCACACACCCAAAGAAAGCATTTGATCTTCCTTCCGTGAACAGGCAAATTGCTTGGAGAGGCGCGGCCAGCAAGGCTTGGGCCTGATGTACGCCAGTGGGGAACTTTGATGCAAACGTCCATAGCAGCGCTGATAAAACCCTTCGTGTGTGACACCGGCGGGCTACTGAAAGCGCTACATGCGGTGCAAAATACATATGGCTATATTGATGCCGTCGCTGTTCCCGTGATCGCGGATGTGTTTAATCTCAGCAAGGCTGAAATTAAGGGTGTCATAAGTTTTTATGAGGATTTCCGCAGGTCTCCGGCTGGGCATCATGTGATTAAAATCTGTCAGGCAGAGGCCTGTCAGGCCGTTGGTGCGCGTGATTTGACAGAAAAAATACGCTCTGCCCTTGGCTTCGGTGGGCCGTTTTCCGGGTGTGACACAAGTGTGACAGGGCGTATCACCCTTGAGCCGGTTTATTGCCTTGGTTTATGCGCATCCGGCCCCGCTGCTATGCTAGACGGTGTTCCGCGTGGCCGCTTAAACTCTGAAGATTTCACCAGAGAAATCAAAGCGTTAGAGAATGGGGCTGAAGGATGAAGCTTTTCTTGCCCCTTGATAGTGCCGCTGTTGCCGTAGGCGCAGACGCTGTGGCTGACGAAATTTCGCGAGTGACAGCTAAAATGGGACACAGTGTGACACTGGTTCGAACCGGTTCTCGGGGCCTGTTTTGGCTTGAACCCATGCTGGAAATTGAGGATGAAAATGCTGTCGGTGGACGCCGTGCTTTTGGTCCTGTTTCTCCTGAAATGATCGCACCGCTTTTGGACGGAAATTTCTCTGACGATCACCCCGCGGCGCTCGGCGCGGTCGGCGATATTGATTTCCTCAAGGCGCAAACCCGGATGATTTTTTCCCGTTGCGGGATCACGGATCCGCTTTCGTTGGAGGATTATAAAATCCACGGCGGCATGACGGGGTTCGGTGCTGCACAGAAAATGAGCCCCAAAACAATTGTGGAGGAAATTACCACATCAGGGTTAAGGGGCAGGGGCGGGGCAGCCTTTCCCGCTGGCATAAAATGGAACGCCGTGCGTAAGGCGAAGGCCGATCAAAAATATATCGTTTGCAATGCCGATGAAGGCGACAGCGGAACCTTCGCTGACCGCATGATCATGGAAGGTGATCCCTTCCTTTTGATAGAAGGCATGGTGATCGCTGGTCTAGCGGTGGGGGCAAGCAAAGGCTTTATTTATCTGCGTTCAGAATATCCTGTGGCAGAGCATATCCTTACCGCTGCTTTGGCTAGCGCAAGGGCTGACGGGCTTTTGGGTGCATCAGTTGGAGGGACAGGCAAAGCCTTTGATATTGACGTGTTTATGGGGGCTGGGGCCTATATTTGCGGCGAGGAAACCGCGCTTTTGGAAAGCCTTGAGGGCAAGCGCGGCCAAGTGCGCGCCAAGCCCCCCTTGCCTGCGCTTGAAGGCTTGGACGGCAAACCAACCTTGGTTCATAATGTGATTTCACTGTGTACGGTGCCAAGTGTTTTAGCAAATGGCGGTGCATGGTACCGGGATTTCGGCGTGGGAAAATCCACTGGCACAATGCCGTTTCAACTGGCTGGCAACATCAAATATGGTGGGCTGTTCGAAGCCCCTTTTGGGCTGGAACTTGGTGATTTGGTCAATAGGATCGGTGGCGGAACGCGCACAGGGCAACAGGTGCGGGCCGTGCAGGTGGGCGGGCCACTTGGGGCCTATCTGCCCCTAAGCGAACTGGACATTCCGCTTGATTATGAAGCTTTTGCCCAAATAGGTGCAGGCGTCGGCCACGGCGGGATTACAGTGTTTGACGACAGCGTTGATTTGGCGGCCCAAGCCAAATATGCCTTTGATTTCTGCGCCCACGAAAGTTGCGGGAAATGCACCCCGTGCCGGATAGGGTCGGTGCGCGGGGGCGAGCTGATGGCGAGCATCATTGCCAAAAGACAAAACGGTGGGGATGTTGCAGGCACTCTTGATCTGGTTGCCGATCTTTGTGAGGTCATGGAAGATGGCTCTTTGTGCGCAATGGGCGGCATGACCCCGGTGCCGGTAAAAAGCGCCATCCAGTATTTCCCAGAAGATTTTACGGGTGAGACAGATTTGACTGGTAGGACAGATTTTACTGGTGAGAAAAACAAATGACCCACCTTAAAGACATTGATTTTGGGACGCCTGCGGTGAAATCGCGGGACGATGTAGCCCTTGAGATTGACGGTGTTTCTGTGCGGGTGCCAGACGGCACATCTGTTTTGCGCGCGGCCAAGCACGCTGGCATCAGTATCCCCAAATTATGCGCAACCGACAGCGTGAAGGCGTTTGGGTCTTGCCGTTTGTGCTTGGTGGAAATTGAAGGCCAAAAAGGCACGCCGTCTAGTTGCACTGCACTGGTACAAGAGGGCATGGTGGTGAAAACTCAAACACCGCGCCTCGCCAAACTTAGGCGTGGGGTGATGGAACTGTATATTTCAGACCATCCGCTGGACTGCTTGACGTGCCCCACAAATGGGGATTGCGAACTGCAAGATATGGCGGGGGCTGTGGGCTTGCGCGGTGTGCGCTACGGTACGGGCGGCGAAAACCATCTGGATTTAGGCAAGGATGAAAGCACGCCCTATTTCACCTATGATCCATCCAAATGCATTGTGTGTTCGCGCTGTGTGCGCGCGTGTGACGAAGTGCAAGGCACGCTGGCGCTTACTGTTGAAGGCCGGGGGTTTGGCTCGCGTGTGGCATTGGGGACCGAGGATTTCTTTTCCAGCGAATGTGTGTCGTGCGGCGCGTGTGTGGCGGCGTGCCCAACCGCAACCTTAACCGAGACCAGCATTATAGAACACGGCTTGCCCGACCGGGCTGTTGAGACAACCTGCGCCTACTGCGGTGTGGGATGCAGCTTCAGGGCAGAGCTGAAAGGCGACCAATTGGTGCGCATGATACCGTCCAAAGACGGCAAGGCCAACCACGGTCACAGCTGCGTGAAGGGCCGGTTTGCGTTTGGCTATGCCAACCACAAGGACCGCATAACCAAACCAATGATCCGTGACAGTATTTCTGAACCTTGGCGTGAAGTGCCGTGGGATAGGGCTATCCGTTTCGCCGCAGACCGGCTGAAAGCCACTCAGGCAAAATACGGGGTGAAATCTATTGGCGGCATTACCTCGTCGCGCTGCACCATTGAAGAAGTGTGGCTGGTACAGAAAATGATCCGGGCGGGGTTTGGCAACAATAATGTGGATACCTGCGCGCGGGTGTGCCATTCGCCAACCGGTTACGGCTTGAACCGTACCTTTGGCACCTCGGCGGGGACGCAGGATTTTGACAGCGTGGCAGATGCTGATGTGATTATGGTGATCGGGGCCAACCCCACAGACGCGCATCCTGTCTTTGCGTCCCAGATGAAAAAGCGTTTGCGCGAGGGGGCAGGGTTGATCGTACTGGACCCCAGAAAAATTGATCTGGTGCGTAGCCCTCATATCGAAGCCACCTATCACTTGCCGTTGCAGCCCGGCACCAATGTTGCGGTGATAAATGCGCTGGCGCATGTGATTGTGGACGAAGGCCTGACGGATGATGCCTTTATCAGTGCGCGCTGCGAAGGGGACGCGTTCGAGGATTGGAAGGCCTTCATTCTTGATCCGGTGAACAGCCCTGAAACCGTTGCCAAGCTGGCGGGCCTTAGCGCCGAGGCGATACGCGGCGCGGCAAGGCTTTATGCTGGGGCGAAAAATGCCGCCATTTATTATGGGCTTGGGGTGACTGAACACAGCCAAGGCTCAACCACTGTGATGGCGATGGCAAACCTTACGATGTTAACCGGCAATATGGGCCGTTCGGGCGTAGGGCTTAGCCCATTGCGGGGTCAGAATAATGTGCAGGGCTCGTGCGATATGGGCTCGTTCCCGCATGAATTCTCTGGTTACCGGTCCGTTGCCGACGACAGCGTGCGTGCCAGTTTTGAAGCCGCATGGGGCGTGCCGCTGGACGGAGAGCCGGGGCTGCGCATCCCCAATATGTTCGACCAAGCCTGCGTGGGCAGTTTTAAAGCTATTTATGTGCAAGGCGAGGATGTTGCCCAAAGCGACCCGGATACCGCCCATGTAGAAGCCGCCCTTGGGGCCATGGACTGTGTGATTGTGCAGGATTTGTTCCTGAATGAAACCGCACGCTTTGCCCATGTGTTTTTGCCGGGCACCAGCTTTTTGGAGAAAGACGGCACATTTATCAATGCCGAACGGCGTTTGGGCCGGGTGCGTCCTGCAATGAAGTCTAAAACCGGCATGGAAGAATGGCAGGTTACAGCGGCACTATCGGCTGCGGTGGGCTATCCTATGCACTATGAGGATGCGTCTGAAATTATGGACGAAATCGCCGCGCTTACGCCCACTTTCAAAGGCGTTTCCTTTGACCGTATGGATAAGGGCGAAAGCCTTCAGTGGCCTTGTAACGACAGCGCGCCAGACGGCACTACCATCATGCATGTGGACGGCTTTGTGCGCGGCAAGGGCTTGTTTGTGGTCACCGAATATGTACCAACAGAAGAAAAAACCAACCGGAAGTTCCCGCTGATTTTAACCACGGGCCGTATCCTCAGCCAATATAATGTTGGCGCGCAAACCAGGCGGACTGAGAATAACATGTGGATGGAACAGGATGTGCTGGAAATTCATCCGTCTGATGCCCAGATGCGCGGTGTCAGTGACGGGGACTGGGTATCGCTCAGGTCACGCAAGGGGGAGACAACGCTGGCGGCCTTGGTGTCAGACCGTATGACGCCGGGCGTGGTTTATACCACATTTCACCACCCTGAAACGGGCGCCAATGTGGTGACAACCGAACTGTCTGACTGGGCGACAAGTTGCCCTGAATATAAGGTAACGGCGGTTGAAGTAACACCAGCGACCCATAAGTCGGCATGGCAAAAAGCGCACGGTGCAGCTGAGGATAATGCCGCCGGACGTCAGATCGAACCCGTATGAGCAAACCTTTAGACCACTGGCAACCAGACCATAGTGCGGCCGCAGACTTTGTTGGCCGCGACGGCGAAGCCTGTGTGCAGTGGCATGTGGCCGAAGAAGTGCCGGTGGCTTTTGTCTACGGCGGGCATAATTACGCTGTGATGTTAGCCAGCCCGGCGGATCTGATGGATTTTGCTTATGGGTTTTCCTTCAGCGAGGGCATCATTGATGCTGTTGATGATGTCCGAGGCGTTGAAATTCGGGAGCGCAGACAAGGCATTGATCTGTTGATCACGCTGTCTGATGTTCGCATGGAACGGTTTTTGGTTCGCAAAGAGCGCCGCACTTTGGTGGGCAACAGCAGTTGTGGGCTGTGCGGCATCGAAAGCATGGAAAGCCTGTTTTTAGAGCCTCAGCCTGTGGCGGATAAGCCGGTTAAGCTTGTGTACCGACAGGTGATTGCTGCGGTGGCGGAGTTTCAGCAGAGGCAGCCTCTTAAAAAGCGCACACGCTCGGTTCACGGTGCGGGCTGGGTGTCAGCCGAGGGCACTGTGGCTTTGGTTCGCGAAGATGTTGGGCGGCATACGGCCTTGGATAAACTGATCGGTGCAAAGCTGCGAAGCGGCGTAGGCTTTGGCGCGGGATATGCCCTTGTTTCTTCCCGTGGGTCATACGAGATGGTTTCAAAGGCGATACGGGCGAAAATGCCTGCATTGGTCTGTTTGTCGGCTCCAACAGCTTTTGCGATCCGCAGCGCTAAGGCTGCAAATTTAACCCTGATCAGTTGGGCGACAGAGGGAATGGCGGTCTTTTAACGCTCTGAAAGTCGTTATTTTGCGGGTTTTGCGAAAATAATCTCCCGTTTTATTCTCAAATCCGTTAGCTTAGGCGTCTCTATTTATGAGGAGTGGAGAATGGAACGCAAGATTTCCGCCTCCGACCAGGGAGGGGCCGATACGTCAGACAAGATTGACGAAATTGGCCATGACGGCCTGAGCCAAGGTGATATCAAAGCCCTGTTTCAACGTCATAACGATGAATTGGTTCGGTATTTGACCGGCCACCTAAAGTCGCGCGATGAAGCCGTTGAGGTCGCGCAAGAAGCTTATGTGCGTCTTCTTAGGTTGGATGACGCCAGTACGATTGGTTTTTTGCGCGCATTCCTGTTTAGAACCGCGACGAATATAGCGATTGACCGGCAGCGCAAGCATGGTCGGGCAAAGGCGTATGTAGAGCATGAAGCTGCCGATAATACGTCTCAGATTTTTGGGTTTACGCCAGAACGCGAAGTTGCGGCCAAACAGTCGCTTGCGCGTGTAGTTGAATGTATTGAAAGCCTGCCTGTGAAGTGCAAGCACGCTTTTGTGGAGTTTAAATTTAAACACCGCAGTTATGAAGACGTGGCGGAGGAAATGGGCATTTCCACCAGCATGGTACGAAAATATGTAATCCGGGCCCTTGTTCATTGTACCGAAACACTCGGCAGTGAATTGGATGCTTGGACGAAATGATGGGCTTAAATATATGACTGATGTGTCAGTTGAAAATCGTATCGATACCAAGATACTAGAAGCGGCGGCAAGCCATTATCTTAGCTTGCAGGACGAAACCATGTCTGGTGCTGAACTTAAAGCATGGCAAGCATGGTTTTTGCGCTCGAAGGAACACCAGAGGGCATTCCGGCGTCTTGAAACGCTTTGGGGTGTGCTTGAGCATGTTTGCGCAGAGGATATTTCGACCTCACAAGCGAGCGACAGCGCGCGCGGTCCGTTCAGTATTGTACCAGATGCCAATAGGTCAGATACCAGTGCATCAGGTGCCAATGCGTCAGATACCAGTGCATCAGATGCCAATGCGTCAGATGCCAGTGGCTCAGAGGCCAGTGCGGCAATGGGCGGCTCGGTAATCGGGCTTGTCGCTCGTGGCTCTGGTGCGCAGGACAAGGCGGCATCTGTTGCGCGGTCGAAACATTCAATCGGATGGTTTGCAGGCATCGCGGCAAGTTTTGCGGCGCTTGTTATCGCAGGGTACGCAACCTTTTTGCCAGACCGCGGTGCGGCAGTCACTGCTCCGACCCCTTATTATACCGCTTCGGGTGAGCAAAAAGTTGTGCATTTGGCGGATGGCTCTATCGTAGAACTTGGTCCAAATAGCCAAGTGGCTGTTGGCTATACCCCAGACGAGCGCGCGTTAACTTTGGTGCGTGGGCAGGCGGTTTTCACGGTTGCTAAAAACCCGAACAGGCCCTTCATTGTGCGGGCGGGAAAAGGCAGTGTAACCGCCATTGGTACTGTCTTTAATGTGCGCCATATGGACGAGGACGTGCGTGTGCGCGTGCTTGAAGGCACTGTGGCTGTGCGCCCGCAATCTGAAGGTGGGCTTGATACAGCCGCTGATAAGATGGGTAAAAGCGTTGCACTTGTAACCGCAGGAAATCAAACGCTTTATACGGATCAAGGCGCGATGTCCGATGTGATTGAAGCCGATGTCCACGCGGATTTAGCGTGGCGTGTTGGGGTTTTAACCTTGGTCAACAGGAAGCTTTCTGATGTGATCCAAGAAGTGAACCGCTATGTGCAAAACGAAGTGGCCATCGGAGATAATGCGGTAGGTCAATACCGCTTTACTGGCACTGTATATCCCGATAAAATCGATGAATGGCTTGAAGGTTTAACCCAAGGCTACCCGATGAAAGTGGTCCGTGTGGGCGGTCGCACCATATTGATGCTGGATGATGCCGCTACGAACCGCTAGGGTGCTTTTTAGACACCATGCGGCAGGACAGTGTTTTTAATCAAGAATGTTCCCAAACTCTGCAACGTGAACGTCATAACTGAGGACTGCTGTCCATTTGGACAGCGGCACCGTTGTGGAGAAACAAATGGCTAACAACATAAAGCCGCCAACGCGAAAGCGCCGGCTTGTTGCCATGATGAGTACAACAGCTTTTGCGCTTGCGATGACAACAGCGGCTTATGCCGCTGGTGGGGCGACAGATGTGGCTTTTGAGATCAAGCCGCAGCGCTTGCAATCGGCACTTCTTGCATATTCTGAGCAAGCTGGCGTGCAGTTGATATTGGCTGCCAATACCAGCGGACTGAAGCTGAAAGAGGCCTTGAGCGGCACTATGGAACCGCGCGAAGCCCTTGAGATACTCATTAAGGGAACAGACTTAGAATTTCGCTTCACCAGCGAAAATACGGTAACCATCAGAAAAAAGGCACGACCTCAACCGGTAAAAACAGCGGAAGCTCTACGGGTAAACACAAGCCCCACGAGTGACAGCGTACCTACCGCGCTGGTTGAGGAAATCGTTTCCGTAGGAACGCGCAGAAAAGGACGTACAGTTACCGACACACCTGTTCCGGTTGATATTGTAAGTTCAAACGCAATGGCCGCAACTGGCCATTCTGAAGTGGGACGGATGCTGCAAACGCTGGCTCCGTCATTTAATTTTTCCAGCTCATCGGTTTCAGACGGGACAGACGCACTGCGCCCGGCAACGCTGAGGGGGTTGGGGCCAGACCAAACTTTGGTTCTGGTTAATGGCAAGCGGCGTCATGCCAGTGCGTTAGTGCATGTGAATACATCCGTTGGGCGCGGAGCCGCAGGGGTGGATATGAACGCCATCCCCGGCGCAGCGCTGGGCCGTATTGAAGTGCTTCGAGACGGGGCGTCTGCTCAATATGGATCAGATGCAATCGCGGGTGTGATTAATCTGGTTTTAAACACCAAAAGCGATGGCGGTGAAGTGAATGTCACTTACGGCGGAACCTATGAAGGTGACGGCAAAACCCTGACCGCCAATTCAAACGTGGGCTTTGGGATTGGTGAGGGTGGTTTTGTCAATGTAACGGCAGAATACCGAAACCGTGGTAATACCAATCGGGCTGGGCTGTCGGGTGCTGTTCAATATCCTTTGCTTGCAAACGGGGGCAGCTGTAACGCAGAAGATAACAGCGGCTGTGACCCGCGTGAATTTACCTTTGATCGCCAAAATTTCCGCATTGGGGACGCAGACAGCGAAAGCGGGTCTTTGGTGATAAATGCCAAATTACCACTGTCTGAGACTGTCAGCGCCTATAGTTTTGTCACATATTCTGACCGCGTAAATCAATCTGCCGGATTTTATCGCCGCGCCAACCAATTTGACCGCACAGTGCTGGCACTATATCCGGACGGATTTTTGCCGCTGATCAATACAGATATTGAAGATTACAGCCTTTCCGCCGGGTTGGAGATTTCTCCAAAAGAGGGTTGGGATATGGATCTGAGCGTTAATTACGGTGCAAATACGTTCAAATTTATGATTGCCAATTCCGCCAATGCATCGCTTGGGGCGGCCAGCCCGCGTGAGGCCAGCGCAGGCACGCTTTTTAAAAGCCAAACCACCATAAATATTGATGCAGTGCGAACGGTCGCAACCGGCAGCCGGGAAATGACAATCGCTGTTGGCGGGGAATACCGCGAGGAGCGCTACCGCTTGGAGGCCGGAGAAGAAGCCTCGTATATTGATGGCGGCGCCCTGAACACAGTGTGCGCAGGATGTGATATTAATCCCATCCCTTATGCGTCTGGCTTTCAGGTTTTTCGAGGCTTTTCGCCTGCGAACGAAGTGGACGCAAAACGGCGTAATATTTCAATTTATCTCGATATGGAAAGCGAAGTCACCGACAGGTGGCTTCTTGCCGCTGCGATGCGCCTTGAAGATTATACTGATTTTGGCAGCACCATCACAGGCAAATTCTCCAGCCGTTTCGCCTTGTCTGAGCATCTGGCGATAAGGGGGTCTATATCTAGCGGTTTTCGGGCCCCTTCAATGCAGCAACGCAATTTTAACAGTGTCTCCACCCAATTTGTAGAGGTGAACGGTGTCACAACAGCGCAAGAGCGCGGTACTTTCAGAAATGATAGCGTGGTGGCGCGGCTCGCGGGTGTGCCGGACTTGAAACAGGAAACATCGCTAAGCTACAGCGCAGGCTTTGTTGCCAGCGCCTCGGATGTGACAGTGACGCTGGATTATTACCATATTCAAATCGAAGATCGCATCGGAATTTCAGGCGCCGTTGACCTTACTTTGCCGGGTTTTGAGGCTGTTGCCGGAGCCGCCTCTACAGGCCAGTTTTTTGTCAATGCAGCGGATACAACAACCAACGGCCTCGATTTGGTTGCCAGCTACGATGTGCCGCTTGGGGGCGGGCAGCAATTGCAGCTTTCTGCCGCCGCCAACTGGACCAAAACAACGGTTGATCCGGGATCTATTGTTTCCTCTATTGGCGGGGTGGATGTGGGGCCGCTGATTACGCGTCAAGATGTTTCCATTATCGAGGAATGGCAGCCGAAATCCAGAATAAATCTAACCGCCAATTATGCACGCGGTAGTTGGGGCTTGGTGACACGCCTTAGCCAATTTGGAAAATATACCGTATGTGAAGGCACCTGTGACAGCAGTGCCAACCGCCAAACATTTAGCGCAAAATGGCTTGCAGATATTCAGCTGACCTACCAGTTTGCAGAGACCGGCATGAGGTTCGCTGTGGGGGCCAATAATCTGTTCAACAGTACACCAGACCGTAACCTTATTGGCCAATCGCGTGGTGGTACGATTAAAGGGATCGTCTCGTCACCGGGGGTATTTCAGTTTTCAAGGCGGTCAGCCCCGTTTGGCTTTAATGGCGGCTATTGGTACGCCCGTGCCACATATCAATTTTAAGAAAATATAGAGTTTCCCAAAACTAGCGCCGGCCCTTTGGGGTCGGTTTTTTTTGGCGAAAATTACGCGCTTTGCCCAAATTACGCACATCGCCCAAAAGTAAGTTTGTTAGGCGGAAGCTCTATCCTTGGGCGGCCGCTATCTTTGTGCTTAGGGTGCCAAGCCCTTGGATAGAGCCTTCGACCAGATCGCCGGGGACCACAGGGCCAACACCTGCGGGCGTGCCCATATAAATAAGGTCGCCAGGGTAAAGATCAAAAAAGCCAGAGAGTGTGCTGATGGTCTCTGCGACCGACCATATCATTTCTCCCAGTGTGGCTTTTTGCCGAAACACACCGTTTACCTTGAGGCCGATGCCGGTCTCAGCGGTTAAGGTGATTTCCTCCGCCGGAACGGTAGCCCCAATTGCGGCCGAATGATCAAAGCCTTTTGCCGTGTCCCATGGTCTGCCTGCGTCTTTGGCCTCATGCTGAAGGTCACGCCGGGTGAAATCATTTCCAACGGCATAGCCAAAAATAATTTTCTCGGCATCTGCCACACTGGCTCC
>WFTS01000055.1 GCA_015485385.1 Kordiimonadales bacterium | reverse complement strand
CTTTATAGAGCGCCTTGTGCAAGCGTATGGGAGCGCGGCTGCTCATATTTTGAAGCAACATCAGACAATGGAAGATTTTGGCCAGTGTTTTGGGGCTGATTTATACGAAGCAGAAGTGTCGTATCTTATGGAAAATGAATGGGCTGTGACAGCAGAGGATGTTTTATGGCGCAGGAGCAAACTTGGGCTGCGCTTCACTAAAGCCGAGGTTGCCAGCCTAGATGCTTGGATGGAAGCATTTGGAAAATCCCAAAACCGTGAAACTAAAATATACAATTTACAGGGTGTGCAATGATTAAATTTTATCGGAAAGTACGGCTTCTTGGTAGCCTTATTACAATCGGGTTTTCTGCTGGACTTTTGGCCAATTCAGCCTTGGCTGACGGCGCTGTTGGACACGGCGAGAAAATCATTATCGCCCACCGTGGTGCCAGTGGATATTTGCCAGAGCATACCATCGCAGCCAAAGCGATGGCTTATGCTATGGGTGCGGATTATCTAGAGCAAGATCTGGTGATGACGAAGGATAATAGGATTATTGTTCTGCATGATCATCATTTGGATCAGGTTACAAATGTGCGGGATGTTTTCCCAAACCGGGCGCGTAAAGACGGCAAATTTTATGTTATTGATTTCACCCTTGCTGAACTTGAAACGCTTTCTGTAATTGAACGCTTTGAAATAATTGATGGGCAACAGACTCCTGTTTTTAAAGACCGTTTTCCGCTTGGGAAATCCCAATTTAAAATTCATACATTTGAAGAAGAAATAGAGCTGATACAGGGGTTGAATAGGTCAACAGGGAAAGATGTTGGCATATATCCCGAAATCAAAAGCGCGGCTTTCCACCGACAGGAAGGCAAGGATATTTCTCTTGCCGTTTTGAAGGTTCTGAAAACATATGGATATACGAACAAATCGGACAAAGTGTTTCTTCAGTCTTTTGAACCGTTCGAATTGAAGCGCATTCACGATGAATTGCTGCCTCAAATGGGGATGGATATAAAGCTGGTTCAACTTTTGTGGCCTGCGGATCACGGTGACTGGATCAAGCAAAAAGGCAGCATAAAAGAGATTGCCACATTTGCAGATGGCATTGGCCCAAAATTTTCAATGCTGGTCGATAAAGCCTCGGTTGTTGGGAATGTTAAGGCATCCGGTTTGGCCACACGCGCCCACAGCAAAGGGCTGGTGGTGCATCCTTATACCTTCCGCACAGAAAAGTCCGAAATTCCGAACTATGCGGAAAATTATACAGATCTTTTGAACATCTTTTTATTCCAGATCGGCGTTGATGGCCTGTTTACAGATTTTACGGATAAAACCGTGAAATTCCTAGAGACAGCGCGCGAATGACGGTCGGAAGACTAGGGGGAATACAGGCATAATGATAGGGTTTTTAAAACCGGCAGTCCACAGTGAGACGCTTCAAAGTGATGAAGTAGACCACACCTATACCCGCCTTCGGTGGCAGGTGTTCATCGGTATTTTTGTGGGGTATGCAGGCTATTACTTGGTCCGGAAAAATTTTAGCCTTGCTATGCCGCATTTGGTTGCGGAAGGCTATTCAAAGGCTGAGTTAGGCTTTGCGCTTGCGGGTGTTTCCATCGCTTACGGCCTGTCTAAATTTTTTATGGGCAGCGTTTCCGACCGAAGCAATGCTCGGGCTTTCATGTCTCTTGGCTTGGCGATGTCAGCCCTTGTTCTGATTGTCATGGGGACGGTGCCGATGGCGACCGGCTCGGTGGCTGCAATGTTTACGCTTTTGATGCTGAACGGTTGGTTTCAGGGAATGGGCTGGCCGCCTAGTGGACGGATAATGGTTCATTGGTTCTCTCCAAGTGAGCGAGGGACCAAGATGGCCATCTGGAATGTGGCCCATAATATAGGTGGTGGCCTCGTGGGGCCGATTGCTATTTTGGGCATGGCGATTTTCGCTGATTGGCATTCGATTTTATATTTTCATGGTCTTTTTGCTCTTGCGGTCGCTGTGCTTATTTTCTTTATGGTGCGCGATACACCGCAATCAGAAGGGCTGCCAAGCATTGAGGAATATCATAATGATTATCCCAAAGCATTCGCATATAGCCGTGACCATGAGACCGAATTTTCCGCAAAAGAAATTTTCTTTAAATATGTTCTCAATAACAAGTTGTTGTGGATGATCGCGATCGCTAACGCGTTCGTTTATTTGGTTAGATATGGGGTGCTTGATTGGGCGCCGACGTATCTAGGCGAAGTGAAGGACTTTTCTTTCGATAACAGCAGTTGGGCCTACGCCATGTATGAATGGGCGGGGATACCCGGAACACTTATTTGCGGTTGGCTATCCGATAAAGTGTTTAAGGGACACCGAGCGCCCGCGGCCATTATTTATATGCTTCTGACAATGCTTTGTGTGGTCGTTTATTGGCTCAATCCTGCGGGAAATCCGGGGATCGACATTGCCATGCTGATCGGCATTGGCTTCTTCATTTATGGACCGGTGATGTTGATCGGACTTCATGCCCTTGATCTTGCACCCAAAAAAGCTGCCGGAACGGCTGCCGGGTTCACGGGCCTTTTTGGATATGTCGGAGGGGCCATGACGGCAAATATTTTGATCGGGTTTGCGGTTGATACATGGGGCTGGGATGCCGGGTTTGGCATCATCGTAGCGGCGTGTGTTTTGTCCATCCTGCTTTTGGCAGTGACATGGAAAATGGAACGGAAAAAGTCTTCGGAGGTGGGAACTGAGGGGGACGCTTAAAGTGCAAATACTTAGGAAACTAGGCCAAGAGCGCTGTTTTGAATGCAGGGGTCTTGATGAGAATTGAACAAAGATTATTGGGCTGGAGATTATCCAATCTGCGCGGCCTAAACGGATGAAAGATATTGCAATTTGGATTGCAGAAAGGATGAATTTTATATGAAATTTTTAAAATAACGAAATGTTGCGAGCATCATGTTGTTGCGTGTGTGGACCAAGTGTTTTGATCATACACCCCTTAACATGCCAGCCAGAAGATGAGGACTATACTGGCTGTAATTGGGTGCTTTAAGCACCGCTTGTAGCGCAAAACCGATACATGACCCAATGCAAAGGCACAGCTTAAACCAGATATTTATGTGCACATATGTTCGAAATTTGGCATTTGGGATTATCAACCTATAAGGGAATTTGAAATGTTTATAGAGAAGAAAATATTAGGCTCGACGGCGCTGTCTACAGCGCTGATTGGTGCCGCTATTTTGGGATCTGCGGGGACAGCCTTTGCCGAAGATGAACCAAATGCAAATGAGGGCACGCGCTCTTTGGAAGAAATCGTAGTTACAGCTAGCCGTAGATCAGAAGGTTTGCAGTCGGTTGCTATCGCAGTTGAGGCGATGAGTGGTGACAAGATCAAGGCGCTCGGCATCGACAGCTTTGATGAATATGTCTCCATGCTTCCGGGTGTAAGTGGCGATGGTCAGGGGCCGGGTAAAAAGGATATTTATATTCGCGGTATAAACTCGGGCCGATCAGCTGTTCGACTTGCAGGTATTGGCGGCGAACCTGGTGTGGCGACATATCTTGATGAAGCCCCGATCTCCACCGCTGGACGGAATATCGATTTATATGCGATTGATCTACAGCGGATTGAGGTTTTGAAAGGCCCTCAGGGCACACTGTTTGGGGCAAGTTCTCAGGCGGGTACACTTCGCCTTATTACCAATAAACCAAAATTGAATGAATTTGAGGCGGGCGGCGTTATTGGCGCTTCTGTGACACGCAGTGGCGGTGTCAGCAACAAGCTTGAAGCTTATGCCAATATTCCGATCGTTGAGGATAAATTTGCCTTGCGCGTGGCCGCCTATAATTCTACCGAAGCTGGCTATATTGATAATGTGTTTGCCACGATTTCTTTGCCGGAAGACCACCCGGGATTGGGCGGGGTTATCCCGGACAATATCCAAGAAGCGAATAACGGCAGCTTCACTGAAGATGATTATAATGATGCGACATACCGCGGCGCAAGATTGAGTGCCTTCTGGAAAGTGAATGATGAATGGGATGTGCTGCTTCAACACACCAATCAATCGCTTAACACAAACGGTGAGTTTGAATTTAATCCGGCGATTAGTACGGATAATGACTTAAATGTAACAACATTCTCGCCTAATGAAGCGGACGACAGAGTGGATTTGTCGCAGTGGACAGTGAACGGCATGGTTGCTGGTCTAGAGGTGATCTATAACGGCTCTTATACGGACCGTACTTTCCGCGGTAAAACCGACTATACTCAATATGTTGAGTTTGGCGGCAGTGCTGCTTATTACACATGTACTCTTGCTAAGGACCAATGCTTTAGCCCGGTCTCAACGACCTTGGAATATTCTCAAACCAAGCGGATCGTTCAAGAGCTGCGCTTTGCTACCAATTCTGATAATCGGTTCAGAGCCATTGGCGGTATTTATTATGATGATAACCAGCTGAATTTCTTGACCGACTTCTTTTGGCAAGGGTCTATTAATGCTGGTTTGGCTCCAAACTTTGCAATTCCAGGCGCCTTTAGTAATACCGGTGGTGTTGCGCGGCCTGCAGGGGTGGTTTTCTTTAATGATTTCCAATCAGACCGAGAAGAAATATCGTTTTTTGGTGAAGTCGCCTACGACATTACCGATAGCTTAACAGCAACGTTTGGCGCACGCCGTTATAGCATTGATATTGGCTTGAAGGGATCATCGAACTTTGGCGGACGTGCTACGGGGCCTGAAGCCGCTGGCGGTGCCAATGTTGATGAAAATTTACGCGGAAAAACGCCTAAAAACCTGTCAGATGTCATTTTCAAGGCCAATCTGTCTTGGAAAGTGAATGATGATGCAATGTTATACTTCACATTCTCACAAGGCTTCCGCAGTGGTGGCTTTAACCGCGCCGCTGGTCGGGGTGCGAGAGATCCAGGAACAAATGGTCCAAATGATCCAGGGAGCCCAGGTGTTGCGGCATCCTTTGGCACGGATGATGTTAATAACTATGAGCTAGGTTGGAAAACCATGTGGTTGGACAATACTCTGCGCTTTAACGGTGCCATCTATCATGTTGATTTCAGTAACCTTCAGCAGGGCGTCCTTGATTTTGCTATCTCCAACATCACATTCTTTGATAATGTTGGTGACGCGAAAATTGATGGTGGTGAATTCCAACTTGAATGGGCCGCTTCAGAAAACTTGGATTTGTTTGGGTCATTTTCTTATATCGACTCGCGCATAACATCGCTTCCAGCGACATTGATCAACATCGCTCCAGAGGGCTCTGCGCTTCCTCTCTCTCCGACAACCGAGGGGAATTTTGGTGCCCGTTACCACAAAGAAGTGGGTGACTATTCTGTCTTCTCTCAAGGCGTGTTTAAATGGAGCGGCGAGCGGTTCAGTAGTTTGGTGATCAAAAACCGTGAAACCTTGCCTAGCTATACGCAGTTAGACATTTCTGCAGGCATTGGCAAAGATCAGTGGCGGGCGACATTCTATGTTGACAACGTCTTTGATTCGCTTGGCCTCCTAAGTGCCGCAAGTGAAGAAAGTGTACTGAGGTTTATTCCAACACGGCCTCGTACGATTGGTTTCAGGCTTTCGTACGATTACTAAGGCTTTTAGGCCCACTTAAATGCCAAGATATCGGTGGGGCATGCCCCAAATTTTAGGGGCCTTTAAAGTGGAATAATGGAACCAGCCACGGGTGTGCTCGTGGCTGGTTTTTTAGTTTGATCATTAGGTATATTGATGCACAGATGGCTGGTATCTTTTGCGCAGTTATTGGCGTATGTGTTTCCAAATGCTGGGCTTTCCTCCTTGTAAGGCTTTACGTAATCATGTTAAAAATACAGTGAAATCATGCGGATAATCTTTTGACAGAAAATTCAGAAAATTCAGTGCTGGACGGCCTTATTGCGAAAAGCCAGATGTTGATCCAGAGGGGGAAGTTTTCCGACGCTTCTGCTTTGCTTAGTCGCCTTCTGTCGGATAACCCGGATCATTTGGAGGGGCTTTATTGTTTGGCGGTATGCCTGCGCAAACAAACTAAATATAGTGAGGCCCTTGACGCCATCAGGCGGGTTCTGGAAGCCGAGCCAGAGAATGGCCGCGCCTATCAAGAACAAGGCTATATATATCAGGCTTTAGGCAAGACCTTAAAGGCGGTAGCCGCCCTTGAGAAGGCGGTTGCGTTAAACCCCGCTTTGTTTGGTGCCTGGGGCGCGCTGGCAAAAGAACCGGGCTATGCTAACCGCCGTGAAGCGCAGCACCATGTGGCCCGACTTTCCAGCCTGCCGCCAGAATTGGTTTCTGTTGCCAGCTTGATCCACCAAGACAAACTGTATCAGGCAGAACAATTGTGCCGTCACTTTTTGCAGCGCCATCCCCACCATACAGAGGCCATGCGACTGCTGGCAGAATTGGGGTCTAAGTTTCATGTCCTTGATGATGCTGAATTTTTATTGGCAAGCTGCCTTGAGTTTGATCCTAAATTTACCCGCGCCCGCTTGGATTATGTTCATGTGCTCCACAAGCGCCAGAAATTTCATAAGGCGCTTGAACAAGCCCAATTATTGCTGACGGCAGATCCTGAAAATACAAATTTCCAAAGCTGCGTTGCAAGTGCTCAGCAAGCGATTGGGGATTTTGAAACTGCGATCAGTAATTTTGAGCGTATTTTAAAGCTTACCCCAGAAGACCATCAGCTTCATCTAACACTTGGGCATGCATTAAAAACTATGGGCCGGGTTGAGGATGCCGTTAAGGCTTATCGTCAAAGTTATCATGTGAAGCCTGATTATGGGGATGCGTTCTGGAGTTTAGCAAACCTTAAAACATACCGCTTTACCAAGGAAGAACGGCAGCAAATGCAGGATCAGGAAGCGGACCCTGCTACATCAATGAATGATAAAATACATCTGTGTTTTGCGCTGGGCAAAGACCATGAAGACCGCGAAAAATTTGAAGAGGCTTTTGCCTATTATTCCCGAGGGAACGCCCTGAAAGGGGAGAGTGACAAATTTGACAGTCAGCGCGTTGATGAGGCTTTTGACACCCAGAAAAAACTCTTTGATGCACCGTTTTTCGCAAGCCGGAGTGACGCCGGATGCCCGGCCCCTGACCCAATTTTCATCGTTGGGCTGCCGCGTGCAGGGTCGACGCTCTTGGAACAAATTCTTTCGTCTCACTCTCAGGTTGACGGCACGATGGAGCTGGCAAATATTATAGGCTTGGCGCACCGCTTAAATGGTCGAAAAGTGATTCAAGAAAACCCTCTGTACCCCGGCGTATTGGCAGAAATACCAGATGAAGCGCTGACTAAAATGGGTGAAGATTATATCAAAGACACTAAATATCACCGTCAAGGCGCCCCATTTTTTATCGATAAAATGCCCAATAATTTCCGCCATATCGCGCTTATACATCTGATATTGCCAAACGCTAAAATCATTGATGCACGGCGTCATCCGTTATCGTGTTGCTTTAGCGGGTTCAAACAATTGTTTGGCGAAGGCCAGCAATTTTCGTATAGCCTCGAAGAAATTGGCCATTATTATCAGCGCTATGTAGATATTATGAATCATTGGGACAAAGCGTTGCCGGGCCGCATATTGAGGGTGCAATATGAAGATGTTGTCTCGGACCTAGAGGTTCAGGTTCGGCGTATTCTTGATTATTGCGGGCTTCCTTTTGAACAGGCTTGCCTTGATTTTTATAAAACAAAGCGCGCTGTGCGCACCCCCAGCTCTGAACAGGTTCGCCAGCCTATTTATAAAGCCGGTACAGAACAGTGGCAGAATTTTGAAGCCTTTCTTGATCCGCTCAAGCAAGCGCTTGGCCCCGCCTTAACTGGCTATAGGTAAATCCCCGTCACCATCCTAAACGCGCAGAGACACCATAAAAACAGTAACGCCAACCTCGGCCCACACCCCGACCAAAATAAGCTTTGCCCGCCAGACTGTTAAATTGGTGCACCCGATAGGATTCGAACCTATGGCCTCTGCCTTCGGAGGGCAGCGCTCTATCCAGCTGAGCTACGGGTGCATCACAGAAAACCCTTTGATAGAAAGCAGGGTTTCGGCGCGGACACTACACGCCAGCGGGTACTGCCGCAAGGCCATTTTATCAAACTTTTGGCGTAAAACACTTACCAAATCATAGGTTGATTAACAAAAATGGTGATTTTTTACCGTCAGGCCCTCATCACATAGGATTTTAATCGTATTTTACACCTTTTTTTAACTTTTTTTATCTATATATATCATATGGTTACGGCTAAAAATCCTGTGTATCTAAAATTTTATGTTTTTGAATACTAGAGATTAACTCTCAAGGCCTTATAAAATAGAGCAAGCGCTTGCTCTGTCAGGGAGCCCGAAAACGGTGATAGGCCAAGCAAAATCAACTAGAATGGTGGAATGAGACGATGTTGAAGAATGTTAACAAGTTAATCGCAGTTTTAACGCTGGCCTTTGTAATGGGGGCAGTAACGGCGCCTATTCAGGCGGACGAGATGACCGACTGGAAAAAATCCGTTGCTAAAAAAGTTGCTAAAAAGCAGAAATATCCACGCTCGGCCCTTGCCCGGGAAATTGAAGGCCGCGCTAAAGTGCGCCTTACTGTGATTGCGGACGGCACCATCTCGTCACACGAAATCCTGCAAGAGACCGGCGAAAGCGTTCTTGACCGTGAAATTCCTAAATTGATGAAGCGGCTCAATCCGTTGCCTGCGCTACCAAACGGGAAAACGGAACTTTCGTTTGTACTGCCTTTGAATTGGCGCCTGAATTAAATTTATCCAAGATTAATTAAATTTATCCAAGGTTGATTAAATCTATCCAAGGTTATGTTCTGAGTACCTAACTTTTTCAGCTTACACTGCTGTAAGCATGCAATATGCGGCCTTTGGTTTTCCAGAGGCCGCTTTGTTTTTGCTTGCGTTTTGCGTGTCTGTGCAAGGGCTTAGGCAACCCTGTCGGCTACAGCTTGCCCGAACGGTACAAGGGTGGTCTCGCGCGCTTCCTCCAACAGATCAGGATAATCATTGGTAAAATGCAGGCCCCGGCTTTCTTTGCGTTTCTGCGCCGAGCGCACAATCAGATCAGCAACCACCACAAGGTTTCTAAG
>WFTS01000054.1 GCA_015485385.1 Kordiimonadales bacterium | reverse complement strand
CCAACAAGATTGCCAACAGTGCAATAACGCCCGCTGCAACAGCTCCCTTAATCAACATCGCATCCTCCACACCAAATAGGGCTGGTAATACCCGACATCCACTCAAAACCTAATACAAGAGTTCCGCCAAAATACTGAGGGCCAACACCAAATTCTGCAAACACTTTATGGTGATAAATTGTAATTGCACGGGAGCTCAAAACAGTTATCTGGGGACAGTATACAGATTTTATCAAACTAAGAAACAGATAAAGTAGTTAATAGTATACTGTCCCCAGATAACTACGACTTTAGGGCTGTCTCGGACAAGGCGCTTGCAAAGGCGGTGGCAGAGATCAATAATCGACCAAGAAAATGCTTCAACTTCAGAACGCCAAACGAGGTCCGTAAAAACCCAAGTGGCGCGCTTTCAACTGGAATCTAGGTACGCAAAGGTATTAGGAGAAATCAAACATGCGAGCTAATTTTTTTGTTTATTTGGAGCGAGCCGGTCAAAGACCCTTGAGGTCTTTACGGCCACTAAGTGCTATTTCTAAAGGCACTAAACTAGTTCTCAGTAGAGGGGCACATATGGCGTGTTTCGCAATTGTCGTTAGCTTCGTAACGGTAAATTCTGCCGCCTTTTCTTCACAGGAAGACAGCGCGCACCCCCCTTCCAATTTAGATAATATTGTAGCATTAGATGACGATGGTCAATTACGCATTAAGTACACTTATCTTGATAAGTTATTGTCATCCGTTGTGTTTAGAACGGGCCGTTCTGATCGTACTTTTGCCAACAAACCTCAGCCAAGTTTAGGAACAAGAGTAATTCGAAGTAATCGTAGTCGCTATCGGTTTGAGGGAAATCGAATTGATTTCCCTGTAGTTAAAAGAAATCTACGTCTAATCACAGAAATGCGCATGGATTTAGAAGCATTGCCTGATCTTATCCCCTTCGCCAAATTAAGTAAAAATGAGCAAATGGCTTATTGGATTAACCTCTACAATCTGGCTGTTTTGGAGTTTTTGGGCGCAGAGTATCCATTACAAAATACTAAAAAACTACGGTATAGTAAAAAGGCGACCTCGCTCTGGGATGACAAACGTCTAAACGTTAGCGGTGTACCGCTATCACTTAACGACATACATCACAGAATTCTCAGACCTAAATTTAAAACATCACTTATTATATATGGGCTGTGGCAAGGTAATGTCGCGAGCCCAAACCTGCTTAAAGGGGCTTACCGAGGGGAGGATTTGTACGAATCTTTGAGAAAAAACGCAGAAGCCTTTATTAATTCTAACAGGGGGGTGCATTTGAGCGGTAGTACACTTAAGATTTCCAATCTTTACGACATCAACAAGGCCTTTTTTCCTGACTTTGACATCGATGTTAAACGGCACATTTTACAATTTTCAGACCCCAAAACGCGAGAAATGATTTTTAACAGTAAAACAGTGAGGGCCAACATAAAAGACTATTTCATTGCCGACTTTTATCAGGGTCACAAAGGCGCAACCTCAGCAGCAAACACTAATGTAGCAGCGTTGGTATTTGCTGGTGGAATTGATCCGAGTGATGCAGCTGATCTCGTTGCCTCAAAGATTTTGCCGATCTCTCGTTATGCTCCACATATAGTAGTATATTTAGAGAAGATCAGAAATCGAAACAAAAAGAGAGTAGGGACCGTGACGGTGGAAGAATTCCTCAAATGACTTGTAATAGTTTCGATTATTTCTGGTTATCTGGGGACAGTGTATGGTTTTTGTCAAGCTAAGACGCGGGTGCGTGCAATAATAGTGTGCTATCCTTTGAGTTACGGTGATAAAGGCCTCTGCCTAGCGGCTACAGGGGGCGCAGTAAAGGCTGGTTGGGTCCAGCTCTAGCCGTTTGGGGCGTATTTCATCGCCGCATTTTAGGCAGTAGCCAAATTCGTCTTCTTCAAGGCGTTTAAACGCCGCTTTAATGCGGGATAGGGCTTGCTTGCGGCGCTGGCTAACAGCGTTATTCATGGCCTGGGCTTGCATGGCGTCGATGCGTGACAGGCGCCCAACCTTGGTTTGGTCCAGTTCCACGGCATCGCGGCCGGTTTTACTGTCTTGTTCAAGCTGTGTGAGCTCATCTTGTAGGGTCTGTAGTTTATCACCCCAATATGTCTTGGATTTTTCCATAGGCTATTGGCGCACTAAACCGGGTCGTTGGTCAAGGGCTGGTCCGTAAAAAAAAGCCCGCAGAGATCGCCTGCAGGCTTTTTAAAAAGGCGTTTCTTTAAAGTTAGCCGGTTTGGCAGAGGATTAAGTCTCTGTTGCTGTCCTGCCGGCCGCAATAGCGGCGTCCACATGCTGCCGGCGCTCGTCGTGTTCTTCGGCTACGCGCATATCGTTGGCTTGCATTGCATCAACATCAACACTGCCAAAACCCAAAATGCCCATATCGCTGTAGGCCGAGGTGATTTTATCGCCCCACAGGCCGATATCTTTGACAATTGGAACAATGCGACTGAAAAGCTGAGTGCGGAACATTTTCAGCCCCTCGCTATTTTCAACAAATTCGTCACATTCTTTCATCGGGAAACCCAGAAGTTCCCATACTTCGGTATTTTTAAAACGGTCCCGCATCAAATAGCAGGCTTCGATCAAAAACTCCTCGCGTTCGTTGCGTTCATACTGGGTTAACTGCGGGTAATAATCGCGCAGGGCCAAGCGTCCGAACGCAACATGGCGGGCTTCGTCTTGCATCACATAGGCGTTGGCGGCTGTGGCCAGAGGGTCTTTGGCATTATCTCGAATGTTTGAAAACGCAGCAAGCGCAAGCCCTTCGATCACCACTTGCATGCCCAGATACGTCATATCCCAACGGCTATCGCGGATCACTTGGTCCAGCAGAGTTTTTAAGGGGCCGGTGATTGGGTAGGCAACTCCGATTTTCTCGACCAGTTTTTTGTACACTTCAACGTGACGGGCTTCGTCCATCACCTGTGTTGAGGCATAAAATTTGGCCTCTAAATCCGGGACGTTTTGGACAATCTTAGCCGAGCATATCAGCGCGCCTTGCTCGCCGTGCAAAAATTGGCTGTTGCTCCAGGCGGCTTGGTGGCGAATGGCCTCGCCTTGCTCTTTGGCTGACATTTTTTGGAAAAACTCTGCGCCCCACAGCGGGAAAAATTCTTTTGGGATGCCCATGGGGTTTTCGGGATCCAGTTCGTGCGACCAATCAATGCGATCGTCAGAATCCCACTGCATGGATTTGCCTTTGCCGTATAGGTTCAGCAGATCTTGCCGATCGTCGCTATAGTTCCAATCAAACAGCGTTGTATAATCTTGCGGTACGTCCCAGTGTGATTTTTCTAGCGCTGTGGCATAAATTGGATCGATTGCCATTCGGGCCTCCCTTGGTCTTTTTGCAATGTCTTAATTGGTGGGCCATGCGGAAATACAATCCTTGGTATTTATGGACGCACCAGTTTGATATTAAAATAGGGCGTTTTCCGGGGATGTAAATTATAAATTTATCAACAGCGGGTTTGGGCGCTAAAAAAACGGCCGCCACAAGGCGACCGTTTCAGGGCAAGGAAGGGGAGAGAGTGCCTAGAATTTCTGCGAACCAACGCCGAATTCCGGATAGGCTTCCATGCCCAGTTCTGCCAGATCAGAACCGCGCTCTTCGTCGTCTGCGTCTAAGCGAATGCCGATGGTATGCTTAAGGGCAAGCCACGTCACAGCGCTTGTCACAACAACGAAGGCCCCTATCGCAGCCACGCCTTGCGCTTGCGCGAAGAAATCCGCGCCTTCATTGGTGATCGGTACAGCCATCGTGCCCCAAATGCCGCACACCAAATGCACAGAAATAGCCCCCACAACGTCATCAATTTTCAGTTTGTCGAAGAAAGGCACAGCGAACACCACAAGCGCTCCGCCCACTGCTCCGATCAGCGTCGCAGAAAGCGGGAGCGGGGTGAGGGGTTCGGCTGTGATCGAAACCAAACCAGCAAGGGCGCCGTTCAGGGCCATCGATAGATCAACTTTCTTATAGACAAGCTTGGTGAAAATCACCGCCGCCAAAGCGCCGCCAGCCGCTGCCATGTTGGTATTGACGAATATATTCGAGACAGACTGCGCATCTTTGATAGTGCCAAGTGCAAGCTGTGACGCGCCGTTAAAGCCAAACCAGCCAACCCACAAAACAAAGGTGCCAAGGGTGGCAAGCGGCATACTAGAGCCCGGCATAGGTTTTACACTGTCGCCCACATACCGGCCAAGGCGCGGCCCCAAAATGATCGCCCCCGTCAGCGCCGCCCAGCCCCCGGTGGAATGCACAAGGGTTGAGCCTGCAAAATCCTGGAAATTCGCAGCGTCCAGCCAGCCAGCGCCCCATTTCCAAGCTCCTTGAATTGGGTAGATCAGCCCGGCCAATACAGCCGTGAAGATCAGGAAAGGAAACAGTTTAATGCGCTCTGCAACTGTGCCTGATACTATCGAAGCTGTTGTCGCAACAAAAACCATCTGGAAGAAGAAATCACTGCCAGAGGAATAGCCCGCTGAAGTATCCGCGTCCACAGGGGTCCAAAGCGAAAAGAATGTGCCAGCATATCCGCCGTCAACGCCTGCATACATCAGGTTGTAGCCCATCAGCATCCACATCACGCACGCCAGCGCATACAAAGAGACATTCTTGAGGCAAATTTCCGCGACATTTTTTGACCGGACCAAGCCTGCTTCTAGCATGGCAAAGCCAGCGGCCATCCACATCACCAGAAATCCGCCAATCAGGAACAAGAGTGTATTGAAAATATAGCTGCTGTCGGCGCTAGGGGCCGCTGCCGCCGGGACAGAGATAAGGCCCGCGCCCATCCCTGCCAATATAAGCTTTTGGATCATTGATTTTTTAAACATACATAATTCCTTAGAGCGCTGCTGCATCGGTTTCGCCGGTGCGGATACGCACAACCTGATTGAGATCGAAAACAAAGATTTTGCCGTCGCCGATTTGGCCGGTGTGGGCTGTTTGCTGTAAAATCTCTACAGCTTGCCTCGCCACCTGTTCGTCGGTTGCGATTTCCAATTTGACCTTGGGGAGGAAATGCACTTCATATTCGGCGCCTCGATAAATTTCTTTCTGACCACGCTGGCGGCCATAGCCTTGAACCTCGGATACGGTCATGCCGTTTATGCCGATTTCGGCCAAGGCATCCCGCACAGGGTCAAGCCGGTGGGGTTTGATAATTGCGATAATATATTTCATGTCTGCTCCCGGTATGCTGATGGTTCAGCCTTTCCTTAGCAGCATGTGTGCCAAATATTAATCTCTATATAAAACAAGGGGATAGCAGTTTTATGGTGCAGCGCTACCCCAGAATTTGCCTAAAATTTATCTAGTGCCTAAAAAATAGGCTGTCCGGCCCATCACGGTTTGGGCTGTTATTTTATTCGTCTAAGGCGCAGCGACTTCTATGGCGTAGCGGCTTCACTGGTGAAGCGGTTCCAATAGTGAAGCGTCCTTAACGGTAAAGCGTCTCTTATGCTGTATCGTTTTCTAGGATGCAGTGTCTTCTGGGGTGCAGTGTCTTTATAGTGCATTGGGGGCAAATAGTGCTTTAGCGCTTATGCGCTCTGTAGTAGCACTATGGAAACACCGCAGTTTCCCCGGCCTTCATAGGGCATCCGCACAAATAGAAAGGACATCTATGGATATGATTGAGCATGTGCCAATCTTGCTGCTGGTTGGGTCAGTTGCTGGATTTTTTGCTGGTTTGCTAGGCATTGGCGGCGGCGCAATCACTATTCCGGCCTTGTTTTTGGTCCTTGGCACCATCGGGGTGCCAACAAAGTGGTTAATGCACACTGCGGTCGCCACATCGCTTGCGATTATCGTGGCAACCAGCCTGTCCAGTATTTATGCACACCACCGCAAGGCCAATGTGGCATGGCCCATCATTCGGGGCTGGTGGATTTTCATCGCTGCGGGAGCTACTGCGGGTAGTTTTTTTGCCAAAAGTTTAAAGACGGAGCAATTGGTTTATATATTTGCCACGCTATTGCTGTTGCTGGCAGTTAAAATGCTAGTGCCAATGGAGCGTTTCAAGCTCGGCAAGGCGCTGCCGGGCGGCCTACTACAGTTTCTAAGCCCTACTGTTATTGGGTTTTTCTCCTCTGTAATGGGGATCGGTGGCGGGAGTTTTTCGGTGCCGTACCTCACGCTTTACAGTGTGCCTATTCACCGTGCAGTCGGCACAGCCGCTGTTCTTGGACTGGTTATCAGTATAAGCGGCGGCCTTGGCTATATCGTGACGGGTCTGGGCGTATCTGGATTGCCGCCGGGTATGATTGGCTTTGTCCATTTGCCTTCAGTTATAATCGTTGCCCTTGGCGGAATTGTCTTTGCTCCCTTGGGCGCTAAGGCAGCTCATAGCTTGCCAAAACTTATGCTCAGTATTGTTTTTGGGCTGTTTCTTGTCGTCGCTGCGGTACGTATGCTAAGTGCGGTCTAATGTCTGGTGATTGCCTATAGGGCCTTGCTGCCATATAGTCCCGCCGAAAATGATATTCTAAAGGATTGAACGGCATGACATCTGAAGGCTTATCGCTTGCAAGTGAGTTTGACCCTGCAACAGATGAGGCGTGGCGCGCGCTGGTGGAGAAAACCCTCAAGGGTAAACCCTTTGATGCCGTTATGCAGAGCAACACATATGACGGTATTCCCGTCAAGGCGCTCTATACTAAGGACAATGCGAAGATAGGCCCTCTGCCAGCCAGTCGGTTTGGGGATTGGGGCCTTTCTGTCCCGCATTGGAATCCGGACGTAAAAGCCACCAACGAAGCGATTATCGAAGACCTTACGCGCGGTGCAACTGGTATAGCGCTGCGTTTGCAGGCGGGCGCGTTTCCCGGCGTGTCTACCGCCGAGCTTGAGCGCGCTCTCAAGGGGGTTTACCTAAATATGGCCACCCTAACCTTGATCCCGGGCGAAGAATATGAGGCGGGGGCGGAGGCGTTGCTGCTGTTGCTTGATGATAGGGCTTATAAACCCTCTGAAATCAAGGGTTGTCTTGGGATTGATCCCATTAGCACCCTAGCCCAGACGGGTCGCCTCAAAGAGCCTGTTTTGGAGGCGTTAACGATTGCCGCAGGTATCGCGGCGGGTGTAGCGGGTAAATATCCCGGCCTTGCAACCTTTATGGCTGATGGTGGGCTGTACCATATGTCTGGCGCGACTGAAGCCCAAGAATTGGGGCTAATGTTGGCAACCGGAGTGGCCTATCTGCGCTCTATGGAAGAGCAGGGCATGGATTTAAACGTAGCAGCGCGTCAAATCCAATTCTCACTCTCTGCTGACACAGACCTTTACCTTACCGTGGCCAAGTTTCGTGCCGCCCGGCTTTTGTGGCAGCAAGTGCTTGAGGCAAGTGGTGTCAGCGGCGCTCCGATGATCCTAAACGGTGTCAGTTCGCTCCGCATGGTTAGTGTTTATGATCCGTGGGTGAATATCCTGCGCGGAACAGTTGCTTGTTTCGGGGCCGGTATTGGTGGTGCAGATAATATTTGCATCTTACCTCATGATACGATGCTTGGCATGTCGAGCGAATTTGCCCGGCGTATTGCGCGGAATACACAAATTATCCTGCAAGAAGAAAGCGGCCTATCAAAGGTATCTGATCCCGCCATGGGCGCATATGCATTTGAAACTATTACATCAGAACTATGCGATAAGTCGTGGGAATATTTCACTAAAATTGAATCGTCAGGCGGCATTGTGACGGCATTGCGAGAAGGGTTGATCCAATCTGATATGCGGGAGATATGGGCCAAACGGCGACATGATCTTAGCATACGCAAGCAAGCGATCACAGGTGTGTCAGAGTTTCCAAATATTAACGAGGAGCCGATCACCGACATTGGGGCAATGCCCACACCCGTTCGGGAATTGGCTGGATCGGGCGATACTGTTGAGCCGATAGAGTTTCACCGTTTGGGCGAAGATTTCGAAGTCTTGCGGGCTTTCAGCGATTCATATGCTGATAAAAATGGCGCTCGGCCTAGCATATTCATTGCCAATTTGGGAATGGCGGCTGATTTCACGGCGCGGTCTACTTTCGCTAAGAATTTTTTCGAGGCAGGCGGGATAAGGGCGCATGTCGGGGAGGGTGGCCTAGAGAGTGCGGCGCTTGCAGCAAGTTTTCAAGCCTCGGGCGCTAAATTGGCGGTGCTGTGTAGCACAGATGCGCTTTATGAAAGCACTGCCATCGGTGCAGCTAAAGCCTTAAAGGCTGCGGGTGCAAACTATCTCTATCTGGCCGGAAAACCGAAGGATTTTGAGCGTTATACCGCTGCTGGCGTGGATGAGTTTATCTATATGGGTGTAGATGTTTTACAGTCGCTTGCCCACGCGCATTCCCTGATAGGAGCAAGCGCATGAGCCGTATTCCAGATTTTTCAAACATGGCGTTTCAGCCAACAGATGGGGCAACTGAAGCCCAAGGTGAGCCATGGCAAACCCCCGAAGGCATCGCAGTTCAGCCAATCTATAGTGCTGATGATACAGCCGCCCTTGATTTCCTTGATACCCGGCCGGGCATTCCGCCGTTTCTTCGGGGACCATACCCCACAATGTATGTGCAGCGGCCTTGGACGGTGCGTCAATATGCTGGCTTTTCTACGGCGGAAGACAGCAACGCTTTTTACCGCCGCAATTTGGCGGCAGGACAAAAAGGCCTGTCGGTCGCATTCGATTTGGCCACCCATAGGGGGTATGACAGCGATCATCCGCGCGTTTCAGGCGATGTGGGCATGGCGGGTGTTGCAATCGACAGCATTTACGATATGCGGACGCTTTTCAGCGGTATTCCGCTCGACCAAATGTCGGTTTCCATGACCATGAACGGGGCAGTCCTGCCGATTTTGGCGCTTTATGTTGTGGCCGCAGAAGAACAAGGCGTAAAGCCCGATCAATTAAGCGGCACGATCCAAAATGATGTTTTGAAGGAATTTATGGTCCGGAACACCTATATTTTTCCGCCCAAGCCATCAATGCGCATTATCTCTGATATTTTTACCTATACCAGCCAACATATGCCCAAATATAACAGCATCTCAATCTCTGGCTATCATATGCAGGAAGCAGGGGCGACCGCAGATTTGGAATTGGCTTACACGCTAGCTGATGGGGTTGAATATATCCGCGCGGGTCTGGCTTCGGGCCTTGATGTGGATGCCTTTGCTCCGCGTCTAAGCTTTTTCTGGGCCATCGGCATGAATTATTTTATGGAGGTCGCCAAACTTAGGGCAGCGCGTATGCTTTGGGCAAAACTTGTGAAGCAGTTTAACCCTCAGAACCCAAAATCCTTATCTCTTCGTACGCACTGCCAGACCTCGGGCTGGTCACTAACGGCGCAAGATGTGTTCAATAATGTGCCGCGTACCTGCGTTGAGGCGCTTGCTGCGGCTCAGGGTCACACTCAAAGCTTGCATACGAATGCGTTGGACGAAGCCTTGGCTCTGCCGACCGATTTTTCAGCGCGTATTGCGCGCAATACCCAACTGTTTATCCAGCAAGAAACCGGCACAAACCGCGTGATTGACCCATGGGGCGGCAGTTATTATGTGGAAAAACTCACAGCTGATTTGGCGGCGAGGGCTTGGGCGCATATCGAAGAAGTGGAATCTGAAGGCGGTATGGCAAAAGCCATTGAGGCGGGAATTCCAAAGCTTCGCATTGAAGATGCCGCCGCGCGCACTCAAGCTCGGATTGATAGTGGCCGCCAAACCGTTGTCGGGGTTAACAAGTATCAACTTGACGAAGCAGAAGACATCGACGTGCTGAAGGTTGATAACAGCGCTGTGCGTGCGTCTCAGTTGGAAAAACTTAGGCGTCTGAAGGCCGAGCGTAACCAACATCAAGTGGACAGAACACTGAAAGCCTTGACGCACGCCGCAGATACGGGCGAGGGTAACCTAATGGCGCTGGCGATTGATGCAGCCCGCGTGATGGCAACGGTAGGCGAAATATCAGATGCGCTTGAGAAATCATATGGTCGCCATAAAGCAGAGATCAGGGCCGTGAGCGGCGTTTACAGGTCTGAGGTTGGTAAAAACAACCCCGCTATAAAGCGAGTGCATTCTTTGGTCGATGCCTTTGCTGCTAAAGATGGCCGTCGGCCCCGCATCTTGGTCGCGAAAATGGGCCAAGATGGGCATGACCGTGGCCAAAAGGTTGTCGCGTCAGGCTATGCGGATATGGGTTTCGATGTCGATATTGGCCCACTGTTTCAAACACCTGAGGAAGTTGCCCGTCAAGGGGTTGAAAATGATGTGCATGTCATTGGGGCATCTTCATTGGCGGCGGGGCATCTTAGCTTGGTGCCTGAACTCAAGGCTGCGCTTGCCAAGCTTGGTCGGCCCGACATTATGGTGATTGCAGGGGGGGTGATCCCACCGCAAGATTATGATGCACTTTATAAAGCCGGAGCCGAGGCGATTTTTCCGCCGGGCACTGTCTTGACCGAAGCGGCAGAAGAGCTGCTTCTCAAGCTTGCCGCTAAGCTCGGTTATGATCTGGAAGCAGACTAGGGGCATCTTTGTGGCAGCTATAAAGGATTTAAGTGTTGGGGATCTGGTGGCAGGGGTGCGCCGTGCTGACCGCGCGCTGATTGGCCGCGCAATTACGCTTGTTGAAAGCCGCAATCCTGATCACCAGACGCATGCTCAAGAGATGCTGCAACAATTGCTTCCCCATTCAGGGGGGGCACAGCGTGTTGGCATCTCTGGTGTGCCCGGGGTTGGTAAATCCACATTCATTGAAACGCTGGGCTGTATGCTTACCAATCAAGGGCATAAGCTCGCGGTTTTGGCGGTTGATCCGTCTAGTGGGCGCAGCGGCGGTTCTATCTTGGGGGACAAAACCCGTATGGAGCGCCTTTCAGGCGATGAAAAGGCTTTCATACGTCCTAGCCCATCGTCAGGTGTGCTTGGCGGTGTGGCGCGCGCGACCCGTGAAACCATCGTTATCCTTGAGGCCGCCGGCTTTGATACCATTTTTGTTGAAACCGTTGGGACTGGGCAATCTGAAACGATGGTTTCTGATATGGTGGATTTTTTCCTTGTCTTGATGCTGCCGGGGGCAGGGGACGAACTGCAAGGCATCAAGAAGGGTATTTTAGAGCTTGCGGATATGGTTGCCGTTAATAAAGCGGATATTTTCGAGACAAAGCTCAAGCAGGCGGTGCGAGAATATAAATCCGCGCTTCATATCATCAGTGATGCCAGCCCCACATGGCATCCGCCGGTTGTGGGGTGTTCAGCGCTGACTGGCGAGGGTATTTCTGATTTATGGGCCAAAATAGAAAGTCACCGAAAACGTATGACAGACTCTGGCGAACGCGAGCTTCGTCGAGAGGGGCAACGACTTGCTTGGTTGCAAGCCCAAATACGGGACAGACTGATGGATGATTTTTATTCTCATCAGGGGGTTTCTGCCCTATTGGGCGATGTTGAAGCGGCGGTAAAATCAGGTGAAATAACTGTCACAAATGGTGTGACAAAACTACTGCACACGTTCAAAGGTCTGAAATAGGCCCGTATTTTGGGATGTTTCGCTGTTTCTGGACTTAGTAAGTTACTGATAAAAAAGGCTTTAGGTCTTGTGGGCAGGAAAAAGCGTCTTATATGTCTTGCTGAAAATTTAAACGGTTTGCGCCCATATGTGTCACACTTGAATGCTTCCATTAAATTTGATGTGGCATAGATAAATACTTCATATAAAACATAGAGTTAGGATAGTTTTGTGGCAGATTTTACTATATTAAGTGTTCCGCAGTCCAATTTTGGACGATCGGTCGCGATGCTCGCGCTTGAAAAAGGGCTATCGTTTGATTTCAAATTGGAACCGCCTCACAGTGATGCCGTGAAAGAAGTTAATCCTTTTGGTAAGGTTCCCATTATAAAGCACGGAGATATAAGCATTTATGAGACATCGGCGATAGCGCGGTACGTGGATGCTGCCTTTTCTGGTCCAAAATTTTTCCCAAGCGACCCTGTCGCGACGGCTGCGGTTGAGCAGTGGGTTTCGCTTCACAATATGTTCGATCAAACTATGATCCGGCAGTATGCTTTGGCTTATGTTTTCCCTCATGAGGATGAAAATATCAATCGCGAAAAAATTGCTAACGCATTGGAACCACTAGAAAAACAACTAACAATGATCGATGATGCGCTGGACGGGGATTTTCTGGTTGGGGACAGTTTAACCTATGCAGATATGGCGATCTATCCGACATTGCACTATATGACACAGTTCCCTGAATCGAGTGCAATGTTAGAGAAATTACCCAATCTTTCCAAGTATATAACAGGAATTGCTGCGCGCGATAGTTCCATAAAAACGGCGCTCGCTAAATAGGGTCCCTTAGACGCGCTTAAAAGGATACTTTAAGCGCGTTTGATACCGGCCCAATCGTAAAATTGGATTATTTCACCGGTTTTTTCATAACCGGGGGCGGCGAGTTCCGCAAACAGAGGTGCGATTTCTTGAGGGGTCGGCAGGGTTTCCGGGTCTTCGCCGGGCACGGCTTTGGCCCGCATATGTGTGCGAATTGGCCCGGGATCAATTAGATTTACTTTGACATTTCCTGTTGTGCTTTCAGCGGCATAGGTAAGGGCCAGCTCTTGAACAGCCGCCTTGCTAACCGCGTATCCGCCCCAGAAAGGCTTATGCTTGCCCGCAGCACCCGAGGTCACAAAAATCGCTCGACCAGCCTTAGAGAGCTTTAAAAGCGGGTCCAGGGACCTGATAAGCCTCCAGTTGCTGGTTACATTGATGTCCAGAAGTTCTGCCCAGTTCTTGGGGTCAATATGCCCAAGCGGGGTAATTGGCCCTAAAATAGCGGCGTTTGCGACCAAAATATCCAATTTTCCCCAGCGCTCATAAATCGCACCGCCCAGCCGATCAATGGCATCGCCGTCCCGAATATCCATCGGTGTTATGGTACAATTTTGGCCAAGTTTCCGGATTTCGTCATCAAGTTCTTCGAGGGCTCCTTGCGAGTGGTTGCGCGCTATAGCGATAATATTCGCACCTTGTTTTGCAAGCTCTAACGCAACGGCACGGCCAATTCCGCGCGATGCGCCTGTTACTAAGGCAAGACGGTCCAGAAGAGGTTTTGACATATGTTTAGTTTCCTGTGGAAGCAATAGTATTGAGTTGCTTGTGGTTTTGATCCTGCACTGACTGATCCGTCAGCGGAGTTGGATAATCTCCGGTAAAGCAGGCATCGCAGAAGGCCGGACAGCTTGGGTTACGGCCACTTGGCTGTTGTGCTGCTTTGTAAAGCCCGTCGATTGAAACAAACGCTAAACTGTCGGCGCTGATATGGTCTTCCATCGCGGAAACCTGCATTTGGGCCGCCAAAAGTTTTTTGCGCTCTGGCGTATCCACCCCGTAAAAACAGCTATGTGCAGTCGGAGGTGAGGCAATCCGCATATGCACTTCCTTGGCGCCTGCTTCACGCATCATATTGACGATTTTCAAACTTGTAGTGCCGCGCACAATGCTGTCATCCACTAAAATTACACGCTTGCCTTTAATGCTAAAAGTATTGGCATTTAATTTTAATTTTACACCCAAATGGCGGATTTGATCGCTGGGTTCGATGAAGGTGCGGCCCACATAATGATTGCGGATAATGCCAAGTTCAAACGGGATGCCGCTTTCTTGTGCATAGCCAATTGCTGCGGGGGTGCCGCTGTCAGGAACAGGGATGACAAGATCAGCATCTACGGGGGTTTCGCGCGCCAATTCGGCCCCAATACGTTTGCGCACTTCATAAACGCTCATGCCGTCAACCAAACTGTCGGGACGGGAAAAATAGACATGCTCAAAAATGCAAGGTCGTGGTTTTTCTTCCGGAAAGGGCTTGTGGCTGGCGATGCCGTCGTCGGTGATGACAATCATTTCGCCGGGTTCGACATCGCGCACATAATCGGCCCCGATAATATCCAGAGCGCAGGTTTCAGAGCATAAAATATAAGCCGCATCCAATTTGCCAAGCACCAAGGGACGAACGCCCAGAGGATCCCTGACACCGATCAAACCTTCACGGGTTAGGGAAACCAAAGAATAAGCCCCTTCGATTTGCCTAAGCGCATCAATATAGCGGTCCATCAAGGTTCTGAAACGGCTGGTAGCAATCAAATGGATGATTACCTCAGAATCAGATGTAGACTGAAAAATAGACCCTCGCTGCACAAGCGCGCTTTTAAGGTGCGCGGCATTGGTGATATTACCGTTATGAGCGCAAGCAAAGCCGCCAGAGGCGAAATCCGCATATAGGGGCTGGCAATTGCGCAGCAGGGTCGCCCCTGTAGTTGAATAGCGCGTATGACCAATCGCAGCCATTCCGGGTAAGCTGTCGATCACGTCTTTGCTGGTGAAATTGTCTGCCACATGGCCAAGCACGCGCTTGGTGTGAAAGACTTCCCCATCAAAAGCGCTTATGCCAGCCGCTTCTTGGCCTCGGTGCTGAAGGGCGTGTAGGCCAAGCGTGCAGTGGGCCGTCGCGTCAGGTGTGCCAAAAATGCCAAATACACCGCATTCTTCGTGCAGTTTATCGTCATCGAAGGGATTGGTGCTTAGAAGGGGATTAGTGCCGAAAGGAAGCTGTTGGTCCATCGATAAAATCCTACAGATACCGTCTTACTGTGGGCGCGCATGCGGTAAGATACTGAGCACCATATATCGCGTGGCCACGAGATTGGGAAGCGGCATTTCTATATTATTTTCGATATTTTGCGAAATCTTTATGGGCCGCCGCGTTTTTTCTTTTCTTCTTCAACTTTTTGTTTGACCAGCTGTTCAAGCTCAGCACGGTTTTCATCCAGATATTTGGCGGCCTGTTCTTCAAGCGCTTCCTCGATATATTGGCTTGGAACTGCGTCGGCCGCCTGCTGTAAAAAGTCGCTACCAACTTGCTTTGGGTCACGCCCAAGCGCCTCTGCCGCATATCCCTCCAGCATATCCGCCCCCCAAGCAACCAGCGGTTTGGTCTGCGACTTTTCAATCCAGGTCACATCCTTTTCGGGAAATATTTTGACAAAACCAAAATACAAGAGCGACACAATCACCATGCCGCGCACAAGGCCAAACAATGCTCCTAGCGAGCGATCTAAAAAGCCCACCGGCCCATTTTTAATAACCCCGCTGATCAAGCTTGCAATTTGCTTGAGGACCAAAAGTGAAATGAAAAACAGAGCGACTATTGTGATAATATTGGCAAGTTCAGGCGGGCTTATAAGGTCTTGCCCGTAAGGTTCTGCAAATGTGTAGCCAAAGGTAACCGCAGCAAAGGCCCCAAACCAAGCGCCGAGACTAAGAGCCACAGCCGCAAAACCTTTACCAAAAGCAAAAAGCGTTGAAAGCCCAATGATAAGCAAAACGCCAATATCAAAGGCTGTTAAACTGCTGATGTCCATGCTGTTGTCTCCCTTGGCTGTCTTTATGCAGCTTAGGCTGCGGCTGTATATACCTGCCTTGCCTAGTCTGCACTATATCTTATTTAAGCCACAGTATTTGCGGCTTAGTCTACACCATCCGGGAAAAAATGCGCTACAAGATCTGTCACGCGGGATACTGTATGTTGCTGAATTCCGCTTCCCCCGGCCTTTTTAACCTTCGGCATCATCGCCCGACTAAAGCCTAATTTTGACGATTCTTTAAGCCGTGCATCGGTTTGTGATACACTTCGGATGTCGCCCGACAAGCTGATTTCGCCGAAAACAACGGTTTCTTCGGGCAGCGGAACCTGAGATAAACTGGAAATTAGCGCGGCGGCAACGGCTATATCCGCTGCAGGCTCCGAAACTTTCAAGCCGCCCGCGACATTCAGATAGACATCACAGCCAGCAAGACCCAGTCCTGCGCGTGCATCAAGAACAGCCAACACCATTGCAAGCCTACCGCTGTCCCAGCCTACCACTGCGCGGCGCGGGTTGGCAGCGCTAGAACGTGCCACAAGTGCTTGAATTTCAACAAGAACAGGGCGCGAGCCCTCAATGCCCGCAAAAACAGCGGACCCCGGTTCACGGGCGTTATGATCTGCTAAAAATAGCGCGGACGGATTGGTGACTTGGTTCAAGCCCGCGCCGGTCATTTCGAATACGCCGATTTCATCGGTGCCACCAAAACGGTTTTTAACAGCCCGCAGGATACGAAATTGATGCCCTCGGTCGCCCTCAAAATAGAGAACAGTATCAACCATATGTTCCAAGACACGCGGCCCGGCGATTTGCCCGTCTTTGGTAACATGTCCTACCAGAATAACGATGGTGCCTTTGCGCTTGGCGAAACTGATCAGTTCGTGCGCACAGACACGCACTTGGCTTACAGTGCCGGGTGCGCTTTCTACATGGTCGGCGAACAAAGTTTGAATACTATCAATGACAACGGCTTTGGGCGGTTTTCCGTCATCAAGGGTCGATAAAATATCTCTTAGACTGGTTTCACAGCCAAGGCGCAGTGGTGCGTTTGAAAGCCCAAGCCTACGGGCCCGCATCTGAACCTGTGCGGTCGATTCTTCACCCGAGATATAAACGCAGTCTTCCCCTTTAAGCGCCAAAGCGCCCATAGCTTGCAGCAAAAGCGTGGATTTACCAATGCCGGGATCGCCGCCGATAAGGATTGCGCTTCCGGGGACCAAGCCACCACCAAGCGCCCGGTCCAGTTCATTCATGCCAACAAGGACACGGGGGGCTTGTTCAATGGGTTCATCCAGCGAAACCAAATGTACATTGCGGCCTTTTTTGGCGCTTAGCCCTTTAGGAGCACCAGACACAGCGGCTTTGTCTTCAAGGATGCTGTTCCATTCACCGCAATCGTCGCACTTGCCCTGCCACCGGTTATAGACCGCGCCGCAGCCGCTGCAACTGTATGTTTTTTTGGCTTTTGCCATCAGCTTTTGGCCGTATCCATCTGGATTGGCCCCTGAGCATTGCCGTGGATAAATTGATCCACATAAGCATTGCCTGAATTGTTGATGTGGGTTTTGGCCCCTTCCCAGATTATGCGGCCCTCATACAGCATAGCGATACGGTCAGCGATTTTTCGCGCACTGGCCATATCATGAGTGATGGTTAGGGTGGTTGCTCCCAAATCCTGTACACATTCAACGATTAAATCATTGATGACATCAGCCATGATGGGGTCTAGCCCTGTTGTTGGTTCGTCGAAAAAGATAATTTCAGGCTCTGTCGCGATGGCGCGCGCGAGGCCAACGCGTTTTTGCATGCCGCCGGACAGTTCAGCGGGGGACAGTTCAGCGACATCAGGACTTAGGCCCACGCGGCGCAGCTTTTCCAAGGCGATTTTTTTGGCCGTAATTTTATCAAGGCCTTGGCCTTGTATCAAACCAAAGGCAACATTTTGCCATACTTTGAGACTGTCAAACAAAGCCGCACTTTGAAACAGCATGCCGATTTTCTTCAAAACCTGCTTTCTGTCACTTGCGCTGATTTTAGCAATATCTTTGCCGGAAATCAGAAGCTGCCCACTGTCGGGTGCCATAAGCCCAAGCAAACATTTTAACATCACTGATTTGCCAGAGCCAGAACCGCCGATGATCACAAGCGACTGACCTTTGGCTATTTTTAGGTTAATATCCTGCAATACTATATTGTTACCAAAGGACTTTTTAACATTCTTTAATTCTATCATAGGAGGGGTCATCAGCCGGTCACTCCAAAAACAATAACCGTGATAATCAGGTTGGTAAACAAAATGGCAATGAAGGCCGAAACCACAGCGTTGGTGGTGGCTTTCCCCACCCCTTGCGCGCCGCCACGGCTGTTATAGCCATGATAGCTGCCCATCAAGGCGATGAAAAATCCAAAGACAGCCGCTTTGACCAAGCTAGAATATATATCGGCCGCTTCAAGAAACTCGGCTGTTACTTGAAGATAGGTCGCGCCGTTTAGGCCAAGGCGTTCAGTTCCGATTAGAAACCCACCCAAGACGCCGATAACATTGGCGACCAAGACCAACAGAGGCAGGGTAAAAACCGCAGCAACTAGGCGCGGGGCAACCAAATATTTAAAGGGGTCTGTCGAAAGGGTTACAAGGGCATCGATTTGCTCTGTAACGCGCATGGTACCAAGTTCAGCCGCCATTGCGCTGGAGACACGCCCTGCAACCATCAGCCCGCCCAAGACGGGGCCAAGTTCACGCACAATAGCGATCACCACCACGCCCGGCACAACAGATTCTGCATTAAAGCGACTTCCGCCCACAAATATTTGCTGAGCCAGCGCTGCGCCGGTGAAGAGGGCGGTTAAGCCCACAACAGGCAAGCTATTATAGCCGATTAGCCACATTTGCTGCCCAATCAAGCGCCAATATATTGGTGGGCGAACAATATGGCTGGTGGCAATGGCGGCAAAACGGAACAAACGTCCCAATTCCCCGAGGCCGTCCAAAATGGTTCGGCCAATGATAGCAAGTGGGTTTATCACAAAGTCGCCTGTTTGTTGCTAATATGTTCTAATAGTCAATCTCATTGACCAGTACCTATTGTCAACAACAAATATGGCAATTCATTGACCGCTGAAGTTAGCCCGTCGTTTTTGGACAAAGGCTGTCACCCCTTCAACACAGTCATGGGTCTGTCCAACTGCGCGCTGCGCCATGGCTTCTGCTTGTAATTGTTCGCTAAAACTGTTGGTGGAACTTGAAGCCATAAGCTTGCGAATATTGGAGAGAGCTAAAGTTGGACCGTTTGCCAGTTTCATCGCTAATGTGTTTGCAGTTTCCATCAGGGCACTGTCTTCAACCACATCATAGATCATGCCCCAATCCAGCGCCGTTTCAGCGGGTATTTTTTCGCCGAGCATCATCATTGCACGGGCGCGGGCATCCCCGATTAGACGGGGTAATATGAAAGTGCTACCGGCATCTGGGACAAGGCCAATATTGACAAAAGCTTGCAGGAAATAAGCAGATTTGGCGGCGATAACTATGTCTGCGGCGATAGCGAGGCTCATGCCGGCACCGGCTGCAACACCGTTTACCGCAGAAACGATTGGCATAGGCAGCTCTGCAAGTTCTTGAAGCAGGGGATGATATGTGTCGATCAGGCTTGCGCCCATGTCATTGCCTGACAGCGCACCACCTTCGGCCAGATCAGCCCCCGCACAAAAGCCGCGACCACTGCCGGTGATTAATAAACAGCGCACTCCGCTGTGTTTGCCAGCGATTTGCCGAACCGCTGTTAAAAGCTCGGCCTTTAGGGCTGCATTCAGCGCATTGAGCCGCTCAGGGCGGTTCAGTGTGATTGTGGCAAGCCCTTTATCAAGATGCAGCGTTAACTCTTTGAAATCAGCCATAAGTATCCCTCATTATTGGGCAGGAAGGCCGAACGAACCATCCTGTTATCCCTGATGATACTATGATTTAGGGCCTTGAACAGCTGTGACAAGGCGGATTATTTGCCGACTTTCGGGGTCTTGCTGAGAAAGGCGGGTACATGCGGGCCCAAGCCAACAAACGGAGCTTTGGGCATATCGTCGGGTGCAAATTTGGGGGCGCCTTTGCGTGTATGCTGCGCAGGGGGGCGAGAATTGCGCTGCCCACGGCCTGAACGATCATTACGATCATTACGATCATTACGGTCACTGCGGCCACGCGTATCTTTAGACCGCGAACGTGAAGGCTGCTTTTCGGAGCCCTCAGCCTTGGCGGATGCTTCTGCGGTTGCTTCTTTAGTTGATGCTTCAGAAGTCTTTTCAGCGGCCTTATCAGAAGTTTTTTCAGCGGCCTTTTCAGGTGCTGCCTCTGTTTTGGGCGTTGCTGCTGTTTCTGACTGTGTTTCTGCCGGTTTTTCAGTAGACGTTTCAGCCGGTGTCTGTGCAGCTGTGTCCTCACGGGTTTGTTTTGTGCGTCGAGGGCGGCGCGTGCGTTTTGGCCTTTCAGCTTTTTCAGTGGCTTCCACAGTTTCAGCGGTGCTTTTCACGGATGCGTCTGTTTGGCTTTTTTCAGAATCAGCTTTTTCAGGTCCGGTTTTTTTAGGGCCAGTTTTTTTATCGTTTGATTTAGCATCAGATTTTTCAGGTTTAGCCCCCGTATAATCTACGCGTTTAATCGGAGATTTGGTTAGTTTTTCAATAGCGTCCAAAAGGCGCGTATCAATTTTTGACGTTGTTGTGATGGTGAAGGCTTTGCCTTTACGCCCCGCACGGCCTGTGCGGCCAATTCTGTGGACATAATCTTCAGCATGGCCTGGTACGTCATAGTTAAACACATGGCTAACATCAGGGACATCAAGGCCGCGAGCCGCTACATCAGACGCGCACAAAAGCTGAATTTCATTGGCTTTGAACTGGCGCAAGGTTTCCATGCGCTCAGATTGTTCCATATCACCATGCAATTGCCCAACACTAAAGCCATTGCTTTTCAGAGAGGCAAAAACCTCTTTTACATCCCGTTTGCGATTGCAAAAGATAATCGCGTTTTTAATGTCTTCTTCGCGCAGCATGTGCCGCAAGGTTTTGCGTTTGTCGCGTGGGCCAACCACAATTAAAAATTGCTCAATATTTTCAGATGTGGTCGCAGGGCGGGCCACTTCAATCTTTTTGGGGTCCGTGAGAAATTTTTTGGTGAGCCGCTGGATGGCAGGTGGCATCGTGGCTGAAAAGAACAGGGTTTGGTGATTTTTTGTGATGCGTTCGCAGATTTTCTCAACGTCAGGGATAAAGCCCATGTCAAGCATGCGGTCAGCTTCGTCAACGACAAGTATCTCAATCCCGGTCAATAATAGTTTACCGCGTTCAAAATGATCAAGCAGGCGGCCCGGTGTCGCGATCAAAACGTCTGCACCACGGTCCAGCGCCTTTTCTTGATCTTTAAAATTCACCCCGCCAATAAGAAGCGCCATATTGAGTTTGTGGTTTTTGCCGTATTTCTCAAAGCTTTCAGCAACTTGCGCTGCAAGCTCCCGTGTTGGTTCCAGAATTAAAGAACGCGGCATGCGCGCCCGGGCACGTCCTTGAGCCAATATGTCAATCATCGGAAGTGTGAAAGAAGCCGTTTTGCCGGTGCCAGTTTGGGCGATGCCAAGAATGTCGCGGCCCATAAGGCACTGTGGGATTGTACCAGCCTGAATTGGTGTGGGCTCAGTATAACCCGCGTCTACCACAGCAGACATTATTGGACCACTTAGTCCTAAACGCTCAAAACCCATTCAATCTATACCAATCTCTCTCAATTTAATTTGGCCGCAGAATAGGAGGCAAGTCCAAAAAGTCAATGATGGAAAGCGTTTTGGCTGTGTTTGCAACGTCAGAGTCAAGCCCATCGCAACAAAAATGTGACAGTTGCGAAAGTCAAAGGGCATTTATTTGCGGGCTGATGAGCAGGCACGACGTATGAGACTATATGTCTAACTGGTCAATTTCGGCGGCATTTTCTTTAATGAATTCAAAGCGTTTTTCCGGCTTTTTGCCCATCAGGTTATCCACTAAGTGTGTCACTTCCGCACGCGCATCATAGCCTGTAGGTAGTGTAACGCGCAGCAATGTGCGGTTAGCGGGCGCCATAGTGGTTTCTTTCAATTGTGCAGGGGGCATTTCCCCAAGCCCTTTAAATCGACTGATTTCAATTTTGCTTTTGCCAGCAAATTCGGTGGCCATCAGTTCATCTTTATGGTCATCATCGCGGGCATAAAAAACTTTTCCGCCTTTTGCTAACCGGTATAAAGGCGGCTGCGCCAAAAATAGATGCCCATCCCGGACCAATTGAGGCATTTCCTGAAAGAAGAACGTCATCAAAAGAGTCGCAATATGCGCGCCGTCCACATCCGCATCACACATGATGATGATTTTCTCATATCGTAGTGCTTCGCCGTTATAATGTTCGCGCACACCGCAGCCTAGCGCGAGAGTGAGATCTTTGATTTCCTGATTGGCAGAGATTTTGTCGCGGGTGGCCGAGGCAACATTGAGAATTTTCCCCCGGATTGGCAATATCGCTTGATTTTTGCGGTTGCGCGCTTGCTTGGCCGATCCGCCAGCACTATCGCCTTCCACGATATAAATCTCGGTCCCTTCAGCGTCAGCGCTGGCGCAGTCGGTTAACTTGCCGGGTAAGCGTAGTTTGCGTTTCCCGACAGCTGTTGCACGTTTGATCTCTTTTTCTTGCCTACGGCGCATGCGCTCATCAAGCCGGTCAAGCGCCCAAGTGATCAGCGCGTTTGCACGGTCGGGCTGGTCGGCAAGCCAGTGGTCAAACGCATCACGCAAGGCATTTTCGGTTAAACGGTGAGCATCAAGCGTTGATAATTTATCCTTGGTTTGACCCTGAAACTGTGGATCCCGGATGAAAACCGACAGCATCGCGCACGACAGGCCGCAAATATCATCTGAGGTCAGTTGCCCGGCTTTTTTATTGTTTGTCAGTTCTGCATAGGCTTTGACGCCCTTTAAAAGAGCCCCGCGCATACCGTTTTCATGGGTTCCGCCCTGAGCAGTTGGGATAGTGTTGCAGTAGCTGCTGCAAAAGCCATCGCCAAACTCAGGCCAATGGATCGCCCATTCAACGCGGCCCTGTTCATCCGGGAAATTCACCGCCCCTGAAAAAGGTTCATCGGAAACACAGGTGCGGTTTTTAAGTGTCTCTGCCAGATAGTCTGCTAAGCCGCCGGGGAAATGAAGGTTTGCTTCAGTTGGCGTTTTATCATCCCCTTTGATCAAGTCCGGGTCGCAGCTAAAACGGATTTCAACACCCCGGTACAGATAGGCCTTTGACCGTGCCATCCGGTAAACTCTTGATGGCTTGAAAGCGAGTTTTTCACCAAAAATTTCGGGATCTGGTAGAAATTTCACCGATGTACCGCGACGGTTCTGGACGGGGCCTAAATCTTCTAGCTCAGATGTTGTTTTTCCGCGCGAATAGGATTGCCGCCACATATTACGGTCACGGGCAACCTCTATCGACATTTCAGAGCTCAGCGCGTTGACCACCGAAATACCAACCCCGTGTAGGCCGCCCGATGTCGCATATGCGTCCGAGTTAAATTTTCCGCCGGAATGCAAAGTGGTTAAAATAACCTCAAGTGCAGACTTGCCCGGATATTTAGGGTGCGGATCAGTTGGGATACCGCGACCATTATCCGAGATGCTGATGGAACCGTCTCGGTTCATGGAAACATTTATGCGTGTCGCGTGGCCCGCAACGGCTTCGTCCATGGAATTATCCAGAACTTCAGAGACAAGATGATGCAGCGCGCGCTCATCTGTGCCGCCGATATACATGCCTGGGCGCTGCCGAACAGGCTCAAGGCCTTCTAGCACCTCAATATCTTTTGCAGAATAGTCGGTTTTGGTTTGTTTCACTTCAAACAGATCGCTCATGGCACCGCCTTAAAAATCGAATATAAGTAGGGGGTAAACTAGGGGACGACGCGCGTCAACTCTCTCAATATAT